>DJBM01000145.1:10106-22573 GCA_002430405.1 Actinobacteria bacterium UBA5976
GAATGGATGAGCGTGAACGCAATGAAGAGTTCATTTTTACCTTTCAATGAACGCCTAGATATCATCAACCACATCATCAAACCCGGATACGCCCGACTTCGCGAACAAGTAGGTTCTTAGTAACTCCCTGTCGCTGCAATTCCGTCAAGGATCGCGCGTGATCCAGATAGTCCGAGTCTGGTGGCTCCAGCAGCGATTAATTCTTGCGCAAACTCTGCAGTTTTAATTCCACCTGATGCTTTGATGCCTAGGACACCCCCGACCGTATCGTGCATTACCTTGATAGCGCGAACGTCAGCGCCACCAGTTGGATGAAATCCAGTTGCAGTTTTTACGAAATCCGCTCCCGCTGCTTTGCACCTGAGGCACGCTTGTTCGATTTGATCATTTGTTAGAGCTGCAGTTTCTAAAATTACTTTCAGCACTTTCCCCGCGGTTGCAGCTCGAACTGCTGCAACATCACTTTGGATGTAATCCCAGTCACCCATAATCGCTCTGCCCAGATCAATCACCATGTCGATTTCATCTGCGCCTTGTTGCACTGCGAGCTTAGCTTCGGCTGCTTTTATGTCAGATTCATGTTTACCGCTGGGGAAGCCACAAACTGTTGCCACCTTTACGCCATTTGAAACATTTGCAACTGCAGTTGCTACAAAAGTTGGTGATACACAAACTGAGTAAGTTCCAAGTTCGGCTGCTTCAACACAAAGCGCGATTACATCTGCAACCGTTGCTTCCGGTTTCAATAATGTGTGGTCGATCATCTGCGCGAGTTGTCTGCGTTCCATTAGTTGCCCCCATTAAGCAGCGGCGCTGCATCTTTTGCTAAAACTCGTAATGCATTGTCAGAAATTTGTCGCGCAAGCAACAAATTACTATTTCGAACTACGACTTCTAGATAACACTTTATCTTTGGTTCCGTACCACTAGGTCTAATAATTACGCGAGCATTTTCAACTTCACCGTTACCCGCAAGCTGGATAACTACAGCATCAGTAGCAGGTAAATTTCCCAAACCCATCTCTAAGTCATCGATTCTGCTAACTGCCATTCCACCCAAGAGTTTCGGTGGAGAATTTCGCAAGCCCGACATAACTACGCCAACTTGCGCTACTTCAGTAACCCGCACAACGATTTGATCAGTTGCATGGTGTCCATGAGAAAGTGCTAACTCGTCCAAAATATCCCAGGGAGTTTTATTTGAGTGTGCGAGAAATGCCATCATCTCCAGAAACATTGCGGCGGCTGAAATCCCGTCTTTATCTTTTACGTTTTGGGGGTCAACACAATATCCAAGTGCTTCCTCATAGCCGAAAAGTAAATTCGGGACGCGGGAAACCCATTTAAATCCCGTGAGGGTGGCTTCGTAATTTAATCCAGCATGTTTTGCGATTTGCTCAAGCAGCATCGAGGACACAATGGAATTGGCAAAGGTACCTATTAGTTTCTGGTCACTGTTTCGTTCAATAATCCACCAAGCCAGTAGGCAACCAATTTGGTCCCCCCGCAATGCCAGCCAGTTGTTATCAATTGTTGGCAGCGCGATTGCAAGTCGGTCAGCATCTGGATCATTTGCAATTACAACATCGGCACCTGATTGTGTTGCCAGTGCTAACGCAAGATCAAGGGCACCTTTTTCTTCAGGGTTTGGAAACGCCACAGTAGGAAAAGCTGGATCTGGATCCCGCTGTTCCGTAACTGCTATTGGCTCAGAAATTTCTGCAGCCAGGAAAACTTCCTTTAGAGTTTGCCAACCAACACCATGCATCGCGGTATAGACACTTTTTATTTCTCTTCGTTGCGCGCTAGTTGTTGGTCCACTAGTTATCAAATGTGTAACTGCCTCAACGTAAGACTTCGTAATAATTTCCGATAAAATCTCGATCTCAGTAGCAAGATTTATTTTCCGCACATCGACCACAGATCTAATTTGTTTTGATATTTTGGTATCCACTGGCGAAACTATCTGCCGGCCATCACTTAAATAAACTTTGTAACCGTTGTCCTGCGCCGGATTATGGCTTGCCGTAACCATCACCCCAGCGCAAGCGCTCAACTGAGAAATCGAATACGCAAGAACAGGTGTTGGAACCACGTGACTAAAAATTATCGGCTTAAGTCCGGCACCTGCCATAACTTGCGCAGTGTCATTTGCAAAAACGTCGCTGTTATAACGGGCATCAAAGCCAATAACTATTGGTTGACCGATTTCACCGTTAGCCACCAAATACTTTGCTAGCCCAGCTGCTGCTTGCAAAACCGTTACCCGATTCATGCGATTTGGGCCGGGACCAAGTGGACCGCGAAGGCCAGCAGTTCCAAACTCCAGCGGCGCCGAAAAAGCATCTTCTAGCTCTCGAAGTGCAACTTCATTAGCGTTCGCATCCGCAACGAGTTGTGTGAGTTGATCACGAGTAACTTGGTCAGGATCTTGGGCAAGCCAATGTTGCACCTGCGCTGACAATTCACTGGATATGCTCACTGCTCTAGCGTAGAGCCCAAATTCTAGAAGTTAGACTTAACTATGAACCTGCCATTGGCTGCCAACATTATTGTTGACACTGCACCTCTGATACTTGATTTTGGTGTGGTTCTTTTAGCTGCTGCAACGTTGGGATATCTTGCACGAAAACTTGGACTTCCGGCAATAGTTGGCTACTTGCTTACCGGCTTGGCAGTATCACCGTTTACTCCTGGCTACACCGCGGACTCAGGACAACTGTCCTTGCTTGCTGAAATTGGTGTGGTTCTATTGCTTTTCGAAGTTGGAATTGAGATTAATCTTCCAAAATTGAGTAGGGAGCAATCAGCTTTATTGTGGGGTTCACCACTGCAACTTTTAATTGGCATGTTAATTGGAACTCCGATATTTATTTTCCTTGATGTTCCAATTTTCGGCGCACTTTTATTAGCGCTGGCAATTGCCATGTCTTCAAGTGTGGTTATCGTAAACATCACTCGAAGTGGGCGCAGAACTACCGATGTGGAAACGGAGGAGGCATTACTCGCTTGGAGTGTCTTGCAAGACATACTTGGCGTGGCTATTGCTTCATTAATTTTGGTGTTCTTTGGTAACGATGATAGATCTTTGCCACTTGCTCTTGGTGGGCTAATTGGTTTTGGACTAATTGCTTATGTATCGGCGCGACTGCTTCCCAGTTTACTTAGCCGAATGCGAACCACACCTGATCTATTTTTGATCTACTCGGTTGCTATTGGACTGGTTCTGGCAGCTCTTGGAGCAATTGTGTTCGGTATCCCGATGGCACTCGCGGCATTCGTTGCTGGCTTGGCAATTAAATCGGGTGAAGATACTGATGAAGTTAGAAGAGTGCTCTTACCGTTTCGTGATCTATTTGCGGTTCTATTCTTTGTCTTGATCGGCAGCTTGATTCAGCCAAGTCAAGTATTAGCAGCGCTACCATTTGCGTTGATGTTATTGCTCTTGATGGTTGCCCTAAAGACATTTCCAACATATTTAATTGTTAAATTCAGCAAAATTAAATCTCGTGCGCTACAACATTCGATCGGGCTGAGCCAGATGGGAGAATTTTCCTTCGTACTAGGCGCCGCAGGTCTTTCTGCTAAGGCAATTAGCCCAGATCAATTTACCGCGATTCTGCTCGCAGTTTTGCTTTCAATTGTTGGATCAAGTGTCCTGGTCAGAATTTCAGTAATGCAACCTAAGTTAACTAGGAAGAATCTCTAGCACGTCAGTTCGAATACTCTCTGGGGTAGTACTTGGGCTGTAACGCTTTATGGACTGTCCATCCGGAGAAATCAAGAACTTAGTAAAGTTCCACTTCACTGCGCCACCCAACAAACTCTTTGAATTGCTCTTTAAGAACTTAAGGATTGGATGGGCATTCCTACCATTTACATTTACTTTTTGCGAAAGTGGAAAATCTACCCCAAAATTTACTTTGCAGAATTCATCAATGTCTTGATCATTTCCTGGTTCCTGGTGTGCGAACTGATCGCAGGGAAATCCAAGAACAATAAGCCCTTGTTCCCGAAACTCCTCATTAAGTTTTTGCAAACCTTCATATTGTGGCGTAAAGCCACAATTGCTTGCGGTGTTCACAATCAAAATTGGCTTGCCAGAATAGTCGGCGAGTGAGACAAGATCGCCACGGTTATTGGTGAATTCTAGATCGTAGATTGAAGCGGGTTTAGACATACTTCAATAGTCCTCTACGTATTCAGAACGGGCAAGTGCAAATCCGAAACTTGAGCACGGGCTTCGTTACCACAGAATTTAGATTGCGCTCGCTAATGTGGAACTATGGAAACTTTAGTGATGAACATGCGTTGGGCTGGCTATTTGCTAATTGCGATTGGACTAATTAATTGGCGTTATCAAAATTCATTCATAGTAGGGGCGCCACTTTGGATGTTTGGACTAGTGCTAATTATCGGTACTTACATTGCTGCAGTTAAAAATTTATTAGTTACTAAATTGGGCGCTTCACTAGTAGGAATAATAATTATGGGGCTACTCATTACGGCTTTTACTGTTTAAGGCGCCACAGGATCAAATCTCAAAATTGCTTGCACCATCATGTGATCGGAACCTCGATAATAATTATCAAAAGTTCCATCTTCCTTTAGGCGCAACGCAACCTGATACGCATCTGCATTTAAGCCCTCGCCTTTGTACATTATGTAATCGATTCGCACTGGGTCACTCGAAGTAATTGGGCGCTTTGGCCAACCAGATCTATTATTTTTAGTGTAAGAAGCGGTGTAGGCATCACCAAAGAATTTATATTCATTAGTTGGCGCATCAAACGAATCTAACCAGCCAGACTTTGCTAATTCAAACAACATACCTTTGGGCTCACGATCATCATAGGAATTAAAGTCACCAACTAAAATTATTGGTATCCCATCAAATCCACTTTTTGCATTTAACTCTTCAGCCCACGTTGTTATGGCGCGACCTACTAATTCACGATCTATCTTACCCACGCTATTGGTCTCATTATTTAAATGGACACTGATAGTTAGGAAAGCTCCACTTCCATTCAAGCCTTCAAGGTAAGTCCAGGCGAACTCTCGATTTTTTGCATACTTCAGTCCATCAACAATTTCTGATAACCGACCTTGGCCAGCCGAAGGCAGATCATTTAGAAATTCCAGCTGCTTAACTTTTTCTTGCTTGTACAAGATATGTGCAGAGTGAATGCAGGTATTTGGTTCACATGTATCCACTCCAACATTTGTGCCGACGTAACCACCCGCAACCGCTAATTGCTGAATATCGCGCAGCTGTGTCATGCGTTCGTTATTGGCGCCGTTTACTTTGATTGAGGTTGCTTCCTGCAGACCAATCACATCTGAATTTGATTCGTTTATTGTTCGACCGATGGCGTCCCTGCGCTTTGACCATGCCGGAATTGAAGTGCTGTTGGCCTTCGTAACGTTCAAGGAAGCAAATGTCAGACTGGGCACTGAATCAACTTTTGCCGACTCGGTCGGCAATACTGGCTTGGCAATTACAAGTGTTGGGGCTGGGCTGATTGTCGGAATAACTTGGTTACGCTCAGGTATCCAGTTCGACGCAGCCGGCACCGCAACTAATGCCACAATCACAAGAACTATTGGAATTGTCATTAATTTACTTTTCCGTAGGTCAGTAAATAATGAGTGCCCAGGTGCTTTTTGGGTTCTGCGCTTTCCACTGCTTGGTCCCGTTTTCCCCATGTCCTCAACCTTAAGCCAGTTAGTAATCTCGAGTTCAAAACAGGAAAAAGTCAAATATCCTTGAAATTCCTTGGGTCTGCTAGTGCCACGTAGAATTGACTTAGGTTGCTACCGGTAATTTCCGACATTTAGTGAACATCCAAGGAGTCACAATGGGTTTGCTTGAGAACCTTGAACAACGCTTGGACCGAATCGTAAATGGCTCATTTTCAAAGGCCTTTAAGTCCGAAGTGCAGCCAGTGGAGCTTGGCGCAGCATTACAGCAGGAAATCGACAATCGAGCTGAAACTGTAACTGTAACTGGGCAGACTGTGGTTCCCAATATTTTTATCATTGAACTTGGGTCCGTTGATTATGATCGCCTAACCCCATATTTTGAAACCCTTTGTGCGGAACTAACTGCCTTGGCAGACCAATACAGCAATGAACAGCGCTACACGACTGTTGACTCGTCCCACATCACATTTGACCTTGGTTCTGTTTTAGAGACTGGCGTATTTCGAATCCGCAGCGCAGCGGCCACAAAGCCGCATGACACACCTGAGGCAGTGTCTTTGGATCCAGACATAACGCCGCAAGTTCCTATGTCTAGCTTTGCAATGGCCGCGAGTCCGTGTTTAGTTTCCATAAGTGGCGAAGAATTCAAAATCACAAAATCTGTTTCAAATGTTGGGCGCGGTGATGGAGCCGACATTCAAATTGATGACGCAAGTGTGAGCAGGTTGCATTGCGCAATTGTTCTCGGATCTGATGTTGTCGTTAGAGATTTAGGGTCAACAAATGGCACCTTAGTCGATGGCATTCGCGCCACAGAGACAGTCGTGCGTGATGGATCAATAATTAAAATTGGAAACATAACCCTTACTTATAAGAGTCAGTGGCTGTCACATGTCTGAACTATTGCTGAGTATTTTGCGAATTAGTTTTCTAGTAGCACTTTGGTGGTTTGTGCTTACTGTCGTGTCAGTGCTACGTCGAGATCTGCAAGCACCACGTGATGCGAAGCCACTTACTTCTGCACGCTCAATAAATCAACCAAGCCAACGGCCGACTCTTCGCTCTCGGAAAACCTCGACCAAACTTGTTATCGTGGAAGGCGCATTAACCGGAACCGTGCTGCCACTTGGTACATCACCAATTTTAATTGGGCGGGCACCAGATTCCACCATTGTGTTAGAGGACGATTTCGTAAGTACGCGACATGCTCAATTAACTCCAAATGGAAATCATTGGATCGTTGAAGACTTGGGTTCCACAAATGGTACTTGGATTGATCGCACTCGAATTTCATCGCCAACGGTATTACGACCTGGCACACAGCTACGTATTGGTCGAACCAGCATGGAACTCGGCTCATGAGTGGTTTAAGTCTGCGATTCGCTGCCCGCTCAGAAATCGGTCGCGTGCGTCGCAATAATGAAGATGCGGGCTATGCAGCAACTGATCTTTTGGTGGTAGCAGATGGCATGGGTGGGCATGAGGCAGGGGAACTCGCCAGCGCAGCTACGATTGCTGCAATTGTTTCAGCCGCTGCAAAATCCGCTGGGGCAGACGAAGTTTTAACTCAACTTGCGGAAGCTGTTATTACTTCTGGTGAATACATTGCTGATGTTGTTGCTGCAAATCGTGATCTTGCCGGAATGGGAACCACTATGACTGTGGTTGCACTTCGGGAAGACCGAATTGCTATGGCGCATGTTGGAGACTCGCGTGCCTATTTGTTTCGCGGGAATGAATTACAGCAGATGACAAAGGATCACACGTTCGTACAAACTTTGGTAGATTCCGGTGAGATTACGCCGGCACAGGCTGCGGTTCACCCCAAGCGAAACCTTATGATGCGCGCTATCGATGGAATTCATGCTGTTGAAGTTGACTTATCAGTGAGAGAAACTTGGGCAGGTGATCGCTATCTACTTTGCAGTGACGGATTATGTGGCGTTATTGATTCCAAAACAATTGCCCATTGTCTTTCAGCAAAAGATTTAACTCACGCTGTCACGTTGTTAATTGATGCGGCTATGTCGGCAGGGGCGCCTGACAACATAACTGTGGTCGTAGCTGATGTTGTCAATGGCAGTATCGAAGTAGATCCAGTATTGATTGGTTCTGCCGCAGATGCAGGTAACCAGTCAAGATTGCCAGCAGTAGATTTTCCAGAAGAAGGAGATTCACCGAAACCTACTTCTTTGTCACTTTCAGTTAATCAGAAAGGCCGTTGGCTGGTTCCTGTCTTTACAACCCTCGGAATAATCACAATTTTTATTGCCGGAGTATTGTGGTGGCTTTCAAATCAATGGTTTGTTGGCGTTTACACCCAGAACAAGGTAGTTGCGATCTTTCAAGGTATTCCTGCTGGTGGCATGTATCGACTTGTTGAAGTTTCCACTTTGTCGGTTTCGCAATTACCAGAATATGAATTTGAGCAGGTTTACCAAACTTTCGATTCTCCAAATTTATTAGCTGCCCAAGCAGCTGTAGCCAGACTCCAAAAAAGTGCTGACTCTTGTGAGTTAATTCCAAGTTCACCGGGGTGCCCTGAGGTGACACCTTGAGTACGAACTTGATCCGCTATCGCGTTTCAAATCGTCGCTCAGCCGAACTTGCGTTATTAATTGGTGCTTGGCTAATTGGGGTTTTTGCCTGGATTTTGGTGGATGCATCAACAGCTGCCTCTTCCTTGGGCGGTTGGACCTCGCTAGTAAGCGCAGGTGTTTTGTTGCTGATAACTCATGGGGTTGTTAGATGGCAGGCACCATACGCCGATCCACTTTTGTTACCAAGTGTCGCGGCATTGAACATGCTGGGTCTGGCAATGATTCATCGACTTGATGCGGCGGCGGCACAGCGCGCTGCAAGTAACGGGAGTCCGCCTCCCACTCCAGATGTTTATCTACAGTTGACATGGATGTTAGTTGGACTAATTGCTTTCATAGTTGTGCTTACTTTCGTTAACGACCATAGAAGATTGCAGAGATTTACTTTCACGGCTGGCTTTGCCGGAATAGTGTTTTTGTTTTTACCACTTCTTCCCGTTATTGGTAACGAAGTGAATGGTGCGCAACTTTGGATTAGTATCCTTGGTTTAACTTTTCAGCCTGGTGAGTTAGCAAAAGTTGCCCTTACTCTATTCTTTGCTGGGTTCTTAGTTGGTCGCCGTCATTCACTAGCTCTTGTTCAAAAAAAGATCTTTGGTATTGGAATCCCGCGCGGAAAAGATGTTGGACCGTTATTACTGGTTTGGTTAGTGGCTCTTTTAGTTTTGATATTGGAACGCGATCTGGGTACTTCACTTTTACTTTTTGGTCTATTTACGGTGATGCTCTACGTCGCAACGGGTCGCCGCTCTTGGGTTGTAATCAGTGCTTTGCTTTTAGCTTTTGGTGGAACTTTGGCTTATCGACAATTCGGCCATGTGCAAATTCGATTTGACGTCTGGCTGCGGCCCTTTGATGATGCCAACGGAAATGGTTATCAGATCACACAATCACTTTATGGCTTGGCAAATGGTGGAATTTTTGGAACCGGTTGGGGTCAGGGCTACCCACAGCTTGTGCCATTTGCAAAAACTGACTTTATAACTTCGGCTCTAGGGGAAGAACTAGGGCTGATGGGGCTGATTGCAATCTTGTTACTTTTTGCAATTATTATCGAGCGTGGTGCTCGCGCCGCGGTTGCAACACGTGATCCATTCGGAAATCTATTCGCAATTGGGCTAACAACCGTTATTGGACTTCAAACTTTTATAGTTATCGGTGGCGTCACCCGACTGGTGCCACTGACCGGGCTAACAACACCGTTTTTGTCGTATGGTGGATCTTCGCTGGTAGCAAACTACATAATCATTGGGATTCTGATTCGAATTTCAAATGCTGCGCGCGCACCAGAAATATCTGATGCTCAATTGGTTTTACGACAAAATGTTGATACCAAATGATTAGGCAAATAAATCGCGTTACTGCCGTAATTATTTTTTTACTGCTTGCACTGATTATTAACATTTCTTACATCCAAGTTTTTAATGCTCGCGAATTGCGTGGGCAGCCTGGCAATCAACGTGTGATCCTAACTGAGTACTCGCGCGAACGTGGTCCTATTTTGCTTGGATCGCAATCAATTGCCGAATCAACCCCGACACTCGACGCACTCAAGTACCTAAGAAGTTATCCAGACGAATCAATCTTTGCGCCGATCACAGGTTTTTATTCAGTTCTGTACGGCGCAACAGGAATCGAAGACGAATCAAATGATGTTTTAGCTGGTAATGACAGTCGCTTCTTTGTGGATCGACTTCAACAACTTTTCGCTAATCGTGAACCAAAAGGTGGCGCTGTTAGATTAACTATTGATCCAGCAGCCCAAACTGCTGCGATGAAGGCGCTTAATGGAAGAACGGGCGCAGTAGTTGCAATTGATCCAACAACTGGCGCGATCTTAGCGCTAGCCAGCTCACCATCTTTTGATCCAAATTTGTTATCAAGTCATGATGCTGCAGAAATCCAAATGAATTATGAAGAACTAGATGCCGATCCCGAGCAACCGATGCTAAATCGACCCTTAGCTATGACTTTGCCCCCCGGATCAACATTCAAGTTAGTAACTGCTGCTGCAGCTTTGGAGTCTGGGCGTTACACCGCAGCAACACAACTTCCTGGTCCTAAAGAAATTAATTTGCCAGGTACAGATGTTCAACTCGGGAACTGGAATGACAAATCATGTGGCCCCGATGACATAACCACATTGCAGCAGGCTTTAGAAATCTCTTGCAATACTGCGTTTGCTTGGCTGGGTATGGAGATTGGTGCCAACGCGATTGGTGATCAAGCCAAGAAGTTTGGCTTTGAGTCACAATTTGATGTACCTATGTCAGCAGCAATTAGTCGCTTTCCCATTGATCCAAATCAACCACAAACTGCCATGAGCGCAATTGGACAATTTGATGTCCGGGCAAGCGCACTCCAAATGGCGCTAGTTGCTGCAGGAATAGCAAATGACGGAGTTGTCATGAAGCCTTACTTAGTCAGCCAGTTACTCGGAACAGATTTAACGGTACTTCAAAGCACTAATCCAGTTGCATTTGGTCGAGCGATGAAATCCGAAAATGCAAAAATTTTGCGGGATATGATGGTTGGTGTGGTTGAAAATGGCACTGCCTCTAGGGCTAGAATTTCTGGAATTGCTGTTGGTGGTAAAACGGGAACGGCAGAAAACGTTCCAGGTGACCCTGCCCATGCTTGGTTTGTTGGCATAGCACCCGCCGAAGGAGCCAAAATTGCTATCGCAGTTGTGCTACAAAATGGTGGTGGCGCTACTGAAGTAAGTGGCAACGCGCTAGCAGCGCCAATTGCTACCGCCGTGATGCGAGCCATACTAAAACAATAGGTAAGAATAGACTCACAATGCGATTTGAATTATGTACAGGAGATCTTAAGTGAGCACCTTCACTCAACTCGGTGATCGTTATACCGTTGGCCAAGTTATCGGTCGTGGCGGCATGGCGGAGGTTTATGAAGGAACAGATCGAAGGTTAAATCGCAAAGTTGCCATTAAAGTACTGCGTCCAGACTTAGCTCAAGACCCCTTGTTTCAAGAGCGCTTCCGCCGCGAAGCGCGGTCCGCTGCTGGACTTAACCATCCAAACATTGTGGCCATTTACGATACCGGTGAAGATTTAATTGATGATGGTTTAACTCAAGTCAATGTTCCATTTATTGTTATGGAATTTGTCGACGGCGTTACGCTACGTCAAATGCTCACCAATGGCCCACGGATTTTGCCCGAGCGCGCACTTGAAGTTGTAGCTGGTGTACTAGCTGCCTTGGATTATTCACATCGCCATGGCATTGTGCATCGAGACATTAAGCCTGCCAACATTATGATCAACGCATTTGGTGACGCAAAAGTGATGGATTTTGGAATCGCCCGAGCTATGAGTGATGCCGAAACATCTGTAACCGCTACCAGCGCCGTTATGGGTACTGCGCAATATCTATCTCCAGAGCAAGCGCGTGGTGAGATTGTTGACGCCAGAAGTGATATCTATTCCACTGGTTGCGTGCTTTATGAATTGCTTGTTGGTAAACCCCCTTTTAATGGTGACTCGCCAGTTTCGATTGCCTATCAGCATGTTAATGAGCCAGCAAAAGCTCCGTCATCAATCGATCCATCAATTCCTTCCACACTTGATGCGATTTCATTATCGGCATTGGCTAAAGATCCAAACGCTAGATACCAAAGCGCAGCTGATATGCGCTCCGATGTAGAACGAGCAATTGCCGGTATGCCTATTACAGCGCGTACGCCGATAACTATGAATCAAGATCCAGCCAACTATGCAACGACTGCACTGCCAATATTTCAATCTGGTGGCGTCCAACTTCCGACTAAGCCAAAAAAGAATGCAAGTGGAATTAAATGGGTAGCTGTTTCTGCGGCAACAATTTTTGCCGCTGTATCGCTATTTTTTATCGGTGGTCAGCTCTTTCCTGCAGGTGCCAACACTGTGACGGTACCTAATCTAAAGGGCAAGACAGTTGATGAAGCCAGCGCTGCCTTAGTAAATGTGGGATTGATCCTTGGCGAACAGACCCCACAAGCAGATAATGATGTACCGAAAGATCAGATAATTGGCCAAGATCCGGCATCTGGAGAATTGCTCGAGGTGGGACAGGCCGTTAATGTCATTGTCTCAGCTGGTAAAAATCAAACTGGAGTTCCAGATCTAGTTGGACTCATATCTCTTGAGGCTGCGAAAATCGAGC
>DJBM01000140.1:0-4047 GCA_002430405.1 Actinobacteria bacterium UBA5976
GCACCAAAAAGGATGGCAACAACAGGAATTAGATTCAGCGTGATGGCAGTTTGCTTGGTGGTTAGTTTCGGGGCCGCGTAATTAAATAGTAAGAATGGTAAAGAAGTCCCAACTATGCCTGCTAAGACTGCGACATAAAAGTAGTTTCCAACACCAACGGGGGTTGGAATTTCGGTATTTGTAGCCGCAAGCATCACGATTGAAAACGCACTTGCTGAGGTCATTTGCCCGACTGTTAACGAAATTATATTCACCTGCGAATTTAGCCGGCGCATTAACAAACCATAGATTGCGCCCGCTAGTCCAACGCCCAAGAAAGCTAACGCGCCAATGAGACCCGCAGAGATAGATGCCCCAAGAATTATCAGTTGCACACCTGCAGTTTCCGGGTTGCTGGTTTGCCCAGCAATTCCAACAATGATTGCCCCGGATACTCCAACCAACAATGCAAGCACTGCCCACAGTGATAATTTCTCGCGCAAGAATATTGCGCCACCCAGAGCCAGGAAAATAACTTCGCTAGACATCAAAATTGCGCCAGTTGTTACCGATCCATATTGCCAACCGATATTGCCCGATAGATATGCCAAGCCGGGCTGGAGCAAGCCAAATGGAATCGCGATACGCCACGGTATGTGTTTGATTGCCCGCCGAAGTGCTGGGATGAATAATGCACCTGCGACCAGAATCAAGAGCCCACAAATCATTTCAATAACAAATACTGCGATAGGACTCATATGTTCAACGGCTATGTCGCCAATTGGGTTGCCAACTCCCCAAGCGACCATGGAGGCCATCATGGCAAATAGCGGTTTATTGTTTCGCATCGTTCACCAAGTATCTCGGATTACCCGAGAACTCGTGAAACGAGCCATCACATGCAGGAACGCTTTACAAGCTACTTTAATTGGAGATTAATTTGCTTCGAGGAAATCTTTCAAAAGTGCATCAAAGCGCATTCGTTGTTCTTTACCTGCTACAACGTGCGCAGCATCTGGCCAAGTGACGCCAATGCAGTTTGGAATCAAATCTTCAATTAGCTGAGTGTGACGCGCAGTAGTAATCGAATCCAATAGCGCATGCAAAACGAGTGATGGTGTCTTGATATGGGGCAAACGCTCGCGGGAGTCGTGGTTATTGCAAGCATGGACGTAACGTTCGTGCGCTGCAAGGTTGCCATTTAGATCAGCCCAGGTGCCATTGTCACCGAGAAGGCGATCGCGATTTTCGTTGTAGAAATCTCCCGGAAAGGAAAATGATGCAACAAACTTTTGAAACGCATAGAAGCCAGACTCTTGGTGCACTGTCGTCATGCTGTCTAATTGGTCAACCATGACAGGGTCGGCAAATGCCCAGGTGCCCGTCATTACTAATGAGCGAGCAAGGTCTGGCCGTGCAAAGGCGAGTTCTTGACCAATGCAGGCTCCCATTCCAACCATGCCAACGATGTGAACATTGGTCCAACCAATGTGATCAATTAACTTTGCTAAGTCATCTGCGAATAAACGCATAGTTGCTTCTTGCGTGTAGTCATCGGTGCTATCGCGCATGCCGCGGTAGTCAAAAGTTAAAACTTCATACGTTTCAAATAAGTAACGCGGCGCATCCTTTTGTTTGCCGTGACAAAATGTGCCCCAGCCACCCATTACAACTGCTTTGTCGGCCCCAGGAATTCCCGAAATTTCGTAATACATTGAATGGCCATTCACATCGAAGGTAGGCATAATAGCTCCAAGTTTTTAAGGATTAGTACCTTAAATGTATACAAAGTTAGGATTTTTGGCGAAAAAACCCAATAACTGCCATAAAAAATGTTCTTTTTGGACACAAACTGTTTATTTATTATGACAAATTTTGGTTTTCGGGCTAAGTTTCAGGGAAACGCATTGCTGGAATTTGTGTTCTTGCAGTCTTTATTGCGATTTAAACCGGAAGGAGTTCCCCTGTGGATCTCGGAGTATTTTTACCAATTGGCAACAACGGTTGGCTCATCTCAACCACTTCGCCACAATACAAGCCATCATTTGACTTGAACCTTGAATGTGTTGAGCGCGCTGAAAAGTATGGCTTTGAATTTGCGTTATCCATGATCAAACTCCGTGGCTTCGGCGGACAGAGTGAATTCTGGGATTACAACCTTGAGTCCTTCACTTTGATGGCAGCTCTTGCTGCGCGTACCGAAAAAATTAAGCTGTTTGCATCAGTTGCAGTTTTGACTTTGCCACCGGCACTTATTGCTCGCATGACCACAACCATTGATTCAATTGCACCAGGACGATTTGGCGTAAACATTGTTTCTGGTTGGGCCAAGGGCGAATACGATCAAATGGGCTTGTGGCCAGGAGATGAGTACTTCGGCTACCGCTATGAATACTCGGAAGAGTACGTGCGAGTAATGCAGGATCTTTGGACAAAGGGATCCAGCGACTTCAAGGGCCAATTCTTCAAGATGGATGACTGCGTAATGTTGCCTAAGCCATCGGCAAAGATCCCACTTGTTGCTGCTGGTCAATCCGAGCGTGGTATGCGTTTCTGTGCTGAATACGGCGACTACCAATTCATTTTGGGAACCGGTGTAAATACTCCAAAGGCATTCTCACCAAGCGCCGAACAACTTGTGCGTGCCACCAAAGAAACCGGCCGCGACGTTGGCGCAATGGTTCTTTTCATGGTCATCATGGACGAGACAGATGAAAAGGCCATGGCTAAGTGGAAGCATTACAACGCTGGCGCAGACGCTGGCGCATTGTCATGGATGGCTGGCCAGGCTGCTGCAGACGTAAATGCAGATGGTAGCGGTACCGCTGCAAACATCGCACTTCCAGAAGGCGCAATCAACTTCAACATGGGAACACTTGTTGGCTCATATGCCTCAGTTGCTCGCATGCTTGATGAGGTTGACACAGTTCCAGGCGTCAAGGGTGTCATGTTGACATTTGATGACTTCATTACAGGTATGGACATCTTTGGTACAAAGGTGCAGCCGCTTATGAAGACTCGCGCTGGTAAGTAATAGTTCTAACAAACCAATGGCCACTCGCAAACGCGGGTGGCCATTGGTTTGTTTAAAAGTAATTGCTTAGTGCTGCTGCTAATCAGCTTCGTTGCGACCAAGAACTTCTTCGCGGGCCGCCAATACGTGCGCGCGCATCACATTTGCTGCCCAAACTTCATCGCCAGCTTTCATTGCAGTTACGATTTCACGGTGATGGCGCAAGCTCCGCTCAAGTGCCTGCGGGGAGTAGACCTTGTAAGTCTGCATCACAATGGGCACATGGATCAAAGTTTCAATCAATAATCCAAGTCGGGAAGAATTGGAGATCTCAATAATCTTGCCGTGAAATATCCGATTCTTTGCCGCCAGCGCGGGAAGTCTTTGCTCTGAAGAAAGTTCTGTTTTGGCCAGGGCTTCCATTTCGTCACAGATATTTTCTAGAAATGCGATCTCGGCAGCTGATGCCCGAGGAGTCGCTAATTCGCAAGCATGTGATTCCAGAATTGAACGCAAGTCAAAAATTTCTCTCAAGTCATCCGCGTCCCACTCGGCAACGCGCGCTCCGCGGTTTGGCGAAACATCTACTAGTCCCTCGGCTGCAAGTCGGCGAAGTGCTTCTCGAACTGGGGTGCGAGAAATACCTAAACTAACGGCGAGGTCTTCTTCAACCAATCGCTCAGAATTAGAAAGCTCACCACTGAGAATGGCAGTTCGGATCTGTTCGTAAACGGTAGATGCGATCTTTGCCATTTTTTTGCTCCCGAAAGCTAGCGGCTATTTGCGAGACCAAGTTGCAAATTGTTCAACCTGACGTCCCACTGTTTCCAGAGTAGTGCGAACACTTTCATCATCTGTGGTTCCATCTGCTGAAAACTTTGTAATTGAAGCATTAACGGTTGCGCCAAGTGGCGTCGGCCAAGCGCGCAAGGCATGAGCCACAACTCGGGTTTGCAGCAATGTGGTGGCTGTTGCTTGCCAGCCATATGCAACAGAGATACAACCAACTGCCATGCCATCTAAATAAACCCGTGGACCCTCGCGTAAGTCTTCGA
>DJBM01000140.1:4101-6413 GCA_002430405.1 Actinobacteria bacterium UBA5976
TTCGATGTAATCCAAAGCATTTTTAATCATGCCGGACATTCCGCCGTGGTACCCAGGGGTACTAATGATTAGTCCATCTGTTGCCGCAATTGCTGCCAGAAACTTTTGCGCGCTTTCGGTGCGATCTGGAGTTTCAGTGTCATAAATCGGAAACATTAAGTCCCGGCCCGTGATGTAAGTGACCTTGGCGCCAGCACCTTCTGCGCCGCGTCCAGCTACGCGAAGTGCTTGTTCACTTGATGAGCCTGGGCGAGTGCTGCCACCTATGGCAAGAATGTTAATTGTCATTTTTAATTACCTGACTTTCCGGCTGCGACCCAACTAGAAACTTGGGCAAGTTGGCGACCTTGAATGAAACAAGCTTTGAGCGCATCCTCATCTGGACGTGCGCCCTTGCGAGAAAAGTGGGAAGCGCCGTAAGGATTTCCCGTTACTTTGCTTACGTGCGCATCGCCATAACCAAGTGGCATGATCAAGGAACCCCAATGGTAGAAGTGATTATTAATTGCAAGTGTTGTTGACTCCAAGCCACCGTGCGCCGTTGAAGCCGTGGTGAATGCGGTGCCAACAGTGTTAACTAATGCGCCCTTAAACCAAAGGCCGCCAGTTGTATCAAGAAATGCTTTTAGTTGCGATGCGGGCCCGCCAAAGCGAGTTGGACTGCCAAGTGCGATGCCATCAGCCCATTCCAGATCTTCCAGAGTGGCAATAGGTTCATTGCGCATCGCATCAAAATGATCTTGCCATTTTTGATTGCTAGCAATAGCTTCAGCTGGCGCAGTTTCAGCAACCTGACGAACGCGAACTTCTGCGCCAACACTTTGCGCACCTTCACCAATGGCATTCGCCATTGCCGCAATGTTGCCAGTTGATGAGTAATAAACGACTGCGATCTTGGTCATTGGTTTTCCTTTATTCTGATTTTGGAGATGGGAATTGTCCGGCGCGACCTAATAATCCAGGTGCATCTTTTTCGAGTGCTCCAGCTAACCAAGTTGCCGTACTTACCAAGGCGTCATGATTTAGCCCTGTTACAACGCCTGAGCGCTGCAACATATAATTCAAATCCTCAGTTGCAATGTTTCCTGTTGCGTTAGGCGCAAATGGGCAACCGCCAAAGCCGCCAACGCTGCTATCAAAACCAACGACACCTGCTTCAAGTCCTGCCAAGGCATTGGCATAGCCGCTATTACGAGTGTTATGGAGATGAAGTCGAGTTGCTACATCTGGAAAGCGTTCTTTCACTGCGGCAGTTAGTGCCCGAACTTGCCATGGCACACCAACCCCAATTGTGTCGGCCAGTCCTACTTCAGCAAGGTGTAGTCCAACCATGCCATCAAGTACTCGCGCGACTTGTTCTGTTGAAACCTCGCCGGCAAATGGGCAACCGAATGCAACCGCAACCGTCATAGTGAGTGGAATACTTTCTTGCTGACAAACATCAGAAACTTCTTTTGCCAGAACTAACATTTCGGCCACAGTTACATTTTGGTTAGCCAAACTCATTTCGTCGGTGCCTGGAATTACTAAGTGAACTTCATCAACTTTGCTTTCAAGTGCGCGATCTAGACCCTTGCGATTCAGTATCAAACCCGAATAGGAAACCCCATTGTCTCTGGGTAAGCCGCCCATAACTTCTTCGGCATTTGCCATTTGGGGCACCCGGGTTGGGTGCACAAATGCCACAGCTTCGATGCGCTTGGCGCCGGCATCGGCCAATTGCGTGATCAAATCAATGCGCTGCGCTACCGTCATTGGGATCTTTTCGTTCTGAAGTCCATCTCGCGGGGAAACCTCGATCAGGTCAATGTCATTGCGCGGCATAGGCATGGTGGAGGTCATACGGCTATTCTTGCCTGAGATGGTATACAAGTCCACCTGAATTGAAATCTCGGATTGCCTAAATTATCGGGTTTTTCTGGAAATGTGGTGGCGCGCTAGACCATCTTTGTATACAAATAGAGGAATGCGTAAAAGCGCTGACTGCAACCAAAGGACTTAACTGTGACTGGACCACTTAGCGATCTAAGACTTGTTGAATTAGGTCAGTTACTTGCTGGTCCATACTGTGGCCAACTTTTGGGCGACTACGGCGCTGAAGTTATCAAGATTGAAGATCCACTACGCGGGGATCCACTGCGCGATTGGGGTCAAGAGAAAGCTCATGGCAAGTCACTATGGTGGCCAATTGCCGGACGTAACAAGAAATGTGTGACTGCAGATTTGCGCACTCCAGAAGGTCAACAAATTGTTAAGGAGCTTGTCGCACAATCTGACATGTTGCTAGAAAACTTCCGGCCAGGAACATTAGA
>DJBM01000140.1:6609-18995 GCA_002430405.1 Actinobacteria bacterium UBA5976
CCTTACGCGCCGCGTCCAGGTTATGCCTCGGTAGGTGAGGCCATGGGTGGTCTGCGATATGTGATCGGTGAACCAGATCGCATGCCAGCTCGCGCAGGTATTTCACTTGGCGATTCTTTAGCTGCGACGTTTGCAACACTTGGCGCATTAGCTGCCCTGCACTCGAAAGAAAAAACTGGCAAGGGTCAAGTTATCGACGCTTCAATTTACGAATCAGTTATGGCCTACATGGAATCATTGATCCCAGAGTGGGCTATTGGTGGATACCAGCGCGAACGCACCGGTTCGGTCCTGCCGAAGATCACCCCAAGCAATGTCTATCCAACTAAATCTGGCGAAATGCTGTTGATCGCAGCAAACATGGACACAGTATTTAAGCGACTTGCTCACGCCATGGGTAAACCAGAACTTGCTAATGATCCAAAGTATGCAACCCATATTTCCCGTGGCGATAACACTGCCGAGCTAGACGCCATGATTGGCGAATGGAGCCGCACGTGGGAAATGAAGGATTTGATCAACCATTTGATTGAAGAAGAAGTTCCGCACGGTTTGGTTTACACCGCCAAAGACATGCTGGCTGATCCCCACATCCAAGCGCGCGAATCCATTATCAATGTTGATGTGCCCGGCGTTGGCGAATTCCCAATGCAAAACATTTTTCCGTTTTTCTCGGACACCAAGCCTTCGATTAGGTGGAGCGGACCAGGACATGGTGAACACACCGATGAAGTTTATGGCGAACTACTTGGTTACGACGCAGCAAAATTAGCTGACTTACGTTCCCGTGGAATTATTAAGTAAGAGCTTTACTTCCACATCCAGGAATAGAGTTCGGGGCGACGATCTGTCCAGACTGGCCAATCTTTGCGAGCCTTAGCCAATAACGACATGTCTAATTCGGCATGAATAATTTCTGGATAATTATGCCCACCAGCTTGCGCCAAGACTTCGCCAGTTGGGGCAATGATGCAAGAGCGACCAAAGAAGTCGTGCGTCTTACCACCACAGGTTTCTTCGCCCGAGCGGTTGGAGGCAATTACAAAGACACCAGTCTCCATTGCGCGTAGTCGTAAGTCATCAATGAATAATGATTCCCGCCAACCTAGAGACGACACTGGAAGCAAAACAACGTCCGCGCCAAGTGCGCGATTAGCAAGCCATGGTTCGGAGAACGCGCGGTCATAACAAATCAACGCGCCACATGAAACACCATCAACATCAAAGTTCATTGGTCCGGGACCGGCAGCGCAGTATTCATCTTCATGCACATCAAGGGTCGGCATATGTACTGAAGGCGCAGTTAGTTTACGAAATGCGGGATAGGTATTGCCGTCATGAGTTTTGCCATTCACCACGTCACCGTTGCGATCAAGGATCACAAGCGAGTTGTAGCGCACGCCGTTGTCTATTTCATACATGCCAAAACCGAGCGCAGTGTTGTTGGCTTTTGCGAATTGCGCAAAGGCTGCAGTGCTCGCACCGCCGACAACAGGCTCGGCCCAATCCCGGTACTTGGGACTCTTGTCGCCAGCGGCAAAGTAGGGGGTCGTTGCTAATTCGGGCAACAAAATCAGGTCTGGATTGGTGGCTGCCGCTTGCGTTGCTAATTCGAGCAACATCGCTACGTTTTCGGAGACATCTTGCGTGCAATTACCACTTTGTACGACTGAGACCTTCAAGGATCCTCCTGCTTTGGAATATGGCTAAACTAATCGAGATTTGCTCACTTGGTATACAAAATTCAAAGAATGTCACGTTTTGGTCAATTCTTCGAAAAATCAATAAATGCGGGCATAAATGGATTGTTTCGCCTGTTTCAAGGGGATTTCCTATGTTTTAGGCCTGATTTAACTGGGCTTGTTATCTGAATGTTGTATACAAAGTTACGGATTTATCCTGCGATAGCATCGTTTTTCCCGCAGACTTACACTCAAAGGAACTCTTTTATTTGGGAAGCCGTAACGCAAGGATTGGAAGTTCACGTGTCACAGACTGTTTCAATGCGATTCTTAAAGTTGGGCCGCAGCAGTTCCAAAGATCGCACGAGTGCTTCGGTTTCAAGTAGCTATCGAGTTCAGGCTTACGCAATTCTTGTCGCTTGGATTTTTCTGTTTTTAATCTTCAGCCTTTTACTCCCAGAAGTTTTTCCAACCAGTCAAAACATAACGTCAATTGCGAATCAAAAAGCCGCCACCGTATTACTTACTCTCGGCTTAGTATTTGCGTTATCGGCTGGAGAATTTGACTTATCAATTGGTGGCGCTGTTTCACTTGGAGCGGCAATACCAGCTTGGCTTGCAACGGTGCACGGCTTCTCACTTCCAGCTGCAATTTTGATCGCACTTGTATTTGCTGCGCTGTTTGGTTTTATAAATGGACTGCTCAGTGTCAAGGCAAAAATACCTTCTTTGGTTGTAACGCTCGGTACTGGTACAGCGCTCGGTGGCATTGTCAGTGGTATCGCAGGAAACACCACGCTCAGTGTGCAAACCTTTTCTTTTGTCGCATTAGTAAAGACTCGAATTTTTGGATTTTATGCCGCGTTCTGGTTTATGTTGATAATCGCCTTCATTGCTTGGTACGTGCTTGAGCACACTCCAGTGGGTCGACAACTTTACTTTGTGGGCGCGGGTCGCGAAGTCGCTCGCCTTGCTGGTATTCGGACTAATGCATATCGCTACTACTCACTAATTCTTTGCTCCACCTTGGCCGCACTTGCGGGCTCGATGGTGATGGCAACTGCCGGCGCTGCGCAATCCAGCATTGGTAAGTCCTATGTGCTGCCAGCGTTCGCGGCAGCATTCCTTGGTTCAACTGCAATTAGGCCAGGACGTTTCAACGTCTGGGGCACAGTTGTAGCAGTATATTTCCTCGAAACTGGAATCACGGGCCTACAGCTCAAGGGTTTCGAGGTTTGGATTACAGATGTGTTCTATGGGCTCGCGCTTGTTATAGGCGTACTTGTAGCCACAGTGGCGTCCAACCTTCGGTCGCGGTCGAGTGACTGAATCAAAACAACGAAAGGTACGTCTAATGCAAGCACAAAAGAAAATGCGTTTCGGCTTTATCGCCGCCGCACTTGCTGCTGGACTAGTTTTGAGCGGTTGCTCAAGCTCGTCTGAAGAAGCAGCACCTACCGAAGCAGCCCCAGCTGCAGATAATTTGGCAGTAGCACAGGCAGCATACGATGCTGCGCTTGCTGCTTCCCTAACATTTGCATACCCAGGGGACGCGTTTGACGTTTCGGCTGCATCTGGCAAGAGGGTTGCAATGATTTCGATCAACGACCAGATTCCAGTATTGAAGCAGTGGACCGACACGATCGCCGCAGGACTTGAGTCCCAGGGCGTAACTGTTACTCAGAAGAGCGACGCAGGTGGCATTATTGATCCACTTCCTAAGTTCTTCGCACAGGCTGTAACGGACAAGGTTGATCTAATCATCACCAACGCTGTACCAGCTGCATTAATTCCACTAGCTGACTTGGGCGACATTCCGGTAATGACAACCAACCAAACTGCTGCACCTGGTGTAGCAGTGGCTGCAGGAATTGCTGCTGACCCATCATTTGACTACACAATCGCCGCAAGCTTGATGGCTGACTGGTTCTGTATCACTGGTGCTGGCGCCGGTAACGCAGTTGTATGGGGATCTGAAGGACAGGCTTCTAGCCCAATCATGATCGAAGTAATCAAGGCTCGCGTGGCAGAAATTTGCCCAAGCGCCATGGTTGATTACCAGGATGCACCACTTGCAACTTGGTTCGATGGAACACTTGACGGTGTTGCAAAGAATGCTGTTACAGCAGATCCAAGCATTACTCACTTGATGCCAATTTATGACGCCATGACTTTTGCAACTGGCGCCGGCCTAACCGCTGCTGGTTCAACCGCAATTCAGTCGTCATTTAACATGACACCTTCTGTTGCTGCTGGACTTGGTGTATCGGCACTCAAGATGGATGTTGGTTGTCCAAATGACTGGTTCTCATACGCCACAGTTGATGCAGGCCTTCGTCTGCTAACAGGTAATGCAGTTCCTAGCAACTACGGCATCACTTGCAAGGTATTCGACGAATCAAATATTGCTTCGATCGATGCCACAGTAGAAAATTCCGTCAATTGGTACGGAATTGACTTTGCAGCTGAGTTCGCAAAGTACTGGACAGCAATGTAATTAGTAAGTAATTGTGACTGGTTGGAGTTAGAAATAACTCCAACCAGTCACACTCTTATAGTCAGACTTAACGCTTGTAAGAAAAAATTATTAAATCGAATTAAAAATACTCAGGAGATTACTGTGACTGTAGACAGTGGCATTAGCCCAGTTCTTGAGTTCACTAATCTGTCCAAAACATTTGGACCAACTAGGGCTCTCGTTCACGTAGATTTTGATGTCCGTCCGGGCGAAATTCATGGGTTAGTTGGCCGTAACGGCTCGGGTAAATCCACTTTGATTAAAGTCCTGAGCGGATTCCACGACCCTGATCGTGGCACCCAACTAAAACTTCGCGGCGAAGATGTGGAGTTGCCACTTCGCGGTAATGACGCTGCGCAACTTGGCATGGTTTTCGTTCACCAAGACTTGGGACTGGTCCCAGCGTTTAGTATTTTAGAAAACTTGCGCTTGGGTACTTGGCGCCGCCGCGGACTTTCAAAGATCCCGTGGGCAGATGAAAAAAGTGCTGTTGCATATCAGTTATCCCAATTTGGATTGAAGTGGGATCCACTTACTCCTGTTGGTGCGCTGCCACCAGTTGATCGCGCCATTGTGGCGATTGCTCGGGCAATCCGAGAGATTGCAACAAATCCTGAGGGTCACGTTTTAGTTCTGGATGAACCAACTGCTTACTTGCCAAGTGAATCAGTAGACAAACTTTTTGATGCAGTTAAGAAAGTAACAAGGCAAGGAACTGGAGTAGTTTTCATCAGTCACCGCACCGATGAAATTTTGAATTTAACGGACCGCATTTCGGTTCTTCGTGACGGTCGTAAGGTTGCAACTGTTAACACTCGTGAAACCAAGGAAGCTGACTTAGTCTCGATGATTTTGGGGCAGTCGTTAAACGCGTTCTACCCAGATCACGTACCATCACCATCCAAAGAAATTGTGCTTTCGACGAAGAACATGGCAGCTGGAAGTATTTCGAAATTGAACATCACACTTCGTCGCGGTGAAGTACTTGGAATGACTGGCTTAATGGGCGCCGGACATGATCAGGTTCCGTACGCGTTGATTGGTGCGCTGGAACATACTGATGGCACGATAACCATAAAAAATAAGAAGTTTGAAAAAGAAGATCTAACCCCTAGAAAAGCTGTGAATCAAGGTGTTGCACTGCTTCCAGGAGATCGCACTGGGGCAAGTGGTGTGCTACTAGCAACTTTGACGGACAACCTTGGTATGCCAGTTCTGAGAAAGTACTTTATTGGCGGTCTACTGCGTCGAAACAAATTAAAGAAAGATGTGGGCGAGTTACTGCGCCGCTTTGATGTGAATCCGCCAGTGCCTGGAATCGAACTTCGCAAACTTTCAGGTGGTAACCAGCAAAAAGCGTTATTGGCAAAATGGATCCAAATTAAGCCAGACGTATTGCTACTGCACGAACCAACGCAAGGTGTAGACGTTGGCAGTAAGGCCGCAATATTCGGCAAGATTTCGGATGCGGCGCGGGCGGGTGCTGGAGTCATCGTGGCCTCTGCCGAGCATGAAGACTTGGCAAACATCTGTAACCGCGTGCTTATCTTTGCTGATGGCAAGGTTGTTGCAGAATTAGTTGACCGTGAATTAACGCCCGAAAAGATCGTTGAGCTCAGCTATTTGGGAACTCGTAAGGGTGGTGGAATTAAGCGCGGCTTCGTCTGGCGTCCACATATGAATGGACTCAAAGGACCTTACTTGCACGTGACGCGCAATTACACTTGGTCACCGCACAAAGTCGGTTTCAAAACACACATCGAATGGCCTGCTCCGGCAAAACCTGCGGTGCAGTACGAAAAGCAAGAGGCAACTTTTGTTTGGGGTCCACACACCGTTGGTTTCGTAAAGCGTGAGTATCGCTGGTTCCCACACACTGTCGGAATGCAAAACACCGCAATGCCATATCCTGGCCCACGCATTGTGAAGGTTGAACGAGAATTCAATTTGATTCCAACTGGCGAGTTAAGTTCGTTCTTTGTTTGGCGTCCACACTATGTCGGTAACAACGAACCGGTTTACTTAGGCCCCAAGGACGTCGATAAGTGGAAGACCGAACTTTCTGCCAGTTTGGCTGCCATGGTTGCCCGCGGCGAAATCACTGCCATGGTTGCAGAAAGGATGGCTAAAGCTGCCGGCGTCACACTTGGTAAGGCGCAAGACTTACGCGTGACGATTGAGTTAGATATTCGCACTAGGAATAAGGGCAATGTCGCAGACGTTAATCGCTTTAAGCATGCACTATTAAATATGGATCAGAACCTGCTCGATGTTAATGGTGTGCGAATTCTTGGTATTGAATTACAGCCTGACAAAACTCGCTGATTTAGACTCTGCTAATTCGATAATGGGTTGCAGAATTTCAAACGCCCAGGAATTTAAGTTATTCAATTTAACTAGTAAATTTATCTCACTCAACATTTGTTGACGTCGATTCTCTGGCAACTTCATCGCTAGTTCAATTGCTTTAAGTAAGCGCACCGGATGTGGTGAATCGGCAATTATGCAAGAAGAGCCAAGTGTGGCCATGGCGCCAACTTTAGGAGTAGCCACGATCACGATGTTTCTGACATTAAGTACTGCTGCTTCTTTGATGACTAAGTTCATGCCATCTTCCCATGAGGGAGCAAATAGAAAATCAAATCTTCGTAGGGCGCCAAGGGCGCCAGCGTAATCGATGGTTGTTTGATCGTGGATAAGTCCTGGTAACTAAACTTCTGATCAGATTCTCCAGATGGACTTTGATCAAGCACACTCCAATTAACCTCACAATGATTGGCTAACTCGGGTAGAACCACACTTAGCCCGCCGATGTGAGCTAAGTGTGGAATGTTTTGGGAATCAATTGCTATCGGACCACGACGGGACAAAACCCCAAGTTTAAAAGTTCTTGTCCTAGATTCATCAATCAAGGCTTGGTAGCTCGCACTTCCAAGCGAACGTAATCCAGAGTGTTGTCCGTCATGGCTTTTGCTAGAGTTTCAATTTGGTTTAATGGCCAATCTCTAAATACCAGAGTTTGCAAGTAAGTAACCAAAGTTTTATAACTGGGCAACACTGTTGGGTGCGGCCGTAACTCAACTTCAACATTGGTGAATCCAGATTTGACCAGTAATGATGTGGTGTCTTCGATGTTGGCGTAATACCAACTCGGAAAACTAGTTTCTGGGAATAATTCCAAAGCTAAATCAAGAGTTTGCTTCAGGTTTCCAAAACCGCCAGCATCGGTTGCCAGCCTGCCACCTGGCTTAAGGGCGGTGAAGAAATTGTTCCAAACATTACTGTGATCAGCTAACCAGTGCAGCGCTGCAACGGACATGATGGCATCGACGCTATTTGGCTCTACCGGTAGCGGGCTATCTAGGTCGCCTTGGGCAATAGTTACCCGAGGATCTGCGCCGATAGCAGCGCGACATTGATCCAGCATGGTGCGGCTTTGATCTACACAAATCAAATTGCCAGAAGTTAGAGTTTCGAGAGCAACTTGGGCATCTCTGCCAGTTCCGCAGCCTGCATCAAGCAAAGTTTCAGATGGCTGCAGATTTAATGCGGCAATAGTTCGCTTACCCCACTCTTGGTGGGGCAGCGGTAGGGCGTCGTAAGCTGGGCCGTCCCATTCAGGCATCAGTAGATCCAAATGCACCAGATGCCTTTAGTACAGCGATTTGTTCTTCCGTTAGATCCAACAAATCTTTAAGTACCGAAACCGTATGCTCACCACGCTTGGGAGCTCGCGAATGTTCTGTTCGCTTTGGCCCAACATTGACTGGCGATGCTGGCGTGCGGAGCTTGCCAAAATATTCGTGATCACTATGCGCGATCATCTCGCGGGCGACGGTGTGTTCCTCTTGGAATGCCTGCTCAATTGTGTTTACCGGGGAACAGGGCACACCTGCAGCCATTAGATCAATTAGCCATTCCTTGGTAGTTCGAGTCTTGAAGATGTCATCGAGCTGACTTACTAACGCATCTCGGTTTTCGTAACGCTTAGCAAAGTCGATGTAGTCCGGGTTGGTTGCCAGGTCAGGTCGGCCGATTACTTGGCACAGACGTTCATAAAACTTTTCCTTGGCGCAGCCGATAACAATCCAATAGTCCGTTGTTTGAAAAACCTGAAATGGAACCAAGGATGGATGCGCCGAGTGCGAGTGCCGAATCGGCTCATGGCCACCGGATAAATGCCAAGATCCGATGTAGCTCGTCATGGAAAGTGCGGTGTCATAAAGTGAAACATCGCAGTCCATTCCTATGCCGTCACGGCGAGAAGCGTGGATACCACTAATTAATGCCAGGGCGGCAACGAATCCGCCAGAGAAATCAACAAGTGAAAGCCCACTCTTGGTTGGTGGTCCATCTGGCTCACCCGTAAGTGACATCCAACCTGCAAGTCCTTGCAACATGTAGTCATACCCAGGTTCCTTAGACCTTGGACCCGTCATGCCAAAGCCACTGAGGGAGCAACAGACTATGGCTGGATTCAAGTGCTTAAGATCTTCGTAAGTTATTTTTAGTTTGGCAGGAACATCGCCGCGTAAATTCGAATAAACCGCATCACTTTGTTTTACCAAGTCTTCAAAAGTGGCACGACCACTTGGACTAGATAGATCAAGTGAGATTGATTCCTTATTTCGGTTAAAAGTTTCGAAAAATAGTGAATCCTCTTCATGTGCATAAGGCGGTACATATCGCCCGACATCGCCACCAGAATTTGGGTCTTCTATCTTTATTACCCGCGCGCCAAGATCAGCAAGATGTACTGTGCCAAACGGACCGGCGCCAAATTGCTCGAGCGAGAGTATGGTGATTCCCGATAGTGGAAGTGGCATTAGTTATCCTTCTTGTCTGAGGACTAGTTGTTACAAAATTGATCTATTGCTAAGTTCACAACGTAAGACCCTGCCATAATTTTACCGACTACAAAAAATCCTTGGGCTTCGAGTTCCCCTTGCAATCCAGGCGAGACACTAGCAAGTAGTCCACCATTTGTTTGTGGGTCAAAAAGTGCCGCTTCTGAAAAATGGCCAGTTAGTCCGGTCGTAATCAAAGCACTTGCACTGCGATTGCGGACGTCGGCCGAAGTGCGGATTCCAGCTTCGAATAGGTCCATTGCTTCGGGCAGCACAGCAGTTTTGGACAAAGTTAGGTGAACATCCAAATCTTGCTTGCCCAGCATTTCAGATATGTGACCGACGAGACCGAACCCAGTTATGTCAGTGACTGCATGTACTTTTTCGCCACATTTTGCTAGTACCTCACGCGCCGCCTTGTTAGAAATTCGCATTTGCGCCAATGCGCTTTGCTCATCTCGTGCGTCACGAGTTGCGAGCAATACTCCGGTACCTAGTGGCTTAGAAAGCATGAGGATGTCATCGGGTTGCATTCCAGACTTGCGCCAGATTGCTTTTGGATGAACATATCCTGTGACAGCTAATCCAAAAACTGCTTCCTTCACCCGTACTGTGTGACCCCCAACAATTTCTACTTCTGATTCAACACAGGCTTGTTTGGCTCCAGTAACACAGGCAACCATGTCAGACTCTGACATTTCGCTAGGAAAACCACAAATAAGTAATGCAGTTCTCGGGATCCCGCCCATTGCGTACACATCTGACAACGCGTTGAGCGCACTTACGTAGCCATATTCAAAAGCATTGCTCACGACTGGCGGAAAAAAATCAACAGTCGAAATTAATGAAGTAGATTCATTAATCGCAACAACCGCCGCATCATCTGGCTTGGCCAAGCCAACGATGGTGTCAGAATGTTCGCAACCAACGGCAGCAAGGCGTAATGACTTCAAAAGATCGCTATCAGCTTTAGCAGCGCAGCCACCACATGATGTTAAGTCACGTAAGTTACCCGTTGTGAGTTCAATGGTCATTGCAGTCTAAGTGCCTCGACAAAGTCCCGAGAATTTTTTGTCTTCGGTAATGACATAACGGCGTTTAAAACCCGATCCGCTACTTTTTTGTCAGTTACAAGTTCCATGTTGTCTCGGAACTTAGCTTCGACCTCAGTGGCGGAAAGTGGTCGTTCATCGGCGCCGCGATTAACATCCTCACGCTTTGTGAAGGTTCGACCATCTTTTGTCTTAATGACTACTTCGCCATGGAAATATTTTGGAAAAGTTGGGTTTGGATCATTTTGATAGGAAACTTTTGCTGCTAGCGCGAGGAGTTCTTGATCTACTAAACATTCATCTTCCAAGTCGGCCAAGGTAAAACGTCGTTTCGCAATAGCTGTTGCAACTATGAATGGCAGCGAGAATTTTGCGTCGTAATCGCTGCGCGGAGTTAGTTTGGATTTTGCTGGTTCAGAGACTACTGGCACAACTTGCGCCGGAATAATTGTGAGAACTGACTCGATGTCTGAGGCTTGCAAATTGTTCTGCGTTACTAACTCAATTGCGATGTCAATGCAAGCGTGGGTGAAGTGACAGGCAGCGTAAGGCTTAATTGCAACTCGTAATAATTCCCAAGCTGTTCCTAGATCTGCAGTTACTGCAGAAATATCTGTGTTGTGACCAGCAGGAGTGTGAGAATTAAATAGTCCAAATCTTCCTTCGTAGATTGCCAGAGGTGCTTCGAATTTCGCTTTGGCAAGTTCCGCTGAAGTAATTCCACAAACTGCAGCCCAGCCAGGATGCAGGCGCTTAGTCCAGGCACCCGTTTCCAGGAATTCCATCGAGCCAGATGCAAGGGAACCCACAATTCCTTGTGCGCTAGCTATTCCGTGCGAATCTAGGCCGATCATTTTTGCTGCTGCAGTCGCTGCGCCAAATGCACCAGCAAGTCCGGTTGGGTGAAATCCTTGGGCATGAAAGCCGCCATTTGCAGCGGTGCCAACGCGTGCACCGATTTCAAGGGCAACTAAGAATCCTAAAACTAAATCATTTCCGCTTAGTTCTCTGTCGTCCGCAATAGCAATAGCTGTTGGTACTGCGCTTGCGGTGGCATGAATAACTCCAGGCACATGGGTGTCATCGAAATCTAGTCCGTGAATCAAAATGCCGTTAAGCATGGCTTGATCGCGAACTGTGAAGCGCTCGGTGCAGGCAATTGCTCCACGCGGTCCACTTCCAAGGGCAACAGATGCGGCAATACTCTTCGTTGCAAAATCGTAGTTTGTTGAGGCAAATGCGATTCCAACTGCGTCAAGAATATTTAGCAGTGCCTGCTCTTGCACATGTGATGGAACATCTGAGATTTTTACTGCTGCTGACCAATCGCCGATTACCTCAGATAAAGTTTGCGTGTTACCCATTACCACTCCTAGTTGAATCGTAGGCCGAGAGTTTCGGCAATAGTTGTGCGTTGAACTTCATCCGTACCACCAGGGATCCGTAGATTTCGGGCGATTTGGAACAGTTTGTTGATGTCAGTATCTCTTAGAACTCCAAGTCCGCCATGAATTTGAAGCGCCCGGTCAGCCACTCGGTAGAACGACTCATCGTTACTCAATTTTAAGGAACAAATTCGTCGCACTTCATCACTTGGTCGAGGCAAATTCCACCATGGTCCAGGGGAATCAATGGCGCGGGCAACATCGAGAGAAAGTGACCGGGTTTGCTGCCAATCCAAGTACATGTCAGCAATCATCCATTGGATGCCCTGTTTAGCACCGAGTGGTTCCCCGCCAACTACGCGCGTTTTTACTCGCTCCAAAGTTTTTTCTATTAAGTACTTTGACCAACCAGAACACATTCCGGCGCGGCGCATTCTGGTGTAGTTAAACGACATGACTGCGATATCAAATCCGCCGTTAACTTCACCCAAGACTGCGCTTTCTGGCAAAACCATATCTTTAAAGTGAATTTCGCCGGTGTAGCCATCGCCAAACATGGTTTGATACAGCTGTCCGATTTCGTAGCCCCTTCCTGCATATTCTTTAGTGTCGAACATGAAGTAAGTGAATGATTGCCGGCCACCACCAGGATTTGTGATGGCAAGAACTTGGGCAACATCGGCGTCAAAGAAATTTGTAATGTATGCCTTTGTTCCATTTAGTACCCAGTCCGAACCTTTGCGAACGGCATTTGTTTTCATGTCGTAAAGATTTGAGCCCGCGCCAGTTTCAGTAACGCCATGCAGACTTGTTTTTAATCCCTTTACTAGGGGATCAGTGAACTGTTCTTTTTGATGCGGGTGAGCCTTTAGCAATCGAGGTGTAGCACCCTCGGACCAAGA
>DJBM01000140.1:19156-19404 GCA_002430405.1 Actinobacteria bacterium UBA5976
ACCTCGGCTATCACTGAATCTAGGTGTGCTGGAATGTGTAACTCAACATCTAGTGGTGAGTTAGTTACCTTAGTCATTTGGTTCCTATTCTTATTTTTAGTTTGATTCTTAATTTTGTTTGTTATTCCGTTTGCAAAAAATCTAGAGGTGAGGGGTTATCTGGTAACGCAATTGTCTTATGCGCTCCTATGTTGTGCCCAATGAAGGTGGCTCGATGCGAGTAATGAGCCAACAATGGAAGCATGTCA
>DJBM01000140.1:19519-21331 GCA_002430405.1 Actinobacteria bacterium UBA5976
CCAACAATGGAAGCATGTCACTTGCCTGCACATTTCCTAACTGTCCGGTTTCATGATTTTGCTCACTGCAAATAAAACTTGAATCTGGACTCACATGTGGACCCACCAAAATTAGAGATGTGGGATGAGCGGAATGCATCATCCCACCACTTGTTGGAGTGGCGTGGTCGCCCGTGATTGCAATCGTTACCGATTTGGAAAGTTCAAGCAGGGATTCACATGCGCGATCCAAAGCCTCGATAACATCGCGTTTTAGCTCGGGGTTTTTAGTGTGTCCCGCTTCATCTGTGGCTTTAGTGTGAACATGGACGAAGGAATACTGCGTAGTAAGTTCAATTCCAGCAGTTAGGCGAGATTCAAAATCACCTTGAACATCGGTTAAATCACTTGGGATATGAAACTTGGGCATACCCAAAACATCTGCCAGCCCTCGGTACAACGCAGAACTTGTAACAGCAGCGCCGCGCAGTCCAGTGACGCTCTCAAAGGTTTCCATACTTTGGCTAAGGCTGGCCCACTTAGTCACCGGCGCAAGCAATGCCGGCTTTCCAGCTGCAACGCGAGAAACGTTCACTGGATGCGAGCTTAGGAGTGCAACCGCGGATCGCACCCAACTTGCCAACAATGCCGCTGATTTTTGGGCCGATGGTAAATCCTGGGCATCTGAAAGTGCCACTGGCAAAAGTACTGGATGAAGATGACCAAAGAGCGGATCACTGTCACTTATTTCGTGTGTGCTGAGTTTGGGGGCTTCCAAAATACATTCACCAGGTCGTAACGCATGCAAAATCGGCGCAAGCTCGTGTTCCATACTCCGCAAGTCAGCAAATAGAAGTTCACAATCTTTGCTATCTGCTTTAGACACTCGACCAAGGGCGTGCAATTGTGAGCCACGAAATTCCGCTGGCCGCAGCGATAAGTGAAAGTGGGGGGACCCTTCGGCTATTGAGATATTAGAACCGAGCGCCTCCAAACAAGCCCTTCCAGGAAATGGCGCAGTTTGCCCAAACAAAGCCCAATGACTTCGCTCACTTGATGTGGCTCGACCTAATCCAAACGGTTGGTGAATTCCACTGACTCCGATTTTGGTTAGTTCATCAAGAACTGGCGTGCGGGCCGCAGCAAGTGGTGTTTGATTAGCAAGCTGTGCGCTTGGTCGATCACCTAAGCCATCGAGCGTGATGAGCATTATGGGAGTCCGGTCGTCCCACATTGGAGCTGGCTTCATAATTAATGTCCAACACTTTGGGTAACACAATGATTCCAGGCAAACAAAATCGCTTCGATTGCACTTGGACAAACTTGTTCCTGCCAAGCAGTATTTCCAGCCATTAACTGATCACGAATCGAACTTGCAGATAATTTCTGTGCTGGCGGATCTAATAGCTCCGTGCGGAAACCGTTTGACTCAAATAGTTCCTGCTTACTTAATTCCCAGGCACTAAAAATTCGAATGACAAAAGTAGTATCAGTTGGAACTTGCCATGACTTTGGAGTTTCCAAATCAAATGGGATTATTTCAACTTCTGGTAAATCCGGTAATGACGCTAGGACAATTTCTCGACGGGCAGCAAAGTCAAAGGGATTTGCGTTATCAGTATGTCGATGTGAACTTTCGGCATGCTGGCTTAATTGAGTTAAATCAGGATTAGTTATGCCAATTATGATGTGCGCATAATCTTTACTAACAGCTTCAACTACCTCAAAATGTTGCTTGTGAAATGGTTGAAATCTTCCGGTAAAGCAAACAGCGCCTGAATTCATTTCTTATGAAATAGCGGTGAGGCTAGCTATTTTGCTAATTGCCTCGTC
>DJBM01000140.1:21482-21710 GCA_002430405.1 Actinobacteria bacterium UBA5976
TATGAGAACGAATCCACAATTGTGGCGCGTACGCATCCGGAAGTAGTTACTCCGGTAACCAAGACGGTATCGATGCTGTTGGTTGTAAGAATTGAACTTAAGTCAGTACCAAAGAAAGCGGATGGAAAACGCTTAAGGATGTAAACGTCATCGTCATCCCATAGGTCTGGGTGAATTTTTGCTTCGTAGGAGCCAGGATGAATATCGCGAAGTGCTGGCACTTTCCAT
>DJBM01000140.1:21770-26776 GCA_002430405.1 Actinobacteria bacterium UBA5976
CTGGCACTTTCCATCTGGCGAACTCAGTGTCATGTGCCCAGGCAACTGCTGTGTGGATGATTGGAATTCCAGCGGCCCGAGCTGCTGGAAAAAGTCGAGCCGCATTAGTGATGGCGCGCTGGGCATGGTCGCTTCGACCGAGCGCATACTTTGGGTCACAAAATGCCATTTGGAAATCAACTGCGATAACCGCTGGGCGAGTGCCCCAGCCAACTTCGCCTTGCCCATATCCTGCATTAGTAAATGCTTGTGTCATTTGCCCTCCAAGTATCGAAAATCCTCCTTCTTGTATACATCTATTCTCAAATTCTTGCTGGTTTTTGAACAAATTAAGGGTTCCGATGGCAAATCCGTTCCAAAAGTGACAAGATTGTATGCAATCCGCCATTTCAGGAGCCACATTGACTACATTCGACTTCTTCCAGACAAGCGAAGAGCACGAGGAGTTACGTTCGGTAGTTAGATCTCTGGCAGAAAACAAGATAGCGCCGTTTGCAGCACAGGTAGATGAAGATGCGCGCTTCCCGCAGGAGGCTTACGACGCCCTACGGGCTGCAGAACTGCAAGCAATTCACGTGCCCGAAGCTTACGGTGGCGCCCAAGGTGACGCATTGGCTTACGCAATTGTTGTTGAGGAAGTTGCGCGTGCTTGCGCCTCGAGCTCTTTGATTCCAGGGGTTAACAAACTTGCCTCGTTGCCAGTGATCATGAGTGGCAGTGAGGAACTGAAGAAAGAGTTTTTGCCAGGTTTGGCATCTGGTGAAACTTTATGGTCTTACGCGTTATCTGAGACTGATGCTGGCAGTGATGCAGGCTCAATGAAAACGTCTGCAACTGCAACTGGCGATTCATGGACTTTGAACGGATCAAAGAAGTGGATTACCAATGCTGGGGAAAGTGAAATTTACACGGTACTTGCCGTTACCGATAAAGATAAAGGTACGCGCAGTGGCATAACCGCCTTTGTAGTGAAAAAAGATGACATAGGCGTAAGTTTTGGAGCGCCAGAAAAAAAACTTGGCATTAAGGGTTCACCTACTCGAGAAGTTTATTTAGACAATGTCGTAATTCCTGATACTCGCCGAATTGGCGAAGTTGGATCCGGCTTCAGTATTGCCATGAACACTTTGGACCACAGCCGCATTGCGATCGCAGCGCAAGCAGTTGGAATCGCGCAAGGCGCTCTAGATTTTGCAGCTGGGTACATCAAAGAGCGAAGGCAGTTCGGTAAAGCTATTGCGGACTTCCAAGGAATCCAATTCATGGTTGCTGACATGGCCATGAAACTTGAAGCAGCTCGGCAACTGACTTATGCAGCCGCCGCTCGAAGTGAGCGCGGCGATTCCGACTTAACCTTCTTTGGCGCTGCGAGTAAGTGCTTCGCATCAGATGTAGCAATGGAGATTACAACAGATGCTGTGCAATTACTCGGTGGCTATGGTTATTCGCGTGATTATCCCGTAGAGCGAATGATGCGAGATGCAAAAATTACCCAAATCTATGAAGGAACTAATCAAGTTCAGCGCATCGTAATGTCACGACACACGCTCGCATCTCGATAACACATGTCTAAAGCAGCGCCGGATAAATTGCGCAGAGATGCCCTTGGAATTTTGACAGCAGCAGTTGCTGCGCAATTGGCAGTCTCGGCAGCGCAACAAGGACTTCCCGCACTTGGCCCAATTTTGGCAAGTACTTTTAACTTGACCACAGCAGGTGTGGGGTTACTGCTCGGCACCATCAGCCTAGGTACTGCCACTGCTGTTATCTTCTGGGGAAAACTTTCAGACCGAATTAATGATCGGTTAATTGCAGTACTTGGCCTGTTTGGAACAGCAACTTGCTTTGCGGTTGCAGCATTTTTTAAGACTTCCGAGGTAGCGCATTTTGCAATTATTTTTGCTGGCATCATGATGGCAGCGCCAACAGTTGCAATGACCAAAGGTTTAGCTAGAAATTTTGTTCATCTTGGAAACATCGGCTTTGCGCTATCAACTCGGCAAGCAGCCGTTCCTGTTGGCGGGGTAATTGGAGGTTTAGTCCTTACTGGTATTGCAGTTTCCTACGGGCTTAGTGCTGCGCTTTATGCTCTGGCCGCCTTAATTGTTGTTGGTGGATTGTTCGTGATCCTTGCGCCGGCAGGAATCCCTGAACCACCGCGAATGAGCACCGAAAATTTGCCACCCGTAAGTTGGAAAAGACTTGCGCCAATTCTTGCCGCTGCCGCATTCTTTTGCCTTACCCAACTCGGAATTGTTGCACTTTTAACGTTGTACTTAAGTTCCAGTCGGGGCTGGTCTCCTATTCACGCTGGTCAACTTTACGCGTTAATGATGGCTTGTGTTATTGTCCTGCGGATTCGATTAGGTGTGATTAGCGATCGTTATCCCGCTAAGCGTGTAAATTTCCAGATTGTGATCGCATTACTGGGCGCAGTTCTGCTTTTACTTTGCGCAATACTAGAGCAGTACCCAATAGTTGTACCACTTTTATTTCTGGCTGGAATTACCGCGATGGGTTGGAATGGATTACTTTTCACTACCGCAGTAGTTGCAGTGCCATCCCAACGCGTTGGCTATACCCAAGGCGTTCTGCATAGTTTCATTTTTGCTGCCGGGGGATTGTCGCCCATAATCATGTCGCGGATTGTGCAATCTTTCAGTTGGCAGGCGGCCTGGACCGTAATGGCGATATGCTCGATTATGGCGGCCGTTTCATTACGTAGATTTGATTCCAGCCCAGAAACCATTAAGGAAATAGCATGACGAAGCAACGAGTAGATACCGAATTGTTGGATGAAATCCAGCGCCGGGTTTTATGGCTCGCTGTTCGCATGGTGGACTTTGCAAACCGTGAGCGCGCCGAAAAAGATGACGTAAAAGTAGGTGGTCACCAAGCATCGAGTGCCTCTCTGACCTCGATCATGACTGCGCTTTACTTTGATCACTTAGCAGGGCCAGATCGAGTCAGCGTAAAACCACATGCTTCTCCGGTATTTCATGCCATTCAATACCTGCTGGGAAATTTAGACGAAAGTTACTTAACTCGTCTTCGAGAATTTGGCGGTCTGCAGTCTTACCCATCCCGCACAAAAGATCCGGATACCCCAGATTTTTCAACTGGATCAGTTGGACTAGGCGCAGCTGCGCCACTGTTCGCCGCAGTAACTCGGCGTTATGTTGATTCACATTTTGGTGAACGACCACATTCTCGTTTTATTGCATTGATTGGCGATGCAGAATTGGATGAAGGAAATGTTTGGGAAGCGGTTGCTGATCCGGCAACCACCGAACTTGGAAACGTTATGTGGGTTGTCGACTTTAATCGCCAGTCACTTGATCGCGTTATTCCAGGAATTCGAATCGTGCAATGGCGGGCTCAATTTGAAGCCGCTGGTTGGCATGTAGTCGAAGTTAAGTATGGCAAAAAGTTACATGCGAAATTCGAACAGAAATTTGGCAAGGAACTTGAATCGTGGATAGATGCCATGGCTAATGAGCAGTACCAATCTTTATTTGGATTTCGAGGCGCAGAACTGCGCGAGCGTTTCTTAGATGGTGCGCCAGTGGAAGTTGGACTTTCGGTAGCGGAACTAACTGACGCGCAACTTTATGAATTAGTTACCGACTTAGGTGGTCACAACTTAGATAGTTTGCGCGACGCCTTTGATTTGTGCGACTCGGTGACAGATCGCCCAAGCGTAGTTTTTGCTTACACAATTAAAGGCTGGGGATTGCCAATGGCCGGTAACCCCCGCAATCATTCAGCTTTACTATCCGGGGAGCAAGTAGACACTTTTCGCGGTGAAGTTGGCTTAACTAGTCATAATGAATGGTCTGCCTTCGAGCCACAAAGCGCAGCTGGGGTATTGGCTGCGCAACGCCGGCAACTTTTGCACAAACCATTAATTCATAAAGGTGTGGAACTAAATGTGCCAGCCCCAGAGGTTGCTACTGGAACCAAACCGCTAAGTACTCAGGAAGCGTTTGGCCGGGTCTTAGTTGATCTTTCGCGCAACGAAGAAATCAATAAGTATTTAGTTACAACTGCGCCAGATGTTGCTACTTCAACAAATCTTGCTGGGTTCATAAATCGAAATGGTATTTATTCGCCGACTGAGCGCCGGGCTTGGAATGAGGACCCGATGCTTAAGTGGGCTGAAGGTCCAACAGGGCAACATATCGAACTTGGCATTAGTGAAATGAACTTATTCCTGCTACTTGGTCAACTTGGATTGTCGTGGGATTTATCTAACCAACCCTTGATTCCAATTGGCACAGTTTATGACCCGTTTGTTGCCCGAGGCTTAGATGCATTTATTTACGGAACTTACTCTGCTTCTCGTTTCATTATTGCTGGCACGCCAAGCGGAGTAACGCTGGCACCAGAAGGTGGCGCGCATCAATCAACAATCACCGCTTCCATTGGTATGGAATTGCCAGGGGTAACTTTTATTGAACCAACTTATGGAACTGCGCTTAGTTGGTTGCTGGCTGATGCAATAACTCGCGTTGCGGCTGGACCATCGACCCTAAAAACTGCAGCACCATACGATGATGGCGCATTCTATTTCCGGTTAACAACCAGACCGCTTGATCAAGCGCCATTTGAGGCGGCTCGTAAACGAATCGGAGACGCAGTTTTGCGCCGTCAAGTAATGTCTGGTGGCTACCGATTATTTGACGCCTTTGAACAATTCCCAGATTTACGTGGCTCTGATGAAGGCGAACGTGTTCCTATGGTGCACTTAGTTGCATCAGGGGCCGTCATGCCAGAAGTTTTGATAGCAGCCAATGAACTTTGCAGTGAAGGCGTTGCAGCCCACGTAGTTGATGTCACGAGCGCCGATCGCTGGTATGGATCTTGGCAACGAACTTTGCGCCAGGCGGTGCGCACTGCGTCTGCGCCATCTTTGCCGGGTCCACTTTGGTCCGTTATTGGTGATCGCGCACCGATCGTTACGATTCAAGATGCCTCAAGCCATGCCATGGCTTGGATGGGTTCGG
>DJBM01000140.1:26807-42693 GCA_002430405.1 Actinobacteria bacterium UBA5976
CGGCCATTGGCGTGCCGTGTGTGTCACTAGGAGTGGACTCATTTGGTCAATCTGGAACCATCAAAGATTTGTACAACATAAATGATTTGTCATCGGGCGCAATAGTAAATGCTGCTCTTGCGTCATTGGCGCTAGATAATCGATGACAATAACTGAGCCAAAAGTAGTCAATTCCCACACTGCGCTGTTTTTAACAGTCTCAGTTCTCTTTGGTGGCAATTACATGTGGGCACATTTTGCCTTACAGTCGTTTTCAGCTCTTGAAGTGGCCTGGGGCCGAACCGTACTGGCGGCAGCAACTCTGGCTGTAGTAGTTCTGGTAACTAAGGATCATTACCCGCGCGGTAAAGAAATTTGGATCAAGTTAAACGTTGCAGCATTGCTATTTAACACAGTCTCCTTTGTTGGCATGGCAACTGCGGTAAGTCGAATCACTACTGTTCAAGTGAGTATCTGGAATGCACTAGTGCCGCTAGTGACCCTTGGTTTTGTGCTGGTATTTATTCCAGAAGAAAACCCAACTTGGCGCCGAATAACGGGTTTGAGCATGGGTTTCTTAGGGGCCATATTCATTGCTCACCCTTGGTCAGGCCTTGGTGATTTTGACGCATTCGGTACTGGAGCAATCATGATCGGAACTTCGAGCTATGCAGCAGGACTTGTGTATGCCCGACGAAACTTTGCCAATGTGACAGATACACCAACATCAATTGCCGCTGGACAAATGCTTTGTGCGTCTATTCATTTCACTTTAATATTGCCTTGGTTTGTAACCATTACAACTGATGCCTCAACGATTTCCATCGTCTCAATGTTGATTCTCGGGATTGTTGGTACTGGAATCACCTACATCATGATTCAAACTTTGATTAAGCAATCCGGCGCAGGTGTTGCCAGTGACACTACTTATGTGATTTTGTTTGTGGCTATTGCGCTGGGCATAGTTGTGCTGGGTGAGGAATTGAACGTCTGGCAGGTTATTGGTTCAGGCTTGATTCTGATCGGGCTTGTGATTATTAATCGCAAAGAAAAAACCTCCGTAATCACGCCTTAGTGACTACGGAGGTTTTTTCGTTAGCTTTAGTTCTTAAACCAATCAACATATTCTGGCGCTAGTGGCGTTTTTCCCTGAATCAAATCTGCTGCGCGTTCGGCAACCATCATGGTTGGGGCATACAGATTTGCATTTGTTACGTATGGAAATACTGATGCATCAACGACATATAAACCTTCAACACCATGCACCTTCATAGTGTTTGGATCTACAACGCTCATTTCATCGGTACCCATTTTCGCGGTGCATGATGGGTGGTAGGCAGTCTCGGCATCTTTAGCTACCCATTCCAGAATTTCCTCTGGTGTTTGCACGCTTGGGCCAGGGGAGAGTTCGCCGTCACTGTATTTATCAAATGCCGACTGAGCCAAGATGTTTCGGGTAACTTGAATGGCTTCTACCCATTCGCGACGGTCCTGCTCGGTTGAAAGGTAATTAAACAAAATCGAAGGCTTAGCCATCGGATCAGCACTTTTTATTTCAATTCGTCCCCGAGCATCCGAGTACATTGGCCCAACATGAACTTGGTAACCATGACCTTGCTCAATTCCAGTTCCGTCATAACGCACTGCAATTGGCAAGAAGTGATACATCAAGTTTGGGTACTTTACTGAATCGTTTGAACGAGCAAACCCACCACCCTCAAAGTGATTTGTAGCCCCCGGCCCCTTACGCGCGAATAACCAGGCAGCACCAATGAATGGGCGCTTCCAGATCTTAAGATTTGGGTTCATGGTGATGGGCAGCTTGCAGGCGTGCTGGATGTAAACCTCGAGGTGATCCTGCAGATTCTGACCAACACCAGGCAGATCCTTAACAACTGGAATACCAAACTTCTTTAGTAACTCTGCAGGTCCAATGCCAGAAAGTTGGAGCACCTGCGGGGTATTAATCGCGCCACCACAAAGTACAACTTGCTTCGCGCGTATCTCGACAATCCTTTTTCCGTGCTGCGCTATAACACCAACAGCCTTGTCGCCTTCAAAAATTACCCGATGCACTTGATGACGAGTCTGAATTGTTAGATTCTTACGACTCATTACTGGATGTAGGTATGCGGTTGAAGAAGACCAACGTCGGCCATTCTTAACATTCTTATCAAATGGACCAAAGCCTTCTTGGCTGTAACCATTAACATCAGCAGTGCGCTTGAATCCAGCAGCTTCGGCAGCGTCAAAGAAGGCTTTGAAAAGCGGATTCTTTGCTGGTCCTTTTTCTAAGTAAAGCGGACCGTCATGGCCACGATAAACCGTGTCATTTGGAACGCCAGTGGCATTCTCCATTTTCTTGAAGTAAGGCAAGCAGTGAGCGAAGTCCCAGCTTTCCATGCCTTTGTCAGCTGCCCAGCGTTCATAATCCAGTGGGTTGCCGCGCTGGAAAATCATGCCGTTGATTGAACCAGATCCACCAAGAATTTTGCCGCGCCCTTGGTAAACCTTTCGGCCGTTCATGTAAGGCTCTGGATCTGTTTCATACAACCAGTCATAGAACTTATTACCAATCGGAAAGGTTAAGGCAGCTGGCATTTGAATGTAAAGATCCCACCAAGAGTCTTTGCGCCCGGCTTCTAGTACTAGTACTTCGTTATCTGGGTTTTCAGAAAGTCGATTACCTAATACAGATCCAGCGGATCCGCCGCCGACTATCAAGTAGTCATATTCTTTGATAGTCATTAGAGATTTCCTTCTGCGGTATCGACGACGTTAGCAAGCAACATGGCACGGGTCATTGGGCCAGTTCCACCTGGCATCGGCGCAATCCATCCGGCCACTTCTGCGCAGGCGGGATCTAAGTCACCAAGCAAGCCAGCATCAGTTCGAGTGATACCAACATCGAGCAGAGCTGCACCCGGCTTGATCATGTCGGGCTTAATAAAATGGGGGACACCTGCGGCCGCAACCACAATGTCAGCACGCTTAATGTGCGCTGCCATGTCTTTAGTTCCAGTGTGGCAAAGTGTGACAGTTGCATTCTCACTGCGCCGCGTTAGTAGTAGTCCTAGTGGGCGACCTACAGTAACGCCGCGACCTACGATACAAACTTCAGCGCCATCAATGTTTACGCCATATGCGCGAAGTAATTCAACAATTCCACGAGGCGTGCATGGCAGGGGGGCAGGCTCGCCAAGTACTAAGCGACCTAAGTTCGTTGGATGAAGTCCATCAGCATCTTTGCGCGGGTCAATCGCTTCCAGAGCGGCATTTGAATCCAAGCCCTTTGGTAAGGGCAGTTGCACAATGTATCCAGTGCAGGCTGGGTCAACGTTAAGGCGAGCAATTGCATCCATCACGTCTTGCTGAGTGGCAGATGCTGGAAGGTCTTCCCGCACTGAAGTGATGCCTACTTCGTGGCAATCCTTATGTTTGCCACCTACGTAGGAATGTGAACCTGGATCATTGCCAACCAAGATGGTGCCGAGCCCAGGAAAAATTCCCTTTGCGTTCAATGCCGCAACGCGGATTGCTAAGTTTGCCTTTACTGCAGCCGCAGTAGCTTTACCATCGAGAATTACTGCAGTCACAGTGCCTACTTTTAGGTTAGAGAGTGTTAATTAATTTTACAGGTACTCGACTGCCGCATCAGTCAAAGCAGTCCAAAGATGCTTTGCAAACGATGCCCTTGGGAAAAGTAAGTAACAGTTTTCGCAACAGTGCCACATTATGAGTGGAGCCTTAGCAAGAACGCCCTGACTGCAAGCATCAATAGGAAAATGTTCATCCCGAAGGTCTTGCTCCCAGTAGTGCGCGAGCACATCTTTAGCACTTGGACCGTAAATTTCGATCTTGGTGCGCTGTGAACTTACATCTACCAATGAGATGTGATGAGATTCCTTGACCGGCTTCAAGAGTGCCGCAATGTCAGCAGTGCCGGTCAAGTACCACCAATCTGGTCCAAGACAAAGTGCGCTCACGCCACCGGCCGCTGGCAGTTCATCGCCAACAATGCAGGATGCGTTATTGCGAACAACAGTTCCAACGTTCGGGATCAAGGTAAGACCCAGAGCCTGGTTGACCGCTGCGAAACCAGTAGATTCTGGATCTACGCGTAGGTCGAAGCCAGGAGTAAACGGAACCTCTTGAATCAAAATGGCCTTATTGGCGTCACCGTACTTCGCGCCACCAAGTGGGCTCTTTGCAAACTCGAGATTAACCATCGCGACGTGTGTTCTCCTTGTCAACAAATACAGAATCGGTGATTACGCCCGTTACAACGCGATCTGCCATAGGAATTGCAATCTTCTCGCCCTTGCGAGCGAGACCATTGGCAACAAGTGCAAGTGCAAATGAACGACCTAATGCAGCAGAGTCGTAGGAGCTTGTGATGTAACCAATGTGCTTTACCGGTGGTGGGGTGTTGGCATCTGCGCCTGCAACTAAGTAAGCGCCCTCAGGAATTACGTAAGTGCCATCGTCAGCAAGGATTCCAACCAATTGATGGCGTCCTTCGCGAGCAGTGTCTGCTCGACTAAATGAACGCTTACCAATAAAGTCATCCTTCTTCTTAGACACAATCCAATCCATGTCAAGATCTTGTGGAGTTTGCGTGCCATCAGTTTCCTGACCAACAATTACGAAGCCTTTTTCGGCGCGAAGGACGTGCATGGTTTCGGTGCCGTATGGCGTGATGTTTAAGTCAGCGCCCTGTGCCATTACTGATTCCCAAATGTGCAAGCCATGAACTGCCGGGACGTTTATTTCATAGGCGAGTTCACCGGAGAAGGAAATTCTTGCGATTCGCGCAGGTACACCGGCAACATCCGCATGTTTGTTTTCCATGAATGCAAATGATTCATTAGTGACGTCAAGTGCTGGTGCTAGCCGGCTCATCAATTCACGACTCTTTGGACCAACGATTGCAACGGTTGAAATCTGTTCAGTTACTGAAGTGCAGTAAACCTCAAGATGTGGCCATTCAGTTTGCAGCCACTCTTCAAGCCAATCCAGAACTTTTGCGGCTCCACCTGTGGTCGTCGTCATTAGCCAATGATTTTCACTGATTCGAGTTGTGACTCCGTCATCAAATACCATTCCATCGACACCACACATCAAGCCGTAGCGACTCATGCCGACTTTCAAAGTTGAGAACATGTTCGTGTAAATCATGTCGAGGAACTGGCCGGCATCTTTACCCTGGATGTCGATCTTGCCAAGAGTTGATGCATCCATTACGCCAACGTCTTCACGAACTGCCGCACACTCGCGGAGTACGGCTGCATGCATGTTCTCACCATTTTTTGGGAAGAACCATGGGCGTTTCCATTGGCCAACATCTTCCATCGGAGCACCGCTTGCTACGTGCCAGGAATGAATCGGGGTAGTGCGCTCTGGATCCGAAAGCAATCCGCGGTCGCGTCCAGCAAGGGCAGCAAATGGAATTGAGATGTAGGGCGGACGGAATGTGAGCGAACCAATTTCATTAGGTGCTTTTCCAAGGGCTTGACCAATTAATCCCATTGTTGTGGTGCCACTGGTTTTACCTTGATCGTGCGCCGTGCCGATTGCGGTGTAACGCTTTACATGTTCGATACTTCGCATTCCTGCATCAATTGCGCGCTTGAAATCTCGGTAAGTTGCATCACGTTGATAGTCAACAAATGCCACTAATGCTTGCTCGCTTGATAGCTTTGGTCCGAAGAAGATCGCAGCGTCATCATCGCCACCAAATTCTCCAGCCAACATTCCAACGGTGCTGGTCAATGCATCAGAACGCTTAACAACAAAAGCGGCCAATTTCGCATCCCATGTTGGCTTAATGCCAATGAATGTGGCCAAGTGAACAATTGGAGTCCAGCCACCAGAAACGGCAACCAAATCGCTATCAATACAGGCTGCGTCGGAGCCATCTGGATTACCAATCGATACACACTTAACTGTTCCGGCATCCTTTGCGCATGAGTCAATCGCAGTCTTGCCAGTGATGATCTGGATACCTGCAGATTTTGCCGCATCGACTGAAGGACCACTTGGATCTTTTCTAATGTCAACAATGGCATTAACAGTTACGCCTGCATTACTTAACCGCACAGCATCGCGGTAGCCCTGATTGTCAACAGTTACGACAACGGCAGTCTTGAATGGATTTGCGCCACTTGCAACATATGTTGCTGCAGCGTGGGAAAGCATGATGCCTGGACGATCATTGTTTGCAAAGACTAAATGACGTTGAAAAGCACCTGTTGCAAGTACGGTGTGCTCGGCGCGAACGTGCCAAGTCCTGATGCGCGACATTTCAGTGTGAACTTTCGCATCAAGATGATCGGTACGGCGCTCGGTCGCAACGGAAAAACCTTGATCATACAAACCTTGGACAGTAGTGCGCGGCAAGTAAGTTACATTTTCGCGCGCTAACACTTCCAAAAGTTCAGTTGGAACACGCTGACCTAGGTAGACCAGATGTCCACCAGCCGTTGGCTTGTCGTCCATAACAATGACGCTTTTGCCCTGATCAGAAAACTTCTTTGCCTCCTCGAGACCAGCTGTTCCAGCACCTACAACAAGAACATCTACGTGACGGTTTGCTTTGTCATACCGCGAGTTATCACGAGTATCTGGCAAGTCACCAACGCCTTGTGCGCTGCGGGCAACCAACCCTTCAACCAATTCAACTGTTGTTGCTGGCTTCATTGGTTCGCCAGCACCAGAGTCGATGTTTACTAAAGCATTTGTTTCTTCAACCCAAAGTCCCATAACACCGCGCGGACGATTCTTGTAAGAGCTATCGGTGAAATGTAATACACCGTTACGCAGTAGAGCGGAAGCTAGGCTTTCGCCTTTTTCTCCGGAGTACCGCTTGCCATCAAATGTGAAATTTACTGTGCTCATGCGGGACTCTTTGGCTGTTGTGAGAATGGTTTGTAGGACGGTCCGAATTCGTGATTAATCGTGTTGCGCCAAACGTTGAACCAGCGACGGCACCCAGCGCTATGCACCCAGCGCTCAGCCATCCAACCCTTTGGATTGGAACGGATGAAAACAAACTTGGCCCACTCTTCGTCGGTCAAGTTGCTTGAATTTTCTGGATAACCAACATGTGCTTCGGAACCGTAGTGAAACTCAGTTTCATCGCGCGGACCGCAGTAAGGGCAAGGGATATGCAACATTGTTATTCCTTAGTGGGCCACGCCGGCAGCGCCGTGCTCATCGATTAAGTGACCAGAGGTGAAGCGATCAAGGGCATATGGTTTTGCTAATGTGTCGGGTTCGCCACTTGCAATAGTGGCAGCCATTACCCAGCCAGAGCCTGGTGTGGCCTTGAACCCACCAGTGCCCCAACCGGAATTAATAAATAGATTCTCAACTGGTGTTAGACCAATGATTGGCGATGCATCAGGAGCAATGTCTACGATGCCACCCCAAGTGCGAAGCATGTGCGCGCGTTCAAAGATCGGGAAAAGCTCGCAAGCTGCTGCAAGTTGGTGCTCAATCACATGGAAGCCACCGCGTTGGGCGTATGAGTTGTAAGAGTCAGTTCCGGCGCCCATTACCAATTCGCCCTTATGTGCCTGGCTCACGTAAACGTGAACTGCGCCAGACATGATGACGGTATCCAAAACTTGTTCGTTTAGTTCAGAAACAAGTGCCTGAAGTGGGCGGCTTTGCAATGGAACATCGAAGCCAGCCATATCAGCAAGAACTGAGGTGTGACCAGCAGCGACCATTCCGACTTTGTTCGCAGCGATGTCGCCCTGCGTTGTTTTGATGCCTTGGACTTTGCCATTAACAATGTTGAAGCCAGTAACTTCACAGTTCTGAATAATGTCAACACCCATGTCAGCAGCCGCCTTGGCGTAACCCCAGGCAACCCAGTCATGCTTTGCGATGCCACCACGAGGTTGGAAAGTAGCGCCCATAACTGGATAACGAATGTCTTCGCTGATGTTTACGATCGGTGCGATCTCTTTAACTTCTTCGGGAGTTAACCAAACGCTATCGACAGCATTCACATGATTTGCATAAAAGTTACGTCGCTTTGAGCGGACATCACTCACGCTATGAGCAAGAGTCATAACACCGCGTTGGCTAAAGAACATTTCGTAGCCAACTTCTTCTTCCAGGTTTTCCCAAAGCTTTAGCGAGTGATCGTAAATACCTGTCGATTCATCCCAGAGATAGTTAGAACGAATGATTGTGGTGTTACGTCCCATATTTCCGCCGGCAAGCCAACCTTTTTCAATTACTGCAACATTGGTAATAGCGTGGTTCTTTGCTAGGTAGTAGGCAGTTGCCAAACCATGGCCACCTGCACCGATGATGATTACGTCATAGGACTTCTTTGGTTTTTGGTCAGCCACCCAGAGAAAATCTGGGTGATCTGGAAGTTCTACGGTACGTCTACGAGTCGTTGTCGCCATAAGAGAAACCTTATCTTTGCTGAATTAAGAACGCAGTCTGGACATCGATGGATCGAACTGTGGGTCATCACTGACTGCAGCTGAATACATCGAGTCGAAGTACTTAACGGTTACTTGGGTACCAAGAGTGGTGTGATCAATTGGCAACCAGGCGTATGCAATTTGCTTGCCAATTGAATGTCCAAAGTAGGAACTGGTCGTGTACCCGACAGGAACACCATTTACAAACACTGGCTCTTTACCCATCACAACATGTTCTGGGTTATCAAATACCAAGCAAACCAATTTCTTGGTGATAGCTGCTGGGTCAAGTGCCTCAAAAGCCTCGGCGCCGATGTAGCCGCCGCCCTTGCGAACTGAGAATGCCAAACCAGCTTCATGCGGATTGTGTTCGCTGGTCATGTCAGTTCCGTAGGAACGGTAACCCTTTTCCAGGCGCATTGAGTTAAACGCTCCTCGACCGGCAGGAATGATGCCAAACTTTTTGCCAGCTTCCAGCAAGGTGTCCCAAAGCTTCAGCGCCATGTCAGCATCTGTGTAAATTTCGTAGCCAAGTTCACCGACGTAGGAAAGTCTCCAAAGTGTTGCTGGAACTTGATCTAAGTAAAGCGACTTGGCTTTGAAGTAACCAAAAGCTTCATTGGAAACATCGACATTTGTTAATTTCTCAACAATCTTGCGAGCGTGCGGTCCAAACAAACCAAGTCCAACAGTTCCTGAAGTTACATCCTTAATGTGAACCGTGTCTGGAGCTGCGGACTTTAGTCGGGCAACGTCAATTGCGCCATTTGCTCCAATCATGAAGTGATTTTCGCTTAAGCGAGTAACTGTCACATCAGAAAGAATTCCTGCTGATTTAGTCAATATCAAACAGTAGGTTACTGATCCGGGGGCCTTATCTAATTTTCCTGTGGTTTGCGCCATCAAAAATTCGAGTGCACCTTTTCCAGTTACTTCGATTCGCTTTAATGAAGTGATATCAAATAATCCAACATTCTCGCGAACGTATTGTGCTTCAGCCCCGATGATAGGTGACCAATATTGCGCCGACCAATCATCACGAGCAGGCGATGGATACTTGGCTACAAGTGCACTATTTGATTCATACCACTGTGGTCGTTCGTAACCCGATGCCTCTAGGAAGTAGGCACCAAGGTCTTGTTGGCGATGATAGAAACCTGTGGTGCGAAGTGGGCGCGGTTTTTCCATCGGCTGCAAGGGATGGATTACGTCATAAACTTCAACGTAGTTTTGGGCGCCACGCATTGAAATAAAATTTGGACCAAGTTGATGAGGTTCAAATCTATTAACGTCACATTCGTGAACGGCAAGTTGTGGGTGCCCATCGATAATCCATTCGGCTGTTGCCCGTGCGACTCCGACTGAGTGCGTAACCCAAACTGCCTCGGCAACCCAGAAACCCTTGAGTCCATTCCATTCACCCATGAGCGGGAAAGTGTCGACCGTGAACGAAAACATGCCATTCATGCCATCGACAATCTTGGCATCTTTGAGTTCTGGTAGAACTTTTCCAGCTAGGCCTTGAACTGGCTCCCACTCAGGAGCAGTAAATGCCATCTGGCTTGGCATGATTTCGGCTTGATCAAACGGCAGGATCTCTTCGGATTCAACCAAGAGCGGTCGATGTAAATAAGAGCCAATGCCCATTGCGTTGAATCGCTGGCGGAAGTACAAGTCTTCGCCCTGGTGACGCATTATCGGAATTGTGATTTCTTCAGTCTGATCTGCAAGCGAAGCAATATCTTCGGTCCAAGCAAGTTGATGGGCAAGTGGCTGGAAAGCTTTTGCCATTCCAAACATCCGGCCAACTTTAGGACCCCAAATACCAGCGCAAGAAATTACGATTTCGGCTGAGAAGAATCCTTGATCTGTTATTACACCAGTAACTTGCCCAGCTTCTTGTTCAATAGAAATTACTTCAGTGCGATCCCTAATAATTGCGCCACGGGATTCAGCAATTCTTTGTAGCGCTTGAACTGAACGCACTGACTTGGCGATGCCATCTGTTGGGCAGTAAATCGCACCAAGGATTGCACTTGGATCTAAAACTGGGTGTAGTTCGCCGGCGCGCTCAGGAGAGATAACTTCTGCTTCATATCCGTAGGCATGAAGCCATGCAGTACGACGGTGCAATTCTTTAAGGCGCTCTGGGGTAGTAGCGATTTCTAATGAGCCGACCTGATAAAAACCAGGACCTTCTTCGTGTTCAATCGTTAAAAGTTTGTTGATAGTTTGATCTGCCATTGCGGCAAGAGTCTTGTTGCCGGTTACTTTTTGTACCAAGCCAGGTGCATGCGATGTTGATCCACCAGGTGCTGGCATTGGACCTTGCTCAAGAACGGTTACATCGTTCCAACCGCGTTCAGTTAACTCGTCGGCAAGTGAACAGCCAACAATTCCGCCACCAATGATCACAATTTTTTTCACGAGCAATCCTCATTCGCTTAAAATACTATGTTGCGAACTATGCAACGTAGTGCATTGTGCGCAACAAGTCAATATTCCTCTCTTTTAAGTTTTCGGTCAAGCGGAATGCGCAAAGAAATAAAAAAGAACCGGTGAGCCCCGAAGGACTCACCGGTTCTGGTGACTTATTAGTCAGATTTAATTAAGCCGTGTTTAGCGGGCTTAATTACTTAAGCCAGCCAGCCACTACTTCAGCGTTGGCATCGATCCACTTCTGAGCAGCTACAGCTGGATCAGTTCCGGATTCGATGTCAGCTGCGACCGCGTTCTGGTCTGAATTTGTCCAAGTAAAGTTTTTAACGATCTTGGTGAAAGCATCGTTAGCATCAATAACTTTTGGAGTTGCTAGCTTCATTAGCGGTGACTCTGGGTAATCAGTTAGGCCGGAAGCCACGGCTGCATCCGTCCAGTCATTCGTAGGGAACTTGATACGAGCTAGTGGAACTTTCGCAAGGAAGTTCTGTGGCTCATAGAAGTAACCAATTGCTGGTGTCTTATCTGCGGCAGCTTTTGTGAAGACATCAATTAATGCCTGCTCAGAGCCAGTTGAGATAACTGTGAAGTTCAACTTGTTAGCTGAAATCATTTTTTCACCGATTGTGGTGTATCCCGGAGGACCTTCGTACCAAGCGCCCTTACCCTTTGATTCATCTGTGATGAAAAGGTCAGCGTAAGTGTTTAGGTTTGCTGAATCAGTGATGTCTGGATATTCATCTGCCATCCACTGCGGAACGAACATTCCAATGAGACCAATGTTGCCGTTGTTACCAACTTCAACAAGTGCGTCACGATCTGCCCATTCTTGCCAGCGGCCGCCGCCCCAATCTTCAATGATTAGGTCAACTGAGCCTGCTTCCATGGCGTCATATGTAACGCCAGCTTCGGCAAGTGTGACCTGACTGATGTCACAACCGTTTGCCTTGGCAATTTCAGTTACAACCTGTGCTGAGGCGGTGTAACCAACCCAAGCGTGCATAGCAATGGCGTATGAGCCACAAGCTGTGTCGCTTGCTGGTGCAGCAGATGCGTCTGCATCTACGCCTGCGCCGCCACATGCTGACAACAAAAGTGCAGCAGCTGTCGCAAGCACACTCGCTTTTGCAGCAACTTTCTTATTTCGGATCATTCTTATCTCCTCGCTCGGAAACGAGCTATCTTGCGATAGCTCTTCAAACCAACGTTTGTTAGTTTGAAATCTAGTGCTTGGGGCCCGAATTACGGGCCACCGTGTACTGGGCAATTCGGTCAATCATTAGACCAAGTAGCAAGATTGAAAATCCTGCGATCAGGCCTTTGCCCTGCAACTCCGGTTTTGATCCACCGACTATTACTAAATAACCGAGTCCACCGGCGCCAACAAAGCCGCCGATAACCACAACTGCTAGTACAAATATCAATCCTTGATTAGTGGCAAGGAGTAGGGACTTCTTTGCCGCGGGAAGTTGTACTTTCGTTATCAATTGCCACTTAGTGGAACCTGTAGAAATCGCCGCTTCAATCATATTAGTTGGCACTTCACGGATGCCCTGACCCACGATTTTAACCACGATAGGTATGGAATAAACGATTCCAGTGGCAATAGCGGTAAACCGAGAGGGTCCAAAAAAGCCGAGCATTGGAATTAAATAGACAAATGCAGGCAGGGTTTGACCGGCATCCAAAATTGGACGTAATGCTCGTTCTGCGCGAGTGCTGCGCCCGATCCAGACGCCAACAACTACACCGATAAGCATGGTCAACATAGTTGCAACGATGGTTTGCGTGAACGTAACCATAGTGTCAAACCAAAGACCACTTGCCACTATTGCAAGCAATAAGGAGATAGTTACGAATGCTGACCTGAGGCCACCGAGAATTAATGACAACAATGAGATCATTGCCACCGTCAAGAACCAAGGAGAATTTGAAAGTACGCCTTCAAGCGGATTCAAAATTCCCTTAGTGACAGCCTTAGCTAAACCTGTAGTGAGAAATTCAAGATTTTCGGTAACCCAGAAAATAAATGATTCAGTGACGTTTGCAACAGGCTTACTTATATTTATCTGTTCCGGAAAGTAAGCGGCCCAAGCAAATTGTCGGGATAGCACAATGCAAATAATCGTCGCGACTCCCGATGACATAAGTCCGAGATTGCGACGCCTTCGAGCTCCAGCAGGTGCAGGCACGAAAGACTCATCAACCGAAATAGCGGCAGAGGTGCTGCGATCGAGCATGATTGCAATCAACACAACTGCAATTCCTGCAACGAAGCCACCACCAACATCTCGAATAATTAGGGCATCGATAACTGGTTTACCTAAGCCTGGCGCCCCAATCAAAGCTGCAATTACAACAAAAGATAGCGCTGCCATAACTGTTTGGTTTACACCCAAAATGATTGTGCGCGAAGACATGGGTAGTTGAATTTTTTTGAGCAACTGGATTTTTGTCGTGCCCATTGAAGTTCCAGCTTCAACCGGACTAACTGGAACGCCGCGAATTCCAAAAGCAGTTAAGCGAACTGCAATCGGAATGCTGTAAACCATAGTTGCGATAGTCGCTGACGCTGGTCCAATCAAGAAGAACAGCGCAAGTGGCGCAAGATAAACCAGGGTAGGCAGAATTTGAGCTAGATCCAATATTGGAGTTACTGCTTTCAACGCACGATCTGAAAGACCCGCCCAGATGCCAATTGGAATTCCTATTAGGAGCGACATAATCACGGCGGCCAATGTCATAGCAAGAGTGTCCATAGAGTCGGTCCAGAGTCCGAGCGCGCCACACGTGAAAATCAAAATGACTGCGGCAATTGCCATTCGTAAATGCGACACTGCGTAGACCACGAATCCGATGATGGCAATAACGCCGAGCCATCCAAGTAGCGGAATACTTGAACCCCCAGAGGGAATAGCAATTATTTCTCTGATACTCGTTACAAATCCATCTATGAACTCACGGATCGGATTAAAGAAGTATTTAAAGCTGGCGCCATCACTTCTATTTGCTCGAATTGATCGAGCAAGTGCGGCAGCCCAATTGGTTACCCCAGTATCCTCTGGCACTGCCAATGCGAGTGTTGACTGCCCTTGGAAAATTTTGGCAAGCACAGCCCAAGCCGCAAATAGAATTGCAATTAACCAACGACGCTTAAGTATCCTTGGTGTTGCAATAAATATTGATTCCTTGGTATCACTCATCCGTGGCTACCGCCTCCGACAAGTAGCAAGATGTCTCGTGGCGTAATGAAACCGAGCGTTGTATTGCCATCAACAACCGCAACTGGTCCATCAGCATCCAGGATCGCAGCCGTTGCATCACGGATTATGGTTCCTGCTGGGATGGTTCGGCCACTTGCAGTTTCGCCACCAGTAATTGGTCGAGCGATAGTGCGCACTGTCAGTACGTGTGATTTAGGTACATCGCGTGTGAAGTCAGCTACATAGTCATCAGCTGGATTGGCAATAAGTTCCTCGGCTGTTCCCATTTGAACTACGGCGCCATCGCGCATGATCGCGATGCGATCTCCGACTCGCAGTGCCTCAGCTAAATCATGTGTAATGAAAACCATGGTCTTCCCAAGCTCTTCATGTAACCGCATAACTTCAGCTTGCATATCACGCCTGATGAGGGGATCTAAAGCGGAAAAGGGTTCATCCAAGAACATGACGTCTGGATCTACGGCAAGAGCGCGGGCTAAACCAACACGTTGTTGCATACCGCCAGAAAGTTGCTCTGGGTAGGCCTGCGCAAAACCCTGCAATCCAACAAGTTCAATCACTTCATTTGCCCGGGCATGTCGCTGTTCTTTGCTCACCCCGTTGACTTCAAGTGCGAATGCGATATTATCAATAACTTTGCGATGCGGAAGTAAACCAAAGTTTTGAAAAACCATAGAAAATTTAGTTCTGCGCAGTTCGCGAAGCCGCGCATCGGATGCCTTGAGTACGTCTTCACCATTCATAACAACGCTGCCCGAAGTTGGTTCGATCAAGCGAGTGAGACAACGAACCAAAGTTGACTTACCCGATCCGGAAAGACCCATAACTACGAAAACTTCCCCCGGCGCTACTTCAAATGACACATCGCGAACAGCTGCAGTATTCCCAGTTTTCTCGCGCAGCTCGGCTCGTGGCAGTGCTGCGTCGGGACTACCAACAATTTTTTCGGGATTAGGACCAAATACTTGCCATAGATTATTTACTGAGATCGCACTATTGCTTTCAGACATCTACTTTCCCTTTCGTTTGTACAAACCATGCTGTTGGAGCAGGGGCTAGATTTTGCCAAATATGTTTATGTTCTAAATACTCCGCAAGTCCAGCTTCGCCAAGTTCGCGGCCATTTCCGGACTGCTTAAATCCGCCCCACTCTGCTTGCGCAACGTATGGGTGATAATCGTTTATCCAAATCGTGCCATGGCGCAATTGCCGAGCAACGCGCTGTGCTTTCTCAGAATCGCGAGTCCATACTGCGCCAGCGAGTCCGAAGATCGTGTCGTTCCCAAGCTTGATTGCTTCATCTTCAGTATCGAAAACTTCTACTGTAAGTATTGGGCCAAAGGATTCATCTTGCACACAATTCATTTCAGTTGTGCAGTTATCGAGCACAGTCGGTCGGTAGAAGAAGCCGTTATCAAATTGCGCGCCTTCGGGACGCATTCCTCCTGCGCGCAAAATAGCACCTTCGGAAAGCGCATCAGCAACATAACGTTCAACTTTGTCTCGGTGCGCTGCGCTTATCAAAGAACCAGTCTCGGCATCGGGATCCGTTGCCCCACCAAGTCGAATTAGATCTGCGCGCCGCGCAATTTCAGTTACTACTTGCTTATGGATTTTTCGCTCTACTAGTAAGCGAGCTCCAGCAGAACATACTTGCCCAGAATGTAAAAACACAGCGGTCAAGGCATTATCAATTGCTGCGTCAAGATCGGCGTCCGCAAAAATAATATTTGGATTTTTGCCCCCAAGTTCTAGAGCTACCCGCTTTACAGTTTCCGCAGCGTTTATCATCAAGCG
>DJBM01000078.1 GCA_002430405.1 Actinobacteria bacterium UBA5976
GTTTCTAAAGATTCCGATGCCAAGGCTGTTTCTAAAGATTCCGATGCAAAGGCGACTAAAGCGCCTGCATCGGCTGCATCGGCTGCAGCGAAGAAGGCTGCTGCACCCGCTGCAAAGAAAGCTGCTGCACCCGCTGCGAAAAAGGCCGCTCCAGCAAAGAAAGCTGCCCCTGCTAAAAAAGCTGCAGAAAAGAAAGCCGCTCCTGCTAAAAAAGCTGCTCCAAAGAAGAAAGAGAAGTAGGTATAACTCATGGCTCATAAAAAGGGTGCCTCCAGCACCAGAAACGGTCGCGATTCAAATGCCCAACGTTTGGGTGTTAAGCGCTTTGGTGGTCAAGTTGTAAATGCTGGCGAAATCATTGTTCGCCAACGTGGCACGCACTTTCACCCCGGTGAGAATGTAGGTCGCGGTGGAGACGACACATTATTCGCACTTGCTCCAGGAGCTGTACAGTTCGGCAACCGTCGTGGTCGTCGCGTTATCAACATCATCCCAGTTGCAGCTGCTGCTAATTAATCCCGCAAGAATTTTTTAGTTAGGCGGGCCCGCTCGGGCCCGCTTTTCTATTGAAAGGAGAAATCATGACATCGTTTATCGATCAAGTGACTCTCTACGTTTCAGGCGGTAATGGCGGACATGGGTGCGCTTCAGTTCACCGCGAAAAATTCAAACCATTAGGTGGCCCTGACGGCGGTAACGGCGGTAACGGCGGCGACGTTGTATTGGTTGTAGATCCATCCGTTACAACCCTTTTGGATTTTCATCGAAGTCCACATCGCAGTGCTGGAAACGGAAAGCCCGGCCATGGCGATCATCGCAATGGCGCATTTGGCGAAGGTCTAGAACTTAGTGTTCCCGAAGGCACCGTTGTCTCGTTAACTGATGGAACAGTCTTAACCGACATGCTGGGAATCGGAACTCGCTTTGTAATTGCGCAGGGCGGTCGCGGGGGACTCGGAAATGCTGCGCTTGCTTCAACTAAAAGAAAAGCGCCTGGCTTTGCGTTATTGGGCGAAAAAGGAATTACGCGCGACATAGTTTTAGAACTCAAGACAGTTGCTGATGTAGGTCTCGTTGGCTATCCAAGCGCAGGAAAGTCTTCATTGATCGCAGCAATGTCTGCAGCACGACCAAAAATAGCTGACTACCCATTTACGACTTTGGAGCCAAATTTAGGTGTGGTGCGTTCCGGTGAAATGGTTTTCACAATGGCTGATGTGCCGGGTCTTATCCCAGGGGCTAGTGAAGGAAAGGGTTTGGGACTTGAATTTCTGCGTCACATTGAAAGATGTGCTGCGCTGGTTCACGTGCTCGATTGCGCAACATTAGAACCAAATCGTGATCCCCTTACTGACCTTGATGTGATTGAAAATGAACTTAAGCAATACGGCGGCTTAGAAGATCGACCACGTGTTGTAGTACTTAACAAAATTGACATTCCAGAGGGCCGAGAGCTTGCGGAATTTGTGATACCTGATTTGCATGAACGTGGGTATCAAACTTTATTAGTTTCAGCGGTGAGTCATGAAGGTTTACGGGAATTGGGATTCGCGTTAGCAGAAATAGTTAAGTCAGCAAGAGCGCAGGCCATTACCGCGGCAGAAAATCGACCACGTGTAATTGTGACTCCAAAGTCAGTAGATGACAGTGGATTTAGCGTCGAAGTAGAACGCGCTGGCGCAGATGAAGTTCGTTACCGAGTGCGCGGCGAGCGACCAGAGCGCTGGATTCACCAAACCGATTTTGCTAACGATGAAGCTGTTGGATATTTAGCTGATCGACTGGCTCGCGCAGGCATTGAAATTGAATTATCAAAAGCGGGCGCAGTTGCGGGCGACGAAGTTGTAATTGGTGATGGCCCAAGCGCAGTTGTCTTTGATTGGGCTCCAACAGTTGGCGATTTGCATCAAGGTCCGCGTGGTACAGATCAGCGCCTTTACGATAAACGACGTCTTACTGCAGATGAGCGACTTGCGATCCATCGGATTCGCCAGTTTGGTACCGGAGAAGTTATCGACCCAACGCCCCAAGTTGCCGGCGAGAACGATCCAATAATTTCCGCCCCACTAGTTTTCGCTGACTACATCCCTGAATCTGATGATGAGATAGATGAAGGTTAGTTAGGCAGTTGCCAGCGGGGAGTGGTTTGAGCGCCACCCATTGCTAACTCAGCGGTAATTTTTCCAATTGTTGGAACGAACTTAAAGCCGTGACCAGAACACGGTGAACATATAGTGATTGGACCACGCCGATCTAAAATGAAATCTTCTTCGGGCGTATTAGTAAATAGACAAGTTGTCGCGACTGCAGTTGCTAAATCTAAGCCAGGAAACCAATGCGAAACGTACTCTTTCATTTCCCCAAGATGCTTTTGGCTGATTGCAAAATCTCGGTTATCTGGATCAATTTCTGCGCGGTCACTCCACGTGCCAACCTTGACACCTTCACCTGGGGTGTAAAGTCCGTAGGCGCTGGCCTCAAGTGGTGAGCCACCTCGACCATTTGCGCCGTGATGTAAAAAACTTGGCCAGAGTGACTCGTCTTGCATTGTTGCGATTGGTTGAAAGTGTGCGGGTTGGCCGGCATCAACAATTAGTTTCGGCAACTTAACTAGGTGGCCCACGAGCTGATTTACCCAGCTTCCAGCAGCAACTACGAGCGAAGGAGTTCGCCAAGTTTGGGTCTGCGTTTCAATTATGGCGTGATCGCCATCGAGGTGGACTGCAAGAACCGGAGTATTTAAATGAACGTCAACGCCTAGATCAATGTTTCGTTGGATCAGAGTTGAAACAGTTTTATCCGCTAAGCAGCGCCCGCCATCTGGGCTATAAATTACATGATCTTCGAAGTTCATACCTGGCCATCTAGCGTGCGCCTCACTTGCATCCATTCGCTCATATGGGTGGTTGTAGCGATCTAAGCTAATGCCAATTTCGTCGATAGCTTCTTTGTAGCCATGGTCAAGTTGGCCATTTTGTTCAAGTAAGTCAGCGTCGGTGTCAGCTTCTAATTCGCGCCAATCAAATAATGCTCGAGCAGCTAAGTCGGTATAGAGCGGAGTGCGGTAGGAGAGTCGAAAAATTCGACTTCCACCGTGGGAACTGCCCTTGTTGTGAGCGGCGCCAAACTGTTCAAGTAGCGTGACACTTCTGCCATTGAGCGCAAGTTGCCAAGCAGTGGCGCTTCCCATGGCACCCGCACCAATTACAACATGGTCAATATTTTGCAAGACATCAGTCCTTTAAATTGCAGGGAGTAACACCAGACTAGTTGCAAGTATTCTGGAGAGCATGAGAGTTGGAATATTGGGCGGCACTTTTGATCCAATTCATATTGGCCACCTCATTGCTGCGAGCGCAGTTCACGAAGAACTGAACCTAGACACAGTGCTGTTTATTCCGGCTGGGGATCCTTGGCAAAAACATGATCGTGACATCAGCCCAGCACACCAGCGCCTGGAAATGGTCAGCCTAGCCATTGAAGGTGATTCCAGATTCCAGGTAAGTGACATCGAACTCACCCGCAGTGGTCCAACATATGCCATCGATACCGTGCGTGCGTTGAAGCACGCAAATCCGCAAGATGAATTGTTCTGGATAGTGGGCTCTGATGCTTTGTCTGGAATTTCAACTTGGCACGAATGGAAAGCATTTGTCTCGGAAGTCAGAGTTGTCGCAGTAAATCGAATTGGGCATGATGAGAGTGTGCCATTTGATTACTTATCGGTGAATATGCCAGAAGTCAGAATCTCGGCAACGCAATTGCGCGATCGGTTTACCCGCGGTCGTGATACTAGGTACGTAGTACCACAGCAAGTTAATGACTACATAGCAAAACATGGACTGTATCGCGCGTGAATAGAATCCCCGCTTTTCTTAAGTGGCTTACCAGCTCGTTACTTGCAATTGCACTTTTAACAGGGGTATTTGTAATTCGAGGTGATGGACAGGCGACACCGCTACCTGCCGAAATTACAGCCGTGCCAAATGCAACACAAGAAACTGCGGAACCAGAAGTTGAAATCCACAACCTCATGTTTGCACTCATTGACTCAGGTCAAAAAATTGTTTCAGTGACTGTGATCCGCTACGCCCTTGATGGAGACAAACTCGCACTAGTCAACATTGATCCAGCAACTTTGATCGTTCCGCCAGGTCAAGGTTTTGTTCCGATTAGCGATGCAGGACTGCAAGGTTCCTTTGACGGTATCGATAAATCGATCTCTGGAGCGCTTGGTATTCCAATTGATGGCTCAATTTATTTGCAGCGACTGGCATACGCAGGATTAGTGGACAGCATCGGTGGAATCACCATCGTGTCTGACAATCTTTACCGAGTAAGTGAAGATGGGGAATTTCCACGTTACGTTCGCGTGGGAACTTCTTTGCTTGATGGTAGTGACGCAGCAGGGTACGCGATGCGGCGATCTAAATTTGAGTCAACAGATCAGTTCATGGCTAGAGGAAATCAAGTTTTGCGAGCTGTGTTTGAAAACTTACAAGGCGATCAAGAGCGGGTTGATGAGATATTTTCATCTCTTGGGTCAATCGCTCGCTCAAATGTTCCAACTGCGAGTATCGCAAAGTTGATCATCGTGTTGCGCGCAGCAAATCTTTGGCCGAGTGCTGACATTTCCCGCCTGCCCGTTAATTAAGTAGTCTTAAGTGGATAAAAGAGAGAGTGTGGAATTTCGTGGCTGCAACTGAACATGCCTTAAAGATTGCAAAGGTCGCAGCGCAGGCAGCTTTTGATAAAAAGGGTGAAAACATTGTGCTGCTTGATGTCAGTGAGCACTTAGTTATTACTGACGTATTCTTAATTGCCTCTGCTGATAATGAGCGACAAGTTAAGGCAATCATTGATGCGATTGAAGAGACTTTGAGCGCAATTGGCGTAGAGCCGATCCGCCGCGAAGGGGATCGAGAAGGCCGATGGGTGCTACTTGATTACTTTGAAATCGTGGTCCACGTGCAGCAAGACGAAGAACGCAGCTTGTATGACCTTGAGCGACTGTGGAGTGACTGTCCAAAAATTGCAATGGAATTGGTATGAGCGCTCGTCGCTTAGTACTTTGGCGCCATGGACAAACTTTGTGGAATGCCGAGAATCGCCATCAAGGGCAAATTGATATTTCACTAAACGATGTTGGCCGGGAGCAAGCGCGTCATGCAGCGCAAACTTTACTTGCCATGAAGCCAACGCATGTAATTGCGAGTGACTTAGAACGCGCGTTAGAAACTGGTCAGATACTTGCCGACCTAGCTGGTGTTTCATTGAGTACCGATGAACGCTTGCGTGAAACTTTTGCTGGTGAATGGCAAGGTATGACGCGCGATGAAATTGTCGCAAAGTATCCGCAAGATTACGCAGCTTGGGGTGGAGACTCAGAAATACGTCCAGGTGGCGGGGAAACTCGCTGGGAAGTCTCGCAGCGCGTAGTCGCAGCAATCGAAGATGCGCTGCTAAATATTCCTGCTGGCGGAACATTAGTAGTTGCATCACATGGTGGCGCACTTCGTTCCGCTCTTGGGCGACTACTTGGTTTAGATCCTCGGCAATGGACAATTCTCGGAGTGCTTGCTAATGCGCAGTGGTCCGTGCTTTCTGAACTCGATGAAAACATGCCAAAGTTACCTGACTTAAAATGGCGACTGCAAGAATACAACGCAGGATCCCTACCTGAACCTGCCATTGGTGACGATAAGTAAAGTCCACTAACATTGACTAGGTTCGGGGCTGTGGCGCAGCTGGTAGCGCACTTGCATGGCATGCAAGGGGTCAGGGGTTCGAATCCCCTCAGCTCCACCAACAAAA
>DJBM01000022.1:0-25753 GCA_002430405.1 Actinobacteria bacterium UBA5976
TTTTAGATGAAGCAGATGAAATGCTCGACATGGGTTTCTTGCCCGATGTTGAAACTCTAGTTAGCAAAACTCCGGCTAGCCGCCAGACTATGTTGTTCTCGGCAACTATGCCTGGGCAGATTGTTGCTCTGGCTCGTCGTTACATGACACAGCCGACTCACATTCGTGCCTCTGATCCAACCAGTGATTCTTCGATAGTTGACGCCATCGAACAACACGTTTGGCGCTGCCACCAAATGGATAAGCCAGAACTTGTTGCGCGCGTACTTCAGGCGCAAGGCCGTGGGCTAACTATGATTTTTTGCCGCACAAAAAGAGTTGCTGGCAATCTTGCCGAAGATTTAGCAAATCGCGGGTTTGCCTCGGCTGCGGTACACGGAGATTTAGGGCAAGGCGCTCGCGAACAAGCACTGCGCGCATTTCGTAGTGGCAAAGTAGATGTCTTGGTAGCAACTGATGTTGCTGCTCGCGGTATTGACGTTGCAGATGTAACTCACGTTATTAACTACGAATGCCCAGATGATGAAAAAACATATTTGCACCGAGTTGGTCGAACCGGTCGCGCTGGCGCATCTGGTGTGGCGATCACACTTGTTGATTGGCAAGACATCAATCGTTGGCAAATGATTAATCGCATTCTTGGTTTGGCATTCCACGATCCAATTGAGACTTACTCATCAAGTGAGCATGTTTATGTTGGCCTGGGAATTCCAGCTGGAACTACCGGAGTGTTGCCTGGTTCCGCTCGCACGCGGGAAGGTTTGGCCAGCGAAAAACTTGAAGACTTGGGCGAGACTGGCGCAAACGCCGGGCGTCGCGGAAATTCCAGCAAGCCACAAGCGAATCGCTCTGGATCCAGTCGGCCAAGTTCCGGGCGAACTGGCTCCGGTGGATCACAGGGAAACAATAAGTCTTCTAGTGCGCCAAGAAAAACTTCTGCAAGCTCGAATTCTACAAATTCCAGTGCACAAAGTACTGGCGAGAAATCTGCCCCAAAGGACCGTGCTCCCCGGCAACGCAATCGAACGCGCAGTAGTCAAAAAGATTCTTAAGTTAATGCGCTAACTTTTTTCCAGAGCGTAAGGAACTTTTCTTCTAAATAATCATTTGCCTGGGACACATTAAAGTTGGCAATTTCACTTGCAAAAATTGGGGTACCAATCATTAAGTGAATGGTTGGGCGCTTAAACACTCTAGATAAGGCCTGCAAAATACTGCGCAAAACGCTTCCAGTGCCCAGCTTTCTACTGTCATGATGCGCAATGGGCACTATCGGCATCGCCACTGATTTTGCCAGAGCGGTTGTGCCACGTCGCCACGGGCGCGGTGAAGCTTGCGCATTTATTTGCACATCACCCTCGGGGTAAATCAAAATACATTCTCGGTTTCGCAGTGCGGTTAGCGCCGCACGATATGCACTGCTGCCATTAAATTGATTAGTTGGAATGATGCCACTGCCAGTAACAATTTGCTTGGCCAGTGGGAAGTTCCACATGTCCGAAGTTCCAATTGGGCGAATATGGCGACGATGGTTGCACGACCTCTTTTTAAGTTTTTCACATGAACCATCAACTGTGAAGCCGTACTTATGTAAAGTTCCAACCACTACTACAACGTCAACAACCGTGGTGTGGTTAACAACAATCATTGCTGGGCCAGGCTGATCTAAAATTGCCAGATTTTCCAGTCCAGTTATTTTGATTTTAGTAAGCCGGCGCGCAAGTCCAGCTAGAAATGTACCTGGTTGACCGCGCATAACAACAGGTTACTTTAAGAATTAGGCAACGGGTTGTGCGCCAGTAATTTCAACTAGGGAGCCACACATGAACGCTGCTTCTTCTGATGCTAAGAATGCGACTAACGCCGCAACTTCATCTGGGCGTCCCACACGACCAAATGGAACTAATGCATCTAGGTCTGCAATCGTGCGGCCAGATCTTTTTGCGCCAGCTTCCAACATTGGGGTGTGAATTTCTCCGGGGCATACCGCATTCACACGAACATTGTGAGGCGCGTAGTCGCGGGCAAGATTTTGTGAGAAAGATGCGACGGCTGCTTTCGTGACGTTATAGCCAATGCAATTTGGCGCTGGATACAATCCCCATTGCGATGCGGTATTTACGATCGCGCCGCCGCCGCCAGCAATCATGTGCGGCAGCGCAGCTCGGCATAAATGAAACATTGAATTGATATTTACGGCAAATAAATCATTCCAGTCCTGAACCGAAATATCTAAAATATTTCCACGGCGCATAATTCCAGCATTGTTTACCAGCACATCAATTTGACCGCGTAATGTAAAAACTTTTTCAATTAAAGATGTGCACTCATTTTCGTTCGAAATGTCAGCAGGCATTGTAACAGCTGAGCCACCACTTGAATTTATATCCGCTGCAACTTTTTCGGCATTCTGCGAATTTGTATCGGTCACCACCACAAAAGCACCTTCACCAGCAAGGCGTTGACAAATTGCGGTTCCGATTCCACCCGCGCCACCGGTTACGATCGCAGTCTTGCCTTCAAATCTCATGGTTTGGTTCATGGAAATTCCTTTGCTGTTAAATGATGCTGAATTGCTTAATCAAAAATGTCGTCGCACTTGACCTTAAATGAATATCTCGTCAAATCACAAGTAAATCAAGGACCTTGACTCAATTGCGATTCTTTAGATGCAGCCTGTAACGAGTAACCTCAAAGGGTGAGCACAACACAAACCCGCGTATACCTAGCCCGCTTGGCTGGTACTGGCGTATTTGACTCCTTGGGAGATCAAGTAGGCAAAATTCGTGATGTCGTTGTAACGCCTCGCTCATCTGGCCGAGCACCTACTGTCACAGGATTCGTTGTTGAAGTAGCGCCGCGGCGCCGCATTTTTGTACCTATGGCGCGTATTACTTCCATCGAACCTGGCTCTGTTGTAACAAGTGGTGTCGTTAACCTGCGCCGCTTTGAGGGTCGCACAGAAGAAATTTTAGTTGTTGCACAACTACTGGATAGTCGCGTGACACTAATTGAAACTGGTGAGCAAGTAACCATTCATGATGTCGGGATGTCACAAGAACGCAATTCGGAATGGAATGTAAGTCGGTTGTTTGTTCGAAAAGCTGGCGCTGGGTTTGGTCGACGAGGAACGACGTTAACGGTTCCTTGGAATGAAGTTTTAGATTTGTTTTCCCAGTCTCCACAACAACCAGTTGATGCATTACTCGCTTCCATTGAAACGATGCGTCCAGCTGACCTTGCGAATCTACTTCAAGAGCTGCCACAAAAACGTCGCCTGGAACTTATTAGCGGTCTTGATGTAGCAAAACTTGCGGATGTATTTGAAGAACTTCCACAGGATGATCGCGTTGAAATAATGTCAGAACTTGGTTTAGAGCGGGCGCGCGATGTTTTGGAAGAAATGGATCCAGATGACGCTGCAGATTTACTATCGGAATTGCCGCCGGAACAAGCCGAGCAATACTTGGGCGCGATGGAACAAGATGAAGCAGATGACTTGCGTCGACTGCTAACTTATGACGATTTCAGCGCAGGCGGCATGATGACCACTGAACCTATTGTGGTTTCTTCTGATGCCACAATTGCCGAGGCTTTAGCGCGAGTTCGCCAACCACAACTTTCCCCGGCCTTGGCTTCGCAGGTTTATGTCACGCGGGCGCCGCTAGAAACACCAACTGGGAAATACGTTGGCGTTGCGCACGTGCAGAGATTGCTGCGCGAGCCACCGTCTGTACTGGTTTCTGGAGTTTTGGATACTTCCCTTACCCCTATTGGACCAGGGGCGCCCCTTGGCCAAGTAGCGCGATATTTTGCAACGTACAACTTGGTGGCATTGCCAGTTGTAGACGAGAATGATCAATTGTTAGGCGCCGTCACAATTGACGACGTCATCGACCACATGTTGCCAGAAAATTGGCGAGAAAACGAGATAGATGAGGAGGGCTGATCATGGCACGCAACGAAGGAACCGAAAGACGTGGGCCACGTTTGGATCAGCCATTAGTACGAGGACGTTCGCTTCGTCCGACACTCGATTCTGATACTGCTGGTCTGGTAAGTGAGCGGGTTGCCCGCTTTTTGGGATCTTGGCGATTCTTGGGATACATGACCTGTGTTGTCTTTAGCTGGTTGCTGTGGAATATCTTTGCGCCAAGTAATTTACGTGTTGACGCATTCCCATTTCTATTCTTGACTTTGGTACTTTCGCTACAAGCTTCTTACGCAGCGCCTCTGATTTTGTTGGCGCAAAATCGACAGGCAGATCGTGACCGAGTTCGGTTTCAGGAAGATCGGGATCAAACGGTACGTCTTCTAGCTGACTCTGATTTCTTGACTCGGGAAATTGCTTCGCTTCGCTTAGCGCTTGGCGAGGTAGTTACGCGTGACTACCTGCGTGGCGAGATCCGTGACTTACTGGAAGAATTTAAAGAGATCCAACAAACCGAAACCAAGGGTGAATCCAAAAGTTCATGAGCGTAAACCAAGAAGCCGTGCAAGCCGCGCTAGCTACCGTAATTGATCCCGAAATCCGTCGCCCAATAACTGACATTGGAATGGTTAAGGATGTTGCCATTGCTGGTGGCACGGTAACTGTTGGTGTTTATTTAACAATTTCCGCTTGTCCAATGCAAGACACAATTGTTAATAGCGTCAAGGACGCTGTTTCAAAAGTTCGCGATGTAACTAAAGTCGAAGTAGAACTTGATGTCATGAGTCCAGAACAACGAACAGCACTTCGCGAGAAACTTCAAGGCCCCACTAAAGAGATTCGCTTTAATCAGCCCGGTTCACTTACCCGAATCTACGCAATTGCTTCCGGTAAAGGTGGAGTCGGCAAATCTTCCGTTACTACCAACCTGGCTGCGGCAATGGCACTTGAGGGCTTGGTTGTTGGCATAGTTGATGCTGACATTTATGGTCACTCGATTCCGGACATGATGGGAATCACGGAGGCTCCGCTAAAAGTGGAAAACATGATCATGCCACCGCAGGGTCATGGTGTGCGCGTTATGTCGATGCTGCCACTCAAGCCAAAAGGCCGCCACGAACCAGTCGCCATGCGCGGACCCATGCTGCATCGGTACCTGGAATCATTCTTAAGTGAGGTTTGGTGGGGCGACCTAGACATCTTGTTGCTGGACTTGCCTCCTGGCACTGGAGACATTGCAATTAGCTCTGCGCACTTATTGCCACAAAGTGAATTAATAATTGTCACTACTCCGCAGCCTGCCGCTGCTGATGTTGCTATCCGCGCCGGAATGTTGGCACCGCAAGTGAATCAACGCGTCAGCGGCGTGATTGAAAACATGTCGGCATTTGCTTGTCCACATTGCGGCGAACCAATCGACATGTTTGGTAGCGGTGGCGGAAAAATGGTGGCTGAAGTTTTGACTGCAAATGTTGGCCAAGAAGTACCACTACTTGGTCGGATTCCTTTTGATCCGGGTCTTCGCGAAGGCGGGGACGCAGGAATGCCATATGTGCTTTCGCATCCGGATGCACCAGCGTCAAAAGCACTTATTGAGATGGCGCAAAAACTTGGCACGCGGCCACGCGGTTTAGTCGGAATGAACCTAGGGATAACGCCGGATCGCAATAAGTAATCTGCGCGTCAGCGCGCAGGTAGATTCAAAAAAATTGCTAAGTAGCGTCTGGATCAAAAACTGGATTTACTGTCGAGCCACTTGGCCTTTGATCTTTCATTGCTCCTGATTGCGGTTTGCCAAAACCCGCAGACATGGCATTTCGAGTCATTCCTCTGGGCGTGATCCCGCGCAAGTCACTAGCCAAATCAGCGACCATTTTGGTATCAACTGAGCTGGTTAACTCGGCAGTTGCCGAACTTGCTTTCGCCCGCATCGATTTAACAAAGCGCGCAAGTTGGGCGCTCATTTCTGGCAACCGCTCTGGTCCAAAGACCACTAAGCCAATGATTGCGATTACTAAAAATTCTGTCCACCCAATATTCATGCCGCGAGGTTGCTCCTTTTCCTAAGTCACTTAGCTTTGGTCTGAGCCTAAAATAATCTCGATTTCGGTTTCATCCAAGAGTGTGAGTGTCACCAAATCCCCAGGACTCTTAGCTCTAATTCGAACTACAAGTTCTGTTGCGCTGCCAATTATCACACCGTCAATTTGGGTGATTACGTCTCCTGCTTTTAACGCTGTGATTGACGCTGGGCTATCAGGAATTATAGATTCAATTTTTGCGCCTACACCTGCATAAGTCGTATCAAGTTGGACACCAATTACTGGATAGCTGGATTTTCCAGTTGTAATTAAATCTGTGGCCACACGTTTAGCTTGATTTATTGGAATTGAAAAACCTAAACCAATGCTGCCGCTTTGGCCGCTAACACTGCTCCCTGTGGTCGCAATCGCAGAGTTAATTCCAATAACTTCGCCGCGTGAATTAACAAGTGGTCCACCAGAATTGCCCGGGTTAATTGCGGCATCTGTTTGAATTGCGCTAATGAAAGAAATATCGCCCGCATCCCCTGCAGTAACGGGCCGATTAATCGCTGAAACGATGCCACTGGTAACTGTGCCACTAAGACCTAACGGGGATCCAATTGCAATCGTGGCGTCGCCAACAACGACGTTATCGGAATTGCCTAAAGCAGCAACTGGCAAATTCCCGCGGTCAACTCGAAGTACCGCTAAATCATATGAAGCATCAGTGCCAACAATTTCAGCGCTAACTCGGGACTGGTCTTGGAACGTAACAGTGATGTCGGGCGCGTCGCCAGCACCTGATACCACGTGATTGTTCGTCAAAATAAATGATTCGAGAGCGGTGCTGCGAATTACGAAACCAGAACCTGTTCCTGCTCTTTGGCCCGAAGAAACTTCTATAGATACCACAACGGGCAAAACAGCTTGCGCGATACCGGCGATCGAATCATCAGCGCGCGAAGATAATTCACCACTTGCTGCTGGTAAAGAAATTGAAGGTGCTGGTGTGTTGCCAACAAGCGTTGCAGAAGAGAATCCAAGTGCGCCGGCAAATAAGCCACTGAGGACACCCGCGATGATTGCTTTCCTTACTGCAGGTGAGGCGCTCGCGCCAGAATTTGCGCTGTCTGAATTGTTGGGAGTGAATACGTAAGTCGGTACTGGAATTGGGACGGGCTCCAGAACTAGAGGCTCTGTAAGTGTGGTTTCGGAAGCAAGCGTTTGCGCAGGTGCTGCGAGATCTTGGGGTTCATCTGGAGTTTTGGTCATGACCTACGTATCCTGCCTAATTTCGAGAAATTTTTCCTTACTTCATTCTCGCGCATCGTTTAAGGGTCTGCCGACTTGGTAGCCAAACTTCACCAAAGGCTTATCTGACCCGTACGCTTGCGTAATGGCACCAACCGATCCGCGCGTTTTGGCAATTCACCGAGCCTCCAGTGATTATGCCGAAAAGTGGGCGGGTGAGGATGAAATTCGCGCTCATGCGCGAGCAAAAGCCGCAGAAATCGGCTGTGTAGCTATGGGCCCTGGTGCTGGTGCAATTGTGCGAACTTTAGCCGCAGCAATTACTGCAAAGAATGTGGTTGAAATTGGAACTGGTGCTGGAGTTTCGGCGCTGTGGTTACTTGATGGAATGCATCCAGATGGAGTATTAACTAGCGTTGATATCGAAGCTGAACATCAGTTAATTGCCAAGGATGCGATCTCCCAGGCAGGAATAGCTCCGAATCGGGTGCGCCTTATTAATGGTCGAGCTAATGAAGTTTTAGATCGCCTGACTGAATCGGCTTATGACATAGTTTTGATTGCAGGTAAGCCTTTGGAATTGAGCGCAAACATTTCTCGAGCCTTGATTTTGCTGCGAACTGGTGGGGTGCTAATTATTGATCGCGCACTTTGGAATGACAAACTTGCAGACCCAGCTCAGCGTGATCCAGACACTATGTCAATGCGCGAAGCTATTGAGGCGTTAGCCACTGGCGAGGATTTTGTTGGATCGCTGTTACCCGTTGCTGGGGGACTTTTGGTTGCGGTGAAAGCTTAACTAGTTCATTAGAAGAGTGCTAGAAGTTTGTATTGCCTAAAAAATCGGCTTCGCCTATTTTTATCTAGTTCGGCACTTATTGTGCCTAAAAAATCGGCTTCGCCTATTTTTTAGGCATTGCTGCGACGGTATCTTTCAATACCGCGCCCAAGTCTTTAACTTCCTGCGCGTTTAGTTCAACAACTAACCGTCCGCCACCTTCAAGTGGAACCCGAAGCACGTATCCACGACCTTCTTTAGGGCATTCCATTGGGCCATCGCCAGTACGTGGCTTCATAGCTGCCATTTGGGTCACCTTCCAGAAAAAACTAGGGGAATTAATCACTAATACCTCTATTATCCCTGAAAATCGGGCGCTAACGAAATCCACCTAAAGGGGTTAAGTCCTTGCAGTTATTAGGAAATTTCCCAAGTAAAAGCCAGCGGGTCTCAGATTCGAGTTAAAGTGCGCCTTGCTCAACTAACCGAGCAAATTTTTCCAGCGATTTGCGAACTCCAAAAACAAATCCTGGTCGCAATAGGGTAAATCCGACTTTACCTAAAATCCCAAGTGGGAGATCTAAGTCCTCGCTCCACACAAAATTACTTGATGTTGGAGAAACTGAAATGACTTCAAATGTCCCAGTTCCACGGACAACTCGACCGGTGTGAAGGACATCGCATCGCGTTGGCGCCTCCCAAATTGTAATTTCCATGGTGTCCAGGAACCCAATTCGCCAGATTCCAGTGAACGCCTCGATCTTGCCGCCAACCCCTGTGCCATCACCATCAACTGGCCAAACTTTAGTTCCGAGCATCCACTGGTTTTGGGCTTCCCAATTTGTTATTGCATCCCAGACTTTTTGTGCTGGGGCATTAACTGCAACTGTTAATTCAATATGTTCCATTAGCCCCGTAGCCATCCAAATACAGTTTCTTCACATTTGCGCAATTGGGACACCGGCACAAACTCATTTCGGGAGTGAGCTAGGCCAGGATCCCCCGGTCCTAAATTCACTGCAGGAACGCCCATCGCAGAAAATCTCGCGACATCTGTCCAGCCAAACTTTGGCGCGACTTGGCCATTTACCCGCGATACTAAATCAGCCAAAGCTGCTCGCTCTAAACCTGGCATCGCGCCTGGTGCGTTATCTGTGAACTCGACCAAGTACCCATCANNTCAAAAACTTTTCGCACATGATCCTGTGCTTGCTCAGCGCTGGTGCTCGGGGCGTAACGATAATTTACTTCGACTACAGCTGAGTCAGGGATTATGTTTCCAGCGATACCACCTGAAACTGAAACGGCGTTTAAGCCTTCTCGATATTCCAAGCCGTCAATAATTACGCGAGCTGGCACATATTTGTTTAGTGTCTCCAAAATGCCACCAAGATTATGAATCGCATTTTCGCCAAGCCAAGCTCGTGCGCTATGGGCGCGCGTGCCCGTGGTCGATATTCTGGCTCGCAATGTTCCTTGACAACCGGCTTCAATGTTTGCGTTAGATGGTTCCAGTAAGACCGCAATATCTGCGGCTAGCCACTCTGGGTGAGCTGCCGCGATAAGTGTTAAACCATTCCTTGCGCTTTCAATTTCTTCGCATTCGTAAAAAATGTAAGTCACATCAAACTGTGGATCTTGAATGCTGGCGGCAGCGCGCAAGGCAACCGCTACCCCACCCTTCATGTCACATGAGCCCAGTCCGAACAAAACGTCTTCATTCAAGATTGAGCCATCACTTGGCAGCGGCTCTCCCGCGGCAATTAATTTGGCTTTTGCATTATCGGCAACTGGAACAGTGTCAATATGTCCCGCAACAATAACTCGCGATGCCTTGTTCAAATTAGTTTTGGCAATTACAGAGTTCTGGAATCGGTGAACTTCAAGCCAGCCACAATCACTTAATGCGGCGAAAATACTGGAGGCAATTAAGTTTTCGTCCCCTGAGACACTCGCTATATTTACCAAATCAGTAGTTACGACAACTATGTCGGCGTGCGGGTTTAGGGCTGTTATGTCCACACGTCTACGCTAGTCCTGTAATGCTTTTTTCACTACTTAAGACCTTTGAGTAGAAGTAAATATTTAAGGAATGAAATGACCCAGAGTCGAGTTGCAACGGCAACCGGATTAGCCACTTACTTCGGTGACACCATGCTGGATGCCTGGTACCCCCAACCAGTTCTGGGCGAAAAAGCGGCGCATGTTGCTGGTTTAGAACGCGGTATAGATACTGACACATTGCGCGGGGTGCGAGTCGAGGTTGTGACTACTACTTCACAACTGGACGCTGCGCCAACTAACGCAGCGGATGCTTACTTGAGATTGCACTTGCTATCTCATCGACTTGTTGCGCCGCGAACCGTCAATCTTGATGGACTCTTTGGATTACTTACTAATGTTGCTTGGACGTCACTAGGTCCTGTTGCAGTTGAAAAAGTTACTGAGGTTTCAATAAGCGCCCGAGCAAAAGGTACCCAGCTTCAGATTTATAGTCTGGATAAATTTCCTCGCATGTTGGACTACGTTGTTCCAAGTGGCGTTCGCATTGCAGATGCAGATCGAGTTCGACTTGGCGCACACCTTGCGGTTGGCACAACTGTGATGCACGAGGGTTTTGTTAACTTCAATGCTGGAACTCTGGGTGCCAGCATGGTCGAAGGTCGAATTTCTGCGGGCGTGATTGTCGGCAATGGTTCAGATATTGGCGGCGGCGCAAGCATCATGGGAACGCTTTCTGGTGGTGGCAAGGAAGTGATCACAATCGGTGAAAACTGTTTAGTTGGGGCCAATGCTGGTGTCGGTATTTCACTTGGTGACGCGTGCGTCGTCGAGGCTGGTTGCTACATAACTGGTGGCTCAAAAATAACTTTGCCTGATGGCGAAATAGTTAAAGCAAAAGAATTATCCGGTGTTAACGGCTTACTGTTTCGCCGTAACTCAGTTTCAGGTGCGCTAGAAGCAGTTTCTCGGGAAGGTTCGTGGGGCGGACTAAATGACGCGCTGCACAAAAACTAGATTGGCAAATTAGCCTCAAAAGTAAAGTGCAGCGCGCCAGGTAAATTGCATTGGACTTGCTAGCAGATTCTCAGCTTTCGAAATCTCCGCCTCTGCCAGAAAGATCTTTACCCTTCTTAATTGGTTTTTCAAATTGATAAATCAGAATTCCAACCAAAATGATAAAGCCACTTACTAGCACAACTGTCAAAGCCATAATTAGCCCAGAACAGCAGTTACGACAAGAGCAAAGATTGTGGCACTTAGTGCAACGATGACAACTGCGGTCAATGAAAGGAACTTACCGGATTCTCCAACTTTTGTTGCCAAAGCACCTTTACCTGACAATTTAGCTATGTCTGCAACTAAAGCGGATGCTTCACGGATTGCTGCATATTGTGAAATAACTGCCAAGATTCCTGTTGCTGCAGCTACTGCTATAGCTAAATATTTCACAGCATCGGTTGCGCCATCAAATTGACCAAACCCAGCAATTACCAAGATTCCAATGAGTACCAGGGATGGTGCCATTTGGGCAGAGATGATCTGTGATCTTTTTTCATTCCACAGTTGTAATAGTTCTTTTTCGTTCATTTTTCAACCACATTTCAGGTGCCTTACCAGGCCCCTATGGCCTATTCATATCCTAAAGGAACTGATAATTTCTTGTATTGTGAGTCCATTCCAGTACCCTTTCGCGATAAGACGCGCTGTAAGTTTATTGAGCGCGAGTCACTTTGTGCCGACTTTAACGGTTACCGTAATTTCTTATGTTTTATCTTGGCGGATAAGTGACATAACGACTGCTTTTGGGATCGCTGCGACTGTATTTACTGGGCAATTAGTTGTTGGTTGGACAAATGATTATCGAGATTACTCGGATGACTTAGTGCACAACCGACAAAATAAACCACTGGTATCTGGGCTCGTAACACTAAATATTCTCGCGCGCGCTACCTACCTGGCTATTGCTACGTTATTAGCCTTAACTTACTTTGGTCCCTTGGCAGGAAAATTCGGATTTGCGCATCTACTTGCTGTGGCTAGTGCAGTGGCATACAACTTTAAGTTAAAGTCCACCACGATATCGTTCTTGCCTTTCGCATTTTCCTTCGGACTCTTGCCTGTGATAATTCTTGGTGCTACTGGCGGCCAGAGCGAACTCTGGATGGTTTCAATTGGCGCTCTATTTGGCGTGGGAGTGCACTTAGCAAATGTTTTCAAGGACTTAGAAGACGATCGTGCCAGCGGTATCTACGGGCTGCCGCAAAAACTCGGTATAAAAAGGTCAAGGTTTGGGTGCGCGATTTCCTTTGGTGGCGGTGGCTTAGTTCTGGCATTAAATACTGCCGAACAATCAGCTTGGCTAATTGTTTTAGCTTCGATAATCTTTCTGATTCCATTGCCACGAAAATATATTTTTCCATTCGCTATGGCGCTTGGACTGGCAGTTATGGCTGTATTCGTCGCAGCAATTGGTTAGCGCAACGGGTTTTAAAAAACTAACTAGCGCTTGCCAATTTGGGTGTAATCGCGAGCATCTTCCCCAATGTAAACCTGACGAGGACGACCAATTTTTGTTTCTGGATCAGTGATCATTTCTTGCCATTGCGCAATCCAGCCTGGAACGCGACCGATTGCAAATAGCACTGTAAACATGCGAGTTGGGAAACCTATCGCGCGGTAAATCAAGCCAGTGTAGAAATCAACATTTGGGTAAAGCTTGCGCTCAATAAAGAACTCATCACTCAATGCTGCTTCCTCGAGTTCTCTGGCGATATCAAATAGCGGATCCTTAACACCTAACATGGCCAAAATGTCATGCGCATGCTCACGAACAATCGCTGCGCGCGGATCATAACTCTTGTATACCCGGTGACCGAAGCCCATTAGTTTCACACCATCTTCTCGGTTTTTAACGCGAGTGATGAATTGTTGAACTGTGTCGCCGGAACTTTGGATTCCTTCCAGCATTTCTAGAACTGCTTGGTTTGCGCCACCATGCAGTGGACCAAACAGCGCATTGATACCAGCTGACACGGATGCGAATAAGTTAGCGTGCGACGATCCAACCATGCGAACCGTTGAAGTCGAACAGTTCTGTTCGTGATCGGCATGCAGAATAAATAACATATCTAGAGCTTTAACAATTGCCGGATTGACCTCATAAGGTTCCGCTGGAACCCCAAAAGTCATATTCAAGAAATTAGAAACATAATCAAGGGAATTATCTGGATAACGCGAAGGTTGGCCAATAGTTTTCTTGTAGGCGTATGCAGCCAGAGTTGGAATTTTTGCCATAAGTCGAATTGTGGAAATTTCAACTTGACGCTCATCAAAGGGATCAAGTGAATCTTGGTAAAAAGTGGAAAGTGCGCTCACTGCGCTACTAAGAACTGGCATGGGGTGCGCATCACGCGGGAAGCCATCAAAGAATCGACGAAGGTCCTCGTGCACCATAGTGTGCATGGTGATGTCTTGCGTAAATTTATTCAACTCCGCAGGATTTGGAAGATGTCCGTAAATCAGCAGGTAAGAAGTTTCAATAAAAGTACTTTTTGCCGCAAGTTGTTCAATTGGGTACCCGCGGTAACGCAAGATTCCGTTGTCACCATCAATGTAAGTAATCGCGGATTGACATGAGGCAGTGTTCATAAATCCCGGGTCTAACGTGATGTGACCAGTTTCCTTCAGCAATGAAGATACGTCGTATCCCGGCGAGCCAACAGTTGCTGGGACTTCGCCAAGAAGTAGCTCGCCGTTCGGGTGGACAAGTTTGGCTGGGGACATGAGACAAACTTACTATTTGCCCGTCTACCTTTGCTAATCCAAGTGGCTTGGTTAAGTCGCTAGGCGGCTGACCGCACTTGCTATCCGCTCATCTGTAGCAGTTAGGGCCAGGCGCACATGAGCAGTGCCAGAAGGCCCATAAAAATCTCCAGGAGCGGCCAAAATTCCACGATCTGCCAGCCAATTTATGGTTTCTGCGCAGGTTTTGCCATTAGTTGCCCACAAGTACAAACCAGCTTGCGAATGCTCTACCGTGAACCCTGCGTTCACTAAAGCGTTGTGAAGTATCTCACGGCGCTTTGCATAAAGTTCACGTTGGATCTGGACGTGCGAGTCATCTCCTAATGCTGCAATCGTCGCCATTTGAATTGGCGTTGGGACTAACATTCCAGAATGTTTACGGAGCGAGACGATGTCGGCTATTAATTTCGAGTCTCCGAGTACTGATCCGGAACGGTAGCCTGCAAGATTTGAGCGCTTAGAAAGTGAATGCACTGCCAAAATTCCAGAATAATCGCCATCACATACTCGAGGGTCCAATATCGAAATTGGCTGCGCTTCCCAACCCAGTTCGATGTAGCACTCATCACTGACTACTGGGGCACCAATTTCTCGACCACGGGCAATAATCGCTCTTAATTCTGCAACACCCAAAACTTCGCCAGTTGGATTGCTTGGCGAATTAACCCAGATTAAATCTGTGTCCGCCGCAATTTCGTACGCATTCTTATAAGTTACAAATTCTGCGTGGGCCATCATTGCACCCACTGCATAAGTTGGATACGCCAACTCAGGGATCGCTACGACACTCTGAGCTGTTAGACCAAAAATTATTGGCAGCCAAGCAACAATTTCCTTTGACCCAATCGATGGAGCTACTTGATCAGTATTTAACTCCGCATTCAAAATTCGATGTGCCCAGCTAGTCCACGCTTGACGAAGTTCAAGTAAGCCAGCTGCAGTTGGGTAACCAGGCGCACTTGTAGCCGCCGCAAGCGCCGCGGTAATTACCTTTGGAGTGTCATCTACCGGGGTGCCGATTGACAAGTCAACTATGCCATCCGGATGTTTTCTTGCAAGGTCACCTGCGGCTGCGATTCGATCCCACGGGAAATCTGGCAACCCATTTGCAAGTGGTGCAATCAGTTAACTCACCTGCGGTGGCAGGGACTTTATAGATTCTGGATCGTTACTGGTTTTACCAGTTTTGGATGCACCACCAGGTGAACCAAGCGTTTCAAAAAATACAGTATTGACTACCTTGAATTCGTCCCATTTCTGCGGCACATCATCTTCGTAGTAAATAGCCTCAGTTGGGCAAACTGGTTCGCAGGCTCCACAGTCAACACATTCGTCGGCCTGGATGTACATCATGCGATCGCCTTCGTAGATGCAATCTACTGGGCACTCCTCGATACAAGCCTTGTCTTTAACGTCAACACAAGGCAGCGCGATCACATAAGTCATTTAGACCTCCATAAATTCATGTTGCTGGCCGTAACGCCACCAGTAATACAAATCTACCTGTTGTCATAGATTTTTGTCGCATCAGGCATTGGCACTGCTCGCTTTTGCGCAAATATTAAGAATCTTGGTGGCCTGGCTAGCTGTCTTGAAATTGGGTGTTTGAAGCATCCCGCGCTCGCATGGGGGGCAAGACTGCTGCAGCCGAAACCAGAATAGCTCCCGCTATTACATAGGTAGATGAGTACCAGGTAGCAGCCAGCACTAAATCACCGTTGGGTGATTCAATTGCAAACTGCAGTGTTGTGATGACCCAAATTACGAGAAAAACTAATCCAGCTAATCGAGTCCCAAACAACCGATTAAGCCAAAGTACGCTCACGATACAAAGGAGCAATGCCAATGGCAGCCCGTACGGGATCTTCGTTCCAGCAATTACTACTCGGTTTGCATGCGCAAATCCAGATACCGAACTGATTCCAAAACTCGCTAATGCACTTCCCGCAACGACGCGAAACTTAGACATTAGAGCTCCCAGCAAGATCTGCGATGCCACTAAATAAGTCAGTTTCTCGACCAAGCTCATCAAAGGGACCCGCTGGAATTCCCGCGACAAGTCGGTAATACTCAGTTCCCATAACTTGCGAACCTAAATTATTTGAAAGTGCAAAGAAACCATCTTCGGTACTTATCTGGGTAGCATGGGCTCGCAGGGCCTTCATCTTCTGGTCTGCAAAATCGCTGCCAACAATTGCTGTGGTAACAAGTTCATCGGGGCAAGCAAACGGAATCTCGTCTGGATCCTGTGACGCGAATTCGGTCTGGTCTCCAGCTGCTCGTAGCATTTCGATACCAGCTCGCATAACACTGACTGGAAATGCGGTCCAATATACTTTTTCAATTAACCAAGGTTCGCCAAGTTCAGGCGCAAAACTTTTCGCCGCAGCTAACTCTCGGGCGTAATGCGCGACGCGATGGGCTTGGATATGGTCTGGGTGGCCATAGCCGCCAAAGTCATCGTAAGTAACCAGTACCTGTGGTTTTACTTCGCGAATAATCTCAACTAAATGTTTAGCGGCTGCTAACAAATCTGATCGCCAAAAATTATCTAGTCGTTCATTCGGCGGCGTACCGATCATTCCACTGTCTCGGTATTTTCCCGCACCCCCAAGCAATCGCCAATCGGAAACCGAAAGTTCAGCCATAGCGTTACCTAATTCGATGAACCGATGTGAACCAAGGCCATCGGTTTTATCTGATGCTAAATGTGCCAGGTCTGAGACTAAAATTTCGCCTTCTTCGCCCAGAGTGCAAGTAACTAAAGTTACCTGCGCTCCTTGTGCAACGTATTTAGCCATAGTCGCCCCGCTGCCAATAGTTTCATCATCTGGGTGCGCATGAACTAGCAGCAGGCGCGGGGCAGTCTTAACACTTTTAACCATGACTTAACTTTAGCGAGGCAATCACATAACGCTGGCTGATCTAGCGCGCATTTGCTACGGCTGGAAACCAGTGCTGTGACATGGCAGGATCAAGAGGTGAATGAAACCTTTCCAAGACAAAGCGCCGCGACTAGAAACTTCCAACTAGGTGCGCCCAGGAGTTTTCTGATTTGTGGGTCAGGAAAACACGTTTTATTTCTGCGAAGCGAATCTGGTCGGGATGCGGTCAACTCACTGTGGGCTTATGACGTTACTGCCCGAATTGAAACCAAAATTGCCGATCCTCGAGTATTGCTAGCAGTTGATGGCGAAATTCCCGAAGCGGAACGGGCTCGCCGAGAACGTATGCGGGAAACTACTTCTGGAATCACCGGTTACTCCAGCGACACCAATGGTGAGAAAATAATTTTTGCCCTTTCTGGAAAATTATTTGCAGGGCAAGTTGACACTGCGGATTTTGTTGAGCTTGAAGTTGCCGAGCCCGTGATTGATCCGAAGTTGTCTCCAGATGGCAGCACTATTGCCTGGTCTAACGGTAGAGATCTTTTGATTTGCAACTTTGATGGCAGTAACGTCCTGAATCTCACAAATGAATCTGCAGACAATATTTCGTGGGGATTATCGGACTTCATTGCTGCTGAAGAGTTTGATCGTATGAGTGGTTATTGGTGGTCACCTAATAGTGATGAATTGATTGTTGAACAAACAGATGATTCACAAGTTCAAAAATGGTGGATAAGCGATCCTGCAACTCCACAAAAACAACCAAACGAGATTCGATATCCAGCGGCTGGCACAAAAAATGCAGTACTTGGACTAGCCAGAATTTCTATTGCTGGCAAAAAAGAAGCGATCAACTGGGATAACGATTCCTTCGAGTACCTAATCAGTGTTTCTTGGCAAAAAGATTGTGAGGCATTAATAACAGTTGCCGATCGAGCGCAGCAGAATTTTGTAACCTATTCTCTGTCTGAGTCTGGGCTAAAAATTGTGCACGAGGTAACGGATCATGAATTTGTGGAAGTTATTCCTGGTCAACCCCGTTGGCATGATGGCAAAATTGTTTCGATTATCGATAACCGCCAAACGGATACTCGAGAACTGCAGGTTGCTGGAAGAGTAATTACGCCACCAGGCTTTCAAGTGATGTCTGTAATTGATGTGACATCTGATTATATTGATGTGGTAGCAACATCGGATGCAGTAAGTCGGGACGTGGTTCGAGTTGGTTACGACGGCTCACTAACTGAACTTGCCCAAGGTGGAGTTGCTGGCGCCACCAGCACAACTGGCGAACTTCAAATTTTGATTGAGTCCCGCTTGGATACGCATAGTCGCACGTACCAATTACGCCGGGGCGCCAAAACAGAACATTACTTTGAATCATTAGCCGAAACACCAAGTTTCCAGCCACAGGTACATCAGCTCAAGACTGGGCCAAATTTAGTTAATACCGCAGTAATGTTCCCAAGGGGGCATGTGCTCGGTAGCAAAAAACTTCCAGTCATGATGCGGCCTTACGGCGGACCACATCACTCCTGCGTTCAAAATGGTGCGTTAACTTATGCGATAGATCAATGGTTTGCTGATCAAGGATTTGTAGTTATCGTTGCCGACAATCGCGGTACACCAGGGCGTGGACCGGCCTGGGATCATGCGATTTATCAAGATTTTGTTAAGCCAGTCCTGGAAGATCAAGTTCATGCAATTGCAGATGTCGTAGCGCACTTTCCGAGCGATGTTGATGCTGCCAGAGTAGGCATCACTGGGTGGTCTTTTGGCGGCTACTTGTCGGCATTAGCGGTGCTGGAGCGACCAGATGTTTTCCATGCAGCTGTTGCTGGTGCGCCGGTGACCGAATGGCTTTGGTATGACACCGCGTATACCGAACGCTATCTTGGGCACCCAGAAAAATTCCCTGAGGTTTATGCCGAGAACTCTTTAATTGGAAAAGCAAGTGAACTTGAACGACCACTTATGCTGATTCACGGATTAGCAGATGACAATGTCGTTGCAGCACATTCGCTGTCATTGAGTGGCGCCTTACTGACTCACAAAAAAGCGCACACTGTTCTGCCGTTATCTGGTGTTACTCACATGACACCACAGGAAATAATCTCGGAGAACTTAATGCTGCTTACGGTGGAATACTTTAAATCACACTTAGGTTACTAGCTCAACAAGTGTGCTACTTGGTTGCGAAGTCTGCTCCAGTAGCCAATGTTGTGCCTGTGGTTTCCATCGGAAAGTGACATGCAACTTGATGTCCAGTGCTTAACTCACGCAATTGTGGAATCTCATTTTCGCAACGAGCCTGAGCCTTGAAGCATCTTGTTCTAAATACGCAGCCACTAGGTGGATTACTTGGACTTGGCAAGTCGCCAGTTAACAGAATTCGTTCTCGGGAACGCTCTAAATCCGGATCAGCAATTGGAACGGCAGACAATAAAGCATGCGTATAAGGGTGCAGTGGCGCCCGGTAAAGATTTTCTTGGGACGCGATTTCCATAATTTTGCCCAGGTACATAACAGCAACTCGATCTGAGATGTGACGAACTACGGATAAATCATGTGCAATGAAAATGTAAGCCAAACCAAATTCCTGCTGAATGTCATCTAGCAAATTAAGAACCTGGGCCTGAATTGAAACATCCAAAGCCGAGACTGGCTCATCACAAACAATCAATTTAGGCTTAAGCGCAATGGCGCGGGCAATTCCAATTCGCTGGCGTTGACCGCCCGAAAATTCATTTGGGTAGCGATTGAAGTGCTCGGGGTTTAACCCAACTCGATCCATCAGTCCCTGTACGGCTTTTGCTATGCCACCTTCTGGCTTAACACCTTGAACTTGAAATGGAGCGCCAACAATGTCACCGATAGTCTGTCGGGGATTTAAGGATGAGAATGGATCCTGAAAAATCATTTGCATTTCGCGTCGTAATGGGACTAACTCTTTCTTCTTAATTTTAGAAATGTCCTGACCGTTGAATTCAATTGTTCCTGCGGTTGGTTCAATTAATCGGAGCATAGATCTACCGGCAGTAGATTTTCCACAACCACTCTCGCCAACAAGTCCAAGAGTCTCTCCAGGAAAAACTTCAAGTGAGATTCCATCGACTGCTTTTACATTGCCAACCACACGATTGAAAATTCCTTTTCCTTGAATTGGAAAATATTTTTCTAATTCTGTGATTTTTAGGATTGGGGTTGTCATTTATTTATCTTTCCAATCTTTCGGTCAGTTCGTATCGCAATTCGTTGGGACTCGGACAAATGACATCGGGCTTCGTGATTTTGGGAAACTACAAGTAATTCAGGAAACTTCTCTACGCAGGCATTGTTTGCTACTTGATTTTTGAAAGTACAACGCGGTTCAAAAACACAACCGATTGGTAAATTAAGGAGCGACGGAGGCGAACCTGGAATTGGATCTAACTTTTCTTTCTTAACTGAAATTTGTGGCACCGAAGCAAGTAAGCCCCAGGTGTATGGCATTTGTGGTTCATAGAAAAGTTCTCTTACGCCGGCATGTTCTACTGCGCTGCCAGCGTACATAACCAATACTTCATCTGCGAGGTCTGCAACCACACCTAAATCATGGGTAATTAACACGATTGCAGTTCCAAATTCCTTCTGAAGTTCGCGCAATAGCTCCAAAATCTGGGCCTGCACTGTGACATCTAGAGCGGTGGTTGGTTCATCTGCAATCAGCAACTCAGGGCCATTTATTAAGGCCATCGCGATCATGATGCGCTGTCGCATGCCACCTGAAAGTTGATGTGGGTATTCATCAATTCTTTGTTCTACTGAGGAAATACCCACCTTTATTAACATTTCGATAGCGCGCTCCCGAGCTGCTTCTTCCGAAATTTTATTGTGCACAAGTACTGCCTCAATGAGCTGGTCTCCGATTGTGTAATACGGATGCAGCGCACTTAATGGATCTTGAAATATCATGGCCATTTCATCGCCCCGAAGTTTGCGCACTTCATCTGGGTGCGCGCCAACAAGCTCTTTTCCATTAAAGAAAACTTCGCCAGTAACATTTGAATTTGTCCCAGTGAGCAACCCCATGATTGCCAAACTCGAGACACTTTTGCCAGATCCCGACTCCCCAACAATTGCAAGTGTCTTACCACGCTCGACTGTGTAGGACACATTATTAACGGCGTGCACAACGCCATCATCAGTTGTGAACTCAACATTTAAATTTTTAACCTCAAGAATTACGTTATCTTTTGGTGTCATGTGATGCGCACCCTTGGATCAATCGCAACGTACAAAATGTCAACGACGAGATTCGCAATAATTATAAAAACAGCTGAGACTAAAACAGCCGCAGTGATAGTTGGTAAATCATAATCAGTTACCGCTCCAATCGCCACGCGTCCAAGTCCTGGCAAACTGAAAATATATTCAGTAATAATTGCTCCACCAAGTAGGCCAGCCAGATCGAGTCCCGCGGATGTAACAATTGGGGTTAGTCCGGCACGAAAAGCGTGCTTGCGAAAAACTACGCGTTCCGACAGGCCTTTAGCTCTAGCCGTTCGAATGTAATCCTCACCCATCGTTTCCAAAATTTGGGAGCGCGTTAATCGCGCGTAATAAGCAGAGTAAAGAATTGCGAGTGTTACCCAAGGCAGCAGCATAGTTTGAAAAAATGCAACGGGGTCTTCAAAAGGTGGCTCATAGTCTGGGTACGGTAAAACATTCCATCGAACTATTGCAAAAATTAGAAGCAGTAAACCCACGAAGAATACGGGAAGCGAATATCCCACAAGTGCAATCCCCATGATAGTTCGGTCTTGCCACTTACCTTGATGTTTGGCGGCGACGATACCGGCAGAAATTCCAACAACCATCCAAAGTGTGAATGCACCCAATGCTAAGTACATTGTCACGGGTACTGCATTCACAATTAGTGTGGTGACTTCTTCACCACTTCTAAATGAGTAGCCCAAGCAAGGTCTGGAGCATTCAAATGTTGCGGAACCCGTACCGTAAGTTCGGCCAACAAAAAATCCTTTTATCCACTCTAAATATTGAGTTAATAGTGGTTGATCTAGTCCTAGGCGAATCCTATTAGCAGCAATAACTTCAGGTGTACAGCTTTTGCCACAAGTTAAGCGAGCCGGATCAGTCGGCACTGCATTGAAAAGCAAGAAAACAACGATGCTCAAAAGTGTCAGCATTAAGAACATGACAAAAATTCTGCGCACAATATAAGGAAACATTTCTCACCCTTTCGCACGATTGATTGGCTTGACGACTTGCAGCGAACTGTGGGTGAACATTTACTGTTCACCCACAGTCACTAGTAAGAATTAACTAATTTATAAATTAGTTAACGCTAATTGATGCATATGGCCAAGAACCGTACGGTCCCCAAATGTAGGCACCGCCAATCTTTGAACCATGAATGCGCTGTTCCTTACCGAAACGGGTAGGAAGTGCAAGTGCCAATTCCATTGACTTCTTGCTCAGTGCCTGCCAAGCCTTAGCTTGTTCAGCGCGATCTGTGATCACCTTTGCAGCATCTGATTCGGCCAAGAAGGCCGCGTCATCCCACTGTGAAAGGTTGAATCCACCATTTGCAGCAAACAGTTCAGGAATAACTGTTGATGCATTTGACCAGTCTGGACCCCAGCCGGCTGCAGACATTGCACCCTGCTTCGCTGGATCAAGTACGACGCCGTAGTAAGCGCCTGGTTCGATCGCATTTGGCGTAGCCTCTATGCCAGCTTTAGCAAAAGAAGCAACTAATGATGCTGCTGCCTTATCGTTGGTTTCACTCTGGCCGTAGTCAATAACGAATGGCTGAGGGAATGCCTCGCCAGAATCTGCAATTAACTTAATCGCAAGTTCGGTATTACCTTCGTCAGGAATTGCTTCCCCTAGTAGTCCATCCCAAAGACCAGTTGGCGCGTAGTCCACGCCAATGTTTGGCTTTACGACACCATCAGCATAATCACCGGCATATTCGCCACCAGCAATTGTGCGTAGTTCGGCGCGGTTTACAGCGGCAAGAATTGCTTGGCGATGCATAACGTTTGGAACTTTCTTGGTGTTGATGGCGTAGTAACGAACGTAAGGATCAAGTTCGTTGTAACGACGCTTTTCAAACTTTGCATCCGAGAACACAACAGCAAGCTTCGCTGAGTCAACTGAATCTGGCGAAATTGCCATTTGGTCGTCTCCGGCATCAGCCATTAATCGCTCAGTGATAACGGCAGCTGGCTGCGCAAATATGTACTCAATGCGATCTGGGAATGCGCCACGGAAAGTATCCGTTGCTGGATCCCAATTTTCGTTACGCACCAATACCAACTTGTCCTTCTTTACGTAGGACTCGATCTTGTATGGTCCATTTGAAAGAACGGTATCGTCGTATAGTTCCGCAGTGTCAACATCTTGGCGAACTGCTGCAAACGCACTAAGCGTTACCGCGTAGTTGAAGTCAAAAGCAGTCCGGGAAAGATTGAAGGTAATTTTGTTACCTTCACAAACAACAGCCTTGTCGTAAGAAGCTTGACCTGCTGCATCGCCTGCGTAAGGACCCTTGTAATCGGTAACGTCAAGCATTGATAATGCAAATGCTGGTCCGTCAGTGATTACATCAGTTGCAAATGTGCGGGAAATTCCGTACTTGAAATCTTCACAAGTAACGTCTTTACCGTCTTCCCACTTCATACCGTCCTTGAGAGTAAATTCCCAAGTCTTGCCCTCATTTGATGCGGTACCTGTGTCAGTTGCTGCGTCAGCAACTAGCTTGCTGGCTTCTGCATTGTCCTTGCTCAGTGTGTACTGAGTTAAGGTGCGGTTTAGGTAAGCGCTAGCAAATGCTAGATCTTCACCTGTGTAGTTGCGCTGTGGATCTAAGTGAAGAATCTGCTCTGCTTCCGTAAGGATGTAGAGAGTTCCACCTTTTGAGCCCTCGCCAGACGCTGCGTCCCCACTGCCACCGCACGCGGTAAGCAGAAGAGCCAGCGACGCTGCACCGACGCCGAAGCGGATGCCTGTCGATTTCTTCATGTGTCCTCCATAGAGACATAGTTTTGCTATGCCTTTAAGTCGTGATTCGGTTGAATCACTTTTTATCACCCATCCGTTTGAATGTGTGATTTTTTTCAGTTCTCGAGAAACTGAAAAACTTATTTAATGACGCCCAGACTTTGGATCAAGAGCGTCGCGCAGGGCGTCTCCCAGCAAGTTGAATGAGAGCACAACCGCTAGCAGCATCGTTAACGGAACGAAAAAATAAAATGGGTCAACTGTGAAATAACCAACTGACTCTTGAAGCATGGATCCCCAAGTAGGTGTTGGTGGCACTACCGATATACCCAAGTAGGCCAAAGCTGCCTCCGCTCCAATTAAGGCAGGCATTGCGATTGTGGCATAAATCAGAATTGGAGCCCAAAGATTTGGAAGCAGTTCGCGAAATAAAATTCGGCGGTTACTCGAACCAATTGAAATTGCTGCCTCAACAAACTCGCGTTCCCGAAGAGAAATTACTTGCCCTCGGATGAGTCTGGCTAAATAGGGCCAGCCAAAAACACTAAGTACCAGGATCAATGTTGTGATTCGCGATGGATTACCAGGCGGCAAGCCAAAAGTTTGCAATCTTTGTTCAATCACTGGCGACATGGCAATGATCACAAGTAAGAGCGGGAAAGCAAGTGTGATGTCCATGAAACGACTCAAGATGGTATCGGTGCGGCCGCGGGAATAGCCCGATATGACGCCAACCACCGTGCCAAGTAAGACGGTGATGATCGTGGCTGAAACTGCGATAAGAAGTGAGATTCGGGTGCCATAAAGTAAGCGTGCCAATATGTCACGTCCAGTTAATGGTTCTACACCTAATGGATGAGCCAAGGAAACGCCGCCAAATGCACCAAGCGGCAAACTTCCAGCGTCACTTAATAGCTCAGTATTAAAGTCGTATGGATTTACGCCGATCCAATTCGAGATTAGCGGGCCAAAAATCGCGATGAATGTAATGAAAACCAGAATAATCATGCTGCCAATTGCAACACGATCCTTACGTAACCGAGACCAAGCAATTTGACGTAAGGTCCGACCAACTACCGGCTCAATAACAGTTGCAACATTAGCGCCCACTTTTAATGGCCTCCGTCCCCTAATGCAATTACTCGTAATTTAATCTCAAAATTCGGTAATTAACTCAGAATTAACCAAGGTTCCAAGTCTATTTGGATTCGACAGGTGGTGAAACTTGGCGATACCTGTGATTGCCTTTAGTAGCAGAAAATGCGCTTTTTAGGGGGCAATCCCTTGTACCCCAATGTTTACGACGTCATATTGATTGCCTAAAGCAATTTGGACATAGGCATTGCTCAATTGGGCTGGCCGGTATAGCACGATGCGATCTACAGCGAAAGGCAAATAAACCGCCTGTTTCATAACTAAGCGTTCGATAGCACTATTTGTTCGCGCTGCTTTTTTAGGTGTCTCGGAAAATTCAAGTTGATCCAATAAGTTATTGATTTCAGCTGAATCAATTTCTACATAATTCTGATTATTGAGAGTTTTAATTTTTCTGCCATCAACAATTGGTGCCCAATACGAAATTGACGAAGAATAATCTGGACCCCAACCAGTTGCGGCTAAACCTACCGATTGTGATCGCAGATTATTCGGTGAGCCAATTCCAGCAGAAAAATACTCAGCAAAGTTGGTGTACTCCACTGGGTCAACCACAATACCCACTCTTGCCAGACTTTTTTGAACAGATAAGAAAATATCTTTACCAATTCCTAGTGCGACGTAAGCCATCTTGGTTTGAAATCCATCTGGATATCCACATTGCGCCAAACTCTCACGCGCCTTTTTTATGTCCCCAGTTTCATCGCTACCACTTGGGTATGGATTGTAAGAATCATCGTAGCCAAGAACGGTAGGTGGGCTCATTGAATGCGCGATTGCAGCCGTTGCGCTTCCACCTCGAACATTTTGTAGATCTGATTTATCAAGCGCATAAAAAATGGCTTCCCGGCATGACGCATTATCAAATGGTTTGATTTGCGGATTAACCACAATGAAATTAACGAAACTC
>DJBM01000022.1:25845-26507 GCA_002430405.1 Actinobacteria bacterium UBA5976
TTTCTGGATTATCAATTAATTTACGTTGATCGGGATTAAGTAAAATCTGATCCCGCATAGTAGGACCGAGACCAAAATTTAGCTTTAAATCAATCTCACCAGCTAGTAATGCTTGATCAGTTAAATCAGAATCTGGAAATACTTGCCATGAAATGGAATCTACTTTTGGGATTCGAATTCCATCTGATAATTGATTCCAATTTTGATTTCGAATGAACGAATACTTAACCCCGCTTTGCTCAATTGTTAGTACAAAGGGTCCATTTGAGGCTGGATTTGCAGAATAACTTAATCCAGCCGTGCGAAGTTCCACATCGCGCGCTTGGTTTATGGGCGCGAACTGCGGTGTTGCCAGTAAGCGAGAAAACTCTGGATAGGGCCTATTCAATATGAAACTTAAGTTGCGCTCATCAGCAACAACAATTGAGGCAAGGTCAGCAATTGGGTCTACGTAAGGACCTTTATAGTCCGGGATTCCTTTAGTACAGGAACTAAATAAACACAGAGTTTCAAGTGAAATGGGACTTTGTAGTGAGTCATCAAATAATCGCATGATCGAGTACTCAACATCGGTTGCAGTCACTGGACTGCCATCACTCCAAAAGATGTCATCGCGAAGTGTAAAATTCCAAATTGTTTTTTCAGCATTGGATTCAGGAGCA
>DJBM01000022.1:26600-27101 GCA_002430405.1 Actinobacteria bacterium UBA5976
AGCATTGGATTCAGGAGCAGAAATTGCTAAGTCTGGGGTAATAACCAAACCCTCCTTGCCTGGGGCGCCGGCAAATGACATTAAGTTTCGGGTATAAATCCGAGTCACAACGGCGCACCAAGAATCAAAAGATTGAGCTGGATCTAGCGAATCACAAGCGCTCGATGATCCAAGGCGAAGCGTGCCCCCGATGGCGTTATTTTCTCCAACTGCCCTTGTCATGCCGGCATTAAAGCCACCAGGGGAATTAATTAGGACAGTTGAGCCGCTAAATAAACCAATTGAAATTGCGGCCACTAAAACTAGCAGCATTAACTTACTCAGAATTGATGACTTCATTTTCTTAACCTAAGTGTTTTTTGCTTTCTTGCTAACTCGGTCACGATCTACCTTAGCTAGCTGAACTTTGCGGATGCGAACAGCAGTTGGAGTTACTTCAACACATTCATCTTCTCGGCAAAATTCAAGTGCTTGTTCTAGGCTCAGATTTTTAGCAGGAAT
>DJBM01000022.1:27377-27583 GCA_002430405.1 Actinobacteria bacterium UBA5976
GTAAGTTTCTTTTCGCGAACTACGTTTACATCCATATCTTCTGACCGAGCATTCTCGCCAATGATCATGCCTTCATAAACCTCAGTTGTCGGTGATACGAAAAGTGTGCCGCGCTCCTGGATGCTGAAACAGGCATATGAAGTCACTGCGCCTCGTCGATCAGAAATCAGAGAGCCTGATGGCCTGGTGCGCAATTCACCAAACCA
>DJBM01000064.1:0-753 GCA_002430405.1 Actinobacteria bacterium UBA5976
AAGATCGATCCTCGCAATGTGCACATTGGCCCTAGTGACTATGTGGCTTGGCTTGATGATCGCAAGTGGGCTTTTGTGCGTCTTGAAGGTCGAGCATTTGGTGATGTGCCGCTCAGTTTGGAATACAAGCTTGAAGTTTGGGACTCCCCTAACTCAGCTGGTGTAATCATTGATGCGATTCGCGCCTGCAAGATTGCGCTCGATCGTGGTCTTGGTGGACCAATCTTGAGTGCATCAAGTTACTTTATGAAGAGTCCGCCAGTTCAATATGACGATACTAAGTGTCGCCAAGAAGTGGAAGATTTTATTGCGGGTATTTAGTCGCCCGCCAATGAATTTTGCGGGTATCTAGTTGCCCGCTAGTAAACATTGCGGGTGTCTAGTTGATGCAAAACCAGCCTCCTAGCCAAAGGACCGCCAGCAGATCTGGCGGTCCTTTGGTATTTAAATTTGCTAGAGACCGACATTTCTTTGCGTTGGCGGTAGCGTAACTAAAGTGAGAGTGCCCGGCCTTCGCGCTGTTTCCTTCATCCGCCATCCAAATGCGCGGGAGTTACTTGGCGTGCGAATCTTTGGTCAAGCTGGCGATGGTTTGTTACAAACGGCGCTTGCCACATTTGTTTTATTCTCGCCACAGCGAGAGTCAGATCCTCGCAAGATCGCATTAGCCTTCGCTATCCTGCTGCTTCCATATTCCGTTGTCGGACCTTTCGTGGGAGTACTAATTGATCGTTGGTCGCGGCGCACTATCTT
>DJBM01000064.1:1009-10926 GCA_002430405.1 Actinobacteria bacterium UBA5976
CCAAATTCATTACTCGCCGTTTTGGTGCTGGTTAGTCTTGGGGTCAATAGATTCGTACAAGCTTCATTGTCGGCATCGCTGCCACACGTTGTTAAGGGCGAAGATTTAGTACCTGCAAATGCTTTGTTTCCAACGCTTGGAACCACCGCTGCTGCGTTAGCTGCTGCGTTTGGAATTGCAACGCAGAGCGTCTTTTCAAACTCTGACACAATCAACGCGACCTTGGTTGGGCTTGGCTCAATATGCGCTGGTATCGCTTCACTAATTGCGATGCGCATTAAGCCAAAACACATACTTGGGCCAGACATTGTTGAGTCAGCAATGCGTGATGAGTTCCGAAATGCGGTTGCGGGTCTTGTTGCAGGATTCAAGTACATGGCCCGCTCGGGTCGAGTCTTAAGCAGCATGTTTGCTGTTGCTTTTCAGCGCTGGGCCTTTGGGGCACTGACGGTCCATGTTCTGTTGCTCTCTCGCAACTCGTGGCACACCAATGCCACAGCAGATCAGGCAGTGCTTGATTTTGGTTTGGTTGCTGGTGCCGCGGCATTGGGCGCATTCACAGCCGCAATCTTGAGTACTTTCTTATTAAGTGACAAGAGCGATGAAACGGTTGACACAAACTTATTAAAACCTCATCGCCAGGTACATTTAATTGCTGCGATGACTGTTGCTGTTGCAACTACTGCGGTTGTGACATTTATTGGATATCAAATTGGAACTCTGACAGCCATCTGGATCGCTGCCGCAACATTGGGTTTTGCAGGACAATTACTTAAGATAAATGCCGACACCACAATTCAACGCAGCATCGATGACGCACATCGTGGTCGAGTGTTCTCAATTTTTGACATGATGATTAACGTGGCTTTAGTTATTGGCATAACTACGTACTCACTGATCGAGGCTGCCCGCGAAAACGTAAACGTTGGGGCCACTTATTCAATTGTCTTGCTCAGCGCCAGTACTGGTTTATCGTTTTACTTATTTACAAAATATCGTAGACCCGAAGCCTAAAACTAACTCTGTGTTTTCCACCAAGTTAGCAATTGATCCACGGCTGCCTCGCGAGTAATTGGACCTTGTTCAAGGCGAACTTCAAGTAAAAAATTGTATGCTGCGCCGACAATTGGTCCGGCAGGAACTTGCAAGATCTCCATGATGTCGTTGCCGTCAAGATCTGGACGAATTGAGTTGAGTTCTTCTTGTTGGCTTAGTGCTTCGATGCGCTGTTCCAAATCATCATATGTTGCAGCCAATATGGCAGCTCGCCGGGCATTTCTTGTGGTGCAATCGGCGCGTGTTAGTTTATGCAATCGAACTAGTTGATCTCCCGCATCTCGCACATAACGACGAACCGCAGAGTCAGTCCACTGTCCTTGACCATAACCGTGGAATCGTAAATGCAGCTCAGTTAGTTTGCAAACCTCATCTATGATTTCGGTTGGGTAACGCATAGCGATCAGACGTTTCCTGGCAATTTTTGCACCAACTACTTCGTGATGGTGAAAGCTCACACCACCACCTGCTTCAAACCTACGCGTTTTTGGTTTACCGATGTCATGCAACAACGCTGCAAGGCGTAAAACTAAATCAGGTTGCGACTGCGGGGTATGCGAAGACTCGAGAGCGATTGCTTGTTGTAACACGATCAAACTGTGCTGATAAACATCTTTGTGCTTGTGGTGTTCATCTATTTCCAACTGCAAAGCAGGTAGTTCAGGCATTATGTAATGCGAAAGTTTTGTGCCATCAAGGATTTCTAATCCAGCTGTTGGAAACTCACCCAAGATCAATTTATTAAATTCGTCCCTAATTCGTTCAGCTGAAACAATTTCGATTCGCTGTGACATTTGCGTTGCAGCAATAAGTAGGTCCACTACCGGCGTGAAGTTGAGTTGGCTTGCAAATCTTGCCGCTCGCATCATGCGAAGTGGGTCATCAGAAAACGAGAGTTCGGGTTCTCGTGGTGTACGAATCAATTTCTTTGATAAATCCGAAACACCGTCAAACAAATCAACGAATTGAAGTTCTGGTAATCGAACCGCAAAGGCGTTAATTGTGAAATCGCGTCGAATCAGATCTGCCTCAAGTGTCGTACCGAATGCTACTTCTGGCTTGCGACTTTCATCCCGATAAATCTCTGATCGATAAGTTGTTATTTCTGCTTTAAAATTATTTCGCCGCACACCCACTGTGCCAAAGGCAATTCCAACATCCCAAACTGTGTCTGCCCATGACTTCACAACGTCGTTAATTTGTTGTGGTGTTGCATTGGTTGTGAAATCTAAATCTGTGATTGGTCTAGCAAGAATTAGATCTCTAACGGATCCGCCAACTAAGGCGAACTCAAACCCGGCAGCTGCAAAAGTATTAGCCAATTCCATTACGTCAGGCATTGCGCGTACAGCCGAGGTAACCACACCTGCTGCGACGCTATGCGGGGACAAAGTATTCATGACTTCACCTAGCCTAGATGTAGTCCTGGAATCACCATAAGTTATGGGTATTCTGAGGTAATGAAACGGTTGCAGCCACAACGCTATCGCGTGGCGTTAGCGACTATTGTAACTTTGCTTGGTCTGGCAACACTTGGACTTACTTCCACTTCCGCAAGTGCTGCGCCAAATGATCCAATCGGTTTCTCAAGTTACTTGATTTCTCCTATGCCAACTTTGGATCCACTGGTACCACCAGGTCACTTGGTGACTATGCGAGGCACATATAAGAACACGACCGATGCATTCATCTCAGATTTAACTTTAGACTTAGCAACTTTTGGCCCAATTACTACGCGTACCCAACTAGGGGAACTGCTTATCGAGCCAAATAATTTTGACAATCTGGCTGTGACAACAACAAAAACATCTGCGCGATTACGAAACTTGGCTCCTGGTGTTACCAAGACTTGGCAAGTCACATTTCGCGGCGAACAAGTATTGGGATCTGGAGCCGCAGGAGTATATGCAATTGGGTTAGTACCACAATCGAGCGACTACGGACCCAGTGCAGCAATTGCGATTCCGTGGTTTTTTAATTCTGCTGTTCAGCCAACAAAAGTAGTGTTGGCGGTACCCATAACAACGCTAAATACAAATTTGGCAGATGGCACATCAACTAATACTGATTCTGATTTAAGTGAAGCTGAAAGATTATCTGCGATCTTGCGTAGCCAAGGTAATTCCACAGTTTCATGGTTAGTAGATTCAGCAATCTCTACTTGGGCAAACAATTTAGTCACTAACACCAATACCGCTGCAGCAGAGGAGTTAGTTGCTGCGCTGGCTACTTTGCCAGCGGGAGTACCAGTTGTACCTTACGGACATGCAGATATTTCTGCATTGGTGCGAGCCGGTAAGCAAGCCGAATTTGGCGAAGTTATTGCTCGAACCTCGCAGTCAAGCGCTGGAAATCCAATTTTCTACACGCCAGCTAGTGGCGAGTCAGATCGCACAACTATCGCCTTGCTAAATACGCAGAATGTCCGCTCTATTATTTCCAACAAATCAATCCATGACAATGAACGTTTGACAACGCCAGCCTCAGTAACTTCTTCGTCGAATCAAGTGTTGGTCTTTGATGTTGCTTCGTCCAATTGTTTGAAAGACATGGAAAGTACTGAAAATAGTTTTTTCCGAGCAACTTCATGTCTTAAAGCCGAAATTGGAATGATAACTGCTGAATCACCACAAGTTGCCCGATCAATTATTGTGCTGGTGCCGAACAATTGGGAGATTTCTAGTCAAGGGCTAACAGACTTGCTATTGCAACTCAGTAATCACAATTGGATGCAATTGACTCCATTGCAAGAAATAGCTGGACAGGAGCCAGCGGAGAGTTACATAGCCTTAAATAATGGCAAAGAGCGAGACTTCGGTCGCGGATTACTTCGTTTATCAGATGAAATAAAGGTAAATACCGAAAGTGTCTCTGCGTTGTATGACGATCCAGAGTTAGCGGCAAGTTTTACCGCAGCGCGGTTACTTGGTTACTCCGATCTTTGGCCATCTAATGCGCAGGTGGTGAGATATTTTGAACAAAACTCAAAATTGTTGAATGAGTATCTAGACGCCATTCAACTAGAGGCTTCTGCGCAAATCACTACACCGCAAGAAAGTTCGCAAATTCCGATCACAATTGTTAATGCCAGTGACCGAGATGTCTCAGTTAGTCTCGTACTGACTAGTGCATCAGCATCAAGGTTTTCAGCGCAACCTTCTGGTCTGATTCAAGTTGGCCAAGGGCAACGAGTCACGGTTCCGGTTTCAATTTCACTTATCGGAGCTGGCATAGTCACCGTGCAGGCTCAATTGATAGCTCCTAACGGGGAACGATTCGGAGTCGGTAAAGAAATCCAAATCTCTTCGGCGGCCTATAGTCAGTTCGCCCGTACTCTGGTGCTAGGTGCTTTTGGATTGTTACTTGCACTGACGCTTAGCAATTATATAAAACGTCTCCGCGAAGGACGCCACGCAAAATCAAATCAAGTTAGCACTGAGTAGGCGGTAGTTGAGCAAGTGACATCCTTACTAGGGCAAACTTCTGGCATGGCCGCTGGAACTCTAGCCAGTCGCCTAACTGGTGTTCTTCGCGATATTGCCTTGGTGGCCGCTATCGGAACTGGAATCTTTTCGGACACATACTCAGTAGCCAACAGCATTCCCAACATCATTTACATTTTGATTGCTGGTGGAGCAATCAATTCGGTTTTCATTCCGGCATTGATTCGCCACATGGAAGATGATGTTGACGACGGAAAGCAATTCACTGACCAGCTGCTGACATTGGTTGGGTTAATCCTCGTTGCGATAGTAATACTCACAATCGTTGCTGGCGGATTAATAGTTCATCTCTACGCGACGAGTCTTTGGACGCCACAGGAATTCGATGTCGCAACTATGTTTGCACGTTGGTGTCTGCCACAAATTCTTTTTTATGGTTTATACACTTTAGCTTCACAGATTCTAAATTCTCGAAACTCATTTACGTTACCAATGTACGCACCAATTGCAAACAACGTTATTGTAATTGGTACTGCACTAATTTTTATTTCTGTGATGTCGACTGTCCCGGATGCCCGAACTATCACTACCTCACAAATAAATTTATTAGGTTTTGGCACAACACTTGGCGTGATGGCGCAAGCCTTAATTTTAATTCCAGCGCTGCGTAAAGTTGGTTACCGCTATAAACCAAATTTCACTTTTAGAAATGTTGGGAACAGCAAAATTGGAAATCTTGCTAAGTGGACTATTGGATTTGTCTTGGTAAATCAAGTTACCTTCTTGCTGGTTTCTAATTTAACAACGTTGGCAAATGTTCTTGTGTCCACTAATTCAAATGTGGTTGCGGTTGGTTTTACTTCATATCAAAAAGCCCAACTTATGATGATGTTGCCTCATTCAATAATTACAGTTTCTGTGATTACTGCGTTACTTCCGCGTCTAAGCAAGCAGGCTCATGATAAGGACGATGCTGCGTTTGGTAGCGAGCTTTCAGCATCCTTGCGCTTGGTAACTGCGTTGATAATTCCTAGCGCAATCTTTTTATTCGCGTGCGGCCCATGGATTGGCGCTTTGCTTTATGGATATGGTGCATCTACTTCTGCGCAAGGCGCTGCACTTGGTGTAGTCGCGTCTGCGTTCGCTTTAGGGTTACCAGCATTTTCCTTGTTTTATGTGCTGTTGCGAAGCTATTACGCCCAAGAAAACACCAAAACTCCTTTCCTAATTAACTTGGGATTTAATGGCTTGCACATAGTTATTGGGTTTACTTTATTTAAAGTATTTCCACAGCAATATGCCGTAGCTGGGTTGGCGCTTGGATACTCAATCGCCTACTTCATTACTTGCGCGTTTACTTGGCGTCGTGTCGGTAAAACTGTCCCAGACTTGCAAAATAACGGCTATTTACGATTGTTAATTAAGGTCGCCGTGGCGGGAATTCTTGCCGCCTGCGTTTCCTACTTGTTAGTTAGGTTATCGATTGTCAATCAACCTGGGATTTCAGCGCCGCGCCTTGGGCTTGCAATTGCAAGTTTTGCAGCGAGTTTTATTATTTTATATTTCGCACTTGCAAAACTTTTTCGAATTTCGGAAGTGTGGGCACTCCTGGACCTAGTTCGCCGCAAGTAGCCAACTACAATTACGACATGAGTACTGACGGGCAACGTATCTTCGCTGGTCAATACCGACTGGACGTGCAAATCTCCAGTTCATTAAATTGCCCAATGTGGCGCGCAATGGATCTATTGCTAAAGCGTTGGGTAACGCTCGTTTTGTTACCAACCTCTGACTCGCGAAGTGTGAAGTTATTGCAAGAATGCCAGGCTGCTGCTGCCAACGATAGACGAGATGTAATTGCCATTTTGGATGTTATTTCTTCGGGAACAATAACTGGTGATTTCCTTGAAGATTCTCGCGAGTCTTACGTTGGAGTTGTTTTTGAGTGGCTTGATGGTGAGTCTCTAGATCAGTTATTAATTAAGCGTGGCGAGGGTTTTGATGTCGAAACCGCCTTACAACAAATTGGAATTATTGCTAACACTCTCGCCTACTCGCATTCCCTCAACATATTTCATGGTCGACTACGTCCACATAATTTAATTTTTTCGCAGGGCCAAAATGTCCGACTAAGTGGCTTTGGTCTAGATAGCGCCCTGCTGGGATCTGCTTCCACTAATAGCGTTGCGCAAGATATCAAGGATGTTGGCAATTTATTATTTGCTATGGTCACTGGAATGTGGCCACTTGTAAGCGTGGATACATTACCTGCAGCGAAGAGTGCAAATACTTCCGAGTTGATTTTACCAAGTGCTGTTCATGGTGGCATTAGTAGCGGTGTCGATCAGATTTACCGTCGAACTCAAACTGGTGAATTTTCCTCAATGCGCCAAGTAATTGATGCTTTGTCAGTTGGCGAAGTAGAAGTCGTTGAAAACTTGCAGGCACGAGTCACGCGCTTCACCGCGAACTCAGTAGCTTGGCATCCAGAAGATGGAAGTAGTACGAGTCGATTCAAGTCGATATCAGTAGCTGCTATTGCTGTTGCTATTTTTGGTTGGATTGGCTTGCAGTTGCTCACAAATAATTTCCAAAGCCCTGATGCAGTTGAGGAAAGTATCAGCTCGCCACTGCCTGACATTGTTATTACCACTCCAACTGGAACCGGCGAGCAAGTCGTGATTTCTGGTATTTCTACCTATGATCCGTTCGGTGATGACACTGAAAATGAAGACATAGCGCCGTTAGCTATCGATGGAGATACCCAAACGGCTTGGACCACTGTGTCATACCGCCTCGCGACTATGAGCAAATCTGGAGTTGGGTTGATTGTTGACCTTGGGGCTGAAACGTTAGTAACGAAGGTTGACCTTGAATTTACCTCTGAAGGCCACATCGCTCAGATTTATGTTGGCGATACGACAACACCCGATTTTTCAACTGCAACAAAAATAGGTCAAACTGACGGACTCTCAAACGTTGCTTCCGTCGTAGTCAAAGAGCCAAAAGTAAGTCGTTATGTGTTTGTTTGGTTAACGCCAGATTTACCAAAAGCAAAATCTGGTAAGTATCAAGGCGGCATTGCCGAAATAACTGTATTTCGTTAGTGCTCTCGCGCTAGCAGCTACAAAATCTTTAAAACCAAAAGTAGTAAACTTTGATTACTTCTACTTAGGGATTTCCATGTCACAAGAAATAAATGACCTAATAATAATTGGCTCGGGGCCAGCTGGATATACCGCAGCTATCTATGCTGCGCGGGCACAATTGAAGCCCGTTGTATTTGAGGGCGCAGTTACCGCTGGTGGCGCCTTAATGAACACCACTGAAGTAGAGAATTTCCCAGGTTTCCAGGATGGAATTATGGGTCCGGCATTAATGGAAAATATGCGTGCCCAGGCAGTTCGCTTTGGCGCAAATTTAATCACTGACGACGTTACAGTTGCAAACTTAACTCAAGATATCAAGACAGTTATAGATGGTGATGGGAAAGAGCACAAGGCTCATGCCGTAATTCTCGCAACGGGCTCAAGTTATCGAGAGCTTGGTTTAGAAAATGAGAAGCGACTTTCCGGGCATGGCGTTTCCTGGTGCGCGACTTGCGATGGTTTCTTTTTTCGAGATCAAGATATCGCAGTAGTTGGTGGTGGTGACTCTGCTGTAGAAGAAGCTACTTTTCTAACAAGGTTCGCTAAGAGTGTGACTATGATTCACCGCAGGGATGAACTTCGAGCTAGCAAAATTATGGCTGATCGAGCCCACAATGATCCTAAAATTAAATTTATTTGGAATAGTGAAGTCACGGACCTGCACGGTGATGTGAAACTCTCTGGCCTGTCAGTTCGAGACATTATTTCTGGTAAAACAAGTGAGCTGAACGTGACCGGCTTGTTTGTGGCAATCGGCCATGACCCGCGCTCTGAATTACTTAAAGGCCAAGTAGATCTGGATTCTGCGGGCTACGTGTTAACAAAACCTGGATCAACTGCGACGAATATTTCTGGAGTTTTTGCCTGTGGTGACCTAGTTGATCACACTTACCGGCAAGCAATCACGGCTGCCGGCACTGGGTGTAGCGCAGCACTAGATGCAGAGAGATTTCTGTCAAGTCTGCACAGTAAATAACAAAATATCTAAGGGGTGGATTTCCCACAACTTAGGTTTAAGATAACCATAAATAGAGGAGTAATCATGGGCGCAACTGCAGCCGTAACGGATGCATCGTTTTCCGACGATGTTCTAAAAAGTACTAAGCCAGTACTTGTAGATTTTTGGGCCGAATGGTGTGGTCCGTGCAAGATGATCGGTCCGATTTTAGAAGAGATTGCGGCCGCACATGGTGACAAGCTTACGATTCTGAAACTAAATGTTGACGAAAATCCAGCGACTGCGGCCAACTACGGAGTCTCTTCGATACCGACTATGAACGTTTATTTAAATGGTGAAGTTGTAAAGCAGATCATTGGCGCAAAGCCAAAAGCTGCACTTCTATCAGATTTAGCCGAATACATTTAAGTCGCATATGAGCGTTTCGATCCTGCGGATCGGCGATCGAGGGCCTGGGGTTCTAGAGGTTCGGGATCGATTAGTTCGCTTAGGGCTCTTGAGCTCCAACGTCAGCGCAGCGCAAGATGTCTTTGATGACATTTTGCTAGCTGCGCTGCGCTACTTTCAACAAAGTCGCGGCTTAACCGTTGATGGTTTAGTTGGACCCCAAACATTTCGCCGTCTTGAAGAGGCTCGCTGGAAAGTTGGCGACCGAGTATTAAGTTTTACGCCAGGACACCCGATACATGGTGAAGATGTTGCACAATTACAACAGAGACTTATTGAGCTTGGTTTTGCACTCGATCGTGTTGATGGAATTTTTAGTAAGAGTACTGACAATGCAGTACGCGAATTTCAGCGAAATGTCGGCCTTGATGTTGACGGCATTTGCGGACCGCAATTTTTTCGTTCTTACCATCGACTAGCGCGCACCATTTCTGGTGGGAGTCAAGAACATTTGCGTGAGCTTTCTACGGTCGCAAATTTTGGAAGTTCTAGAACCGTGGAAACTTGTTCGATCTTGCTTGATCCAAGTGATATAGCCGAGCCTGTTTTTGGCAGCGAACTTTCACATGCTGATATTTGTTGGGACATTGCTTCTCGGGTGGAAGGGCGCCTAGCCGCCATGGGTACTCTGGTGTTGCTGACGCGGCCCAAAAATGGTCCATCCGATGGTGAAAGAACTCGCGCAGCTCTGGCAAACGACAACAATGTGGATTTAATTATTGGTTTGGGATTGGACCGACACTCTAATCCAGCAGCAAATGGCGTTGCCACTTATTTCTTTGGGCACGAGTATTCACGGTCTGCGACAGGCAGTCGGCTAGCCGAAATTGTGCAAGAGGAGTTAAGTTCCCGAACCCAGTTAGC
>DJBM01000032.1:0-355 GCA_002430405.1 Actinobacteria bacterium UBA5976
CACTTGGCTTCCGCTTAACTTGCTACTACTACCGCAAGACTTACTACCGCGCATTTTGGATGTCACCACCTGCTTGTTCAGTAGCTGAACCACATCGCACTTACACTGGTGAAACTCGTCAGCCACTGTTGCTACAAAATTCACATCGCTACTTCTTCTTTGCCGGACTTATCTTTAATGTGATCTTGACTTATGATGCGATTTTGGCATTCAAGGGTAAAGATGGTGGCTTTGGTATGAGCGTTGGAACTGTCGTACTAATTGCCAACGCGCTTTTCCTCTGGATGTATTCGCTATCTTGCCATTCCTGCCGTCACGCAGTTGGTGGTCGCCTAAAGCATTTCAGCAAGCACCC
>DJBM01000032.1:413-817 GCA_002430405.1 Actinobacteria bacterium UBA5976
AAGCATTTCAGCAAGCACCCATTTCGCTACAAAGCATGGACATTTGTTTCAACCCTCAATCCACATCATCCAAAGTTTGCCTGGGTTTCGCTGATTGGCGTTGCTCTGTGCGATCTGTATGTACGCAGCGTCGCATCAGGCCAAATCACAAACATCTACTTCTTCTAAGGGGACTTGAACAGTAATGGCTGAATTTGAACGTCACGAATACGACGTTGTAATCATCGGTGCAGGTGGCGCTGGTCTACGCGCTGCTATCGAAGCACGGGCAAGTGGTTTGCGTACTGCGATCATCTGTAAGTCGTTGTTTGGTAAGGCGCATACTGTTATGGCTGAAGGCGGCATTGCTGCCAGCATGGGTAACGTAAATAGCAAAGACAATTGGATGGTTCACTTTCGCGACA
>DJBM01000032.1:860-28839 GCA_002430405.1 Actinobacteria bacterium UBA5976
GACACAATGCGCGGTGGAAAATTTCAGAATAACTGGCGCATGGCCGAACTACATGCCAAGGAATCCCCAGATCGGGTTTGGGAACTTGAAACTTATGGTGCGCTTTTTGACAGAACTCCAGAAGGCAAAATTAGCCAAAGAAACTTTGGTGGACACGAGTATCCACGTCTAGCTCACGTCGGTGACCGCACTGGCTTGGAATTAATTCGCACCATGCAGCAAAAAATTGTTTCATTACAGCAAGAAGACTTTGCTGAAACCGGTGACTACGAATCAAAAATCAAAGTTTTTGCAGAATTAACAATCACGGAAATTCTTAAGACTGACGGCAAAGTTTCTGGCGCACTTGGATACTGGCGCGAATCTGGTGAGTTCGTAGTATTCGAAGCTCCAGCCGTTGTTCTAGCAACCGGTGGCATTGGCAAATCCTTCAAGGTAACTTCCAACTCATGGGAAGGTACCGGCGACGGTCACGCCCTAGCTCTTAAAGCTGGCGGAAACCTAATGCACATGGAATTCATTCAGTTCCATCCAACTGGCATGGTTTGGCCACTTAGCGTTAAAGGCATCTTGGTAACGGAATCTGTACGAGGTGATGGTGGCGTTTTACGTAACTCAGACGGCAAACGCTTCATGTTTGACTACATCCCACCGGTTTTCGTAAAGCAATATGCAGATACTGAAGAAGAAGCCGATCGCTGGTACACCGATCCAGATAACAATCGTCGTCCGCCAGAACTTTTGCCCCGCGATGAAGTTGCTCGTGCGATTAACTCTGAAGTTAAAGCCGGCAGAGGTTCCCCGCACGGTGGTGTATTCCTAGACGTTTCAACGCGACTAGCTCCAGAGGTAATTAAGGCTCGCCTGCCATCAATGTGGCATCAGTTCAAGGAACTTGCTGACGTGGACATCACCAAGCAAGCCATGGAAGTTGGACCTACTTGCCACTACGTAATGGGTGGCGTACAGGTGGAACCAGACACGGGTGCAGCAACAGGAGTGCCAGGATTATTTGCAGCTGGCGAAGTTGCTGGCGGTATGCATGGCTCAAACCGTCTAGGTGGAAACTCTCTATCTGATCTTTTGGTATTCGGACGCCGCGCTGGCGTTGGAGCGAGTGAATATGTAACTGCACTTGGATCCAAACCAAAGTTGGCGCAAGCTGAAATCGATCGCGCATTAGCTTCTGCGCTTGCACCTTTTAAGGGTGATAGCAAAGAAAACGCTTACGCAGTGCATTATGAACTTCAACAAATGATGAACGACTTAGTCGGCATCATTCGGGTAGGCGCTGAAATGAAAGAAGCGATTGAAAAACTAGAGACCATGAAAGAGCGCGCAAAACACGTGAGCGTTTCTGGTGACACAAAGTTCAATCCAGGTTGGCATATTGCGCTTGACCTGATGAACATGTTGCTTGTCAGCGAAGCGGTTGCCAAGTCAGCCATGGAACGCGAAGAATCTCGTGGTGGACACACTCGCGATGACTTCCCAACTATGGATCCAAAGTGGCGAGCAATCCATGTCATTACGTCATGGGACGGTTCAAAGGTAAGCACCAAGCGCGAATCATTGCCGCCAATGCCAAAGGAATTGGCTGGACTGTTCGACGTTGAAGAATTAAAGAAGTACCTGCTGCCAGAAGAACTTGCGCAGCTTGGAATGGGAGGCAACTAATGGGTTACTTAGCATCGATGCGAATTTGGCGCGGTAACAGCGAAGCCGGTCAACTTGAACAACACAAAGTTGAAGTTGGCGAAGGCGAAGTTGTACTCGACGTAATTCATCGTCTCCAGGCAACCGAAGCACCAGATCTAGCGGTTCGTTGGAACTGCAAGGCTGGTAAGTGCGGATCTTGTAGTGCTGAAATCAACGGCAAGCCAAGCCTTATGTGTATGACTCGGATGAATACTTTTGCTGAAGACGAGGAAATCACGGTAACCCCACTTCGCGCCTTCCCGGTTATCAAGGACCTTGTTGCAGACGTTTCATTTAACTACAAGAAAGCTCGCGAGATTCCAGCTTTCAAGGGCCCGGAAAACCTAAAACCAGGCGAGTACCGCATGGAACAAATCGATGTCCAGCGCAGCCAAGAGTTCCGTAAGTGCATCGAATGCTTCTTGTGCCAGGACACTTGCCACGTTATCCGTGACCATGAAGAAAACAAAGAATCGTTTGCTGGACCTCGGTTCTTCATTCGTCTTGCTGAACTCGACATGCATCCGTTGGACCAACTTGATCGGAAGCGCGATGCTCAAGAAGAGCACGGTCTTGGAATGTGCAACATCACCAAGTGCTGTACTGCAGTGTGCCCAGAACACATCAAGATCACTGACAACGCAATCATTCCAATGAAGGAACGCGTTGTGGATGAGAAATATGATCCGCTGGTATGGCTAGGACGCACAATCGGACGACGTAAAGCGGACTAACCTCTACGTATGGGGATAACACAGTCAGGGCTACCAATTGATCCGGTTTATGGACCGCAGTCACGCGATGGCTGGGATCCAGCAGCTGAGTTAGGCGAGCCTGGCGCATTTCCATACACACGCGGTGTCTATCCCTCGATGTACACGGGGCGACCGTGGACTATGCGTCAATATGCAGGCTTTGGCACCGCTGCTGAATCTAACGAGCGTTATCACCAACTACTTGCCGCTGGCACAACTGGCTTAAGTGTGGCTTTCGATCTACCAACCCAGATGGGCTATGACTCCGATCACCAACTTGCCCAAGGTGAAGTTGGCAAAGTTGGGGTCGCAATTGACACAGTTGACGATATGAAGGTGCTATTTAATGGCATTCCGCTCGATCAAGTTTCAACTTCGATGACTATTAATTCACCAGCAGCAACTTTACTTTTGATGTATCAATTGGTCGCTGAAGGTGAAGGCATTTCTGGATCGGCGCTAAATGGCACAATTCAAAATGATGTGCTCAAGGAATACATTTCGCGGGGAACTTACATTTATCCGCCAGCACAGTCACTGCGCCTAACGACAGATATTTTTGCCTATTGCGCAAAAGAAATTCCGCGCTGGAACACCATTTCTATTTCTGGATATCACATGGGTGAAGCAGGTGCTACTCCTGCGCAAGAAATCGCATTTACCCTCTCTAACGGAATTGAATATGTTCGGGCGGCAATTGCTGCTGGAATGCAAGTTGATGATTTTGCGCCTCGACTCGCTTTCTTCTTTGTTTCGCGCACCACGCTGCTAGAAGAAGTTGCCAAATTCCGAGCAGCGCGCCGGATTTGGGCGCGCGTAATGAAAGATGAATTTAAAGCGGTCAACCCAAAAAGCCAGATGTTGCGCTTTCATACCCAGACTGCTGGAGTTCAATTAACTGCGCAACAACCCGAAGTTAATCTGGTTCGCGTTGCTGTTCAAGGATTAGCTGCTGTCTTAGGTGGAACTCAATCTCTTCACACAAATTCTTTTGATGAAGCGATCGCTCTTCCAACGCAAAAAGCAGCCCGGTTAGCACTTCGCACCCAACAAGTACTGGCGTATGAAACTGACATAACTGCAACCGTGGATCCATTTGCTGGTTCGTATGTAGTTGAGGCTTTGACTGATGAGATTGAGGTTGAGATTCTGCGCCTGATGGGCAAAGTTGAAGAATTTGGCGGCGCAACTAAAGCAATTGAAGTTGGTTTTCAAAAAAATGAAATCGAAACTTCGGCATACGACTACGCACTGCAAATCGATAAAGGCGAGCGGATAATTGTTGGAGTTAATAAATTCGCAATTGATGTTGAAGAGAAGTACGAACCACTTCGGGTAGATCCAGCCATTGGGGAGCAGCAAGTAGCTCGCTTAGCTGCGATTCGTGCTTCGCGCGATAACACCGAGGTCGCGCGCGCTCTTGGCGCAATTAAAAAAGCGGCCGAGTCCACTGATAATTTGATGTACCCAATGAAGCAAGCCCTTGCTGCGCAAGCCAGTGGCGGCGAAGTTGCTGATGCGTTACGCGAAGTCTGGGGCCGATATAGCCCGCCAGACATTTTCTAGATCGAAATTACTACTTAATTTCCAACTAGCTTACTTTGCTGGAAATTACTACTTAATTTCCAGCAGGCTTATCGTGACCTAAATTACTACTTAATTTCCATCAGTTCAGTTCCCGTTGCGACTGTTGCTCCAACTTCAGCAGTTAAGCCAGTGATAATTCCTGCCTTATGAGCAGTGAGCGGTTGTTCCATTTTCATCGCTTCTAAAACAATAATGAGATCACCTTGGGCAACTTCTTGCCCTTCTGTTACCGCAATTTTTACGATTGTTCCCTGCATTGGGGCTACTACTGAATCCCCGCTACCTGCCGCGCCAGATTTTTTGTTGATTTTGCGCGCTGGTTTCTTCGCGCTACCGGCCGAACCGATCGACATATCAGAAGGCAGAATTACTTCGATGCGTCGCCCATCAACCTCAACTGTGATTGGAGTGCGCTGCGAAGTTTCAGCCAGATCACCAGCAGCGCCAGCGAACGCAGGGATTGTGTTGTTGAACTCGGTCTCAATCCATCGAGTGTGGACAGTAAATGGCGCGCTTGGATCAGCTGGCGCAAATGCCGGGTCACTCACAACTGCCCGGTGGAAAGTAAGTGCAGTAGCAATGCCATCGATTTCAAATTCCGCAAGTGCCCTGCGGGAACGTTCAAGGGCTTCTTGGCGATTTCGGCCAGTAACTATGAGTTTTGCAAGTAACGAATCAAAATTACCGCCAATTACATCGCCTTTTTCAAAACCTGCGTCTAATCGAATTCCTGGTCCACTTGGCGGATTCCAAAGCGTTAATGAACCTGGGGCTGGCAAGAAACCGCGTCCTGGATCTTCGCCATTAATTCGAAATTCTATTGAGTGACCACGAAGCTCTGGATCGTCATATCCGAGTACTTCACCTTGGGCAATTCGAAATTGTTCGCGCACTAAGTCAATACCAGCAACTTCTTCTGAAACCGGATGCTCAACTTGAAGGCGAGTATTTACTTCTAAGAATGAAATTGTGCCATCTAGGCCAATCAAGAATTCACACGTTCCCGCGCCAACGTATTTGGCTTCCTTCATGATGGCTTTGCTTGATGAATACAGTTCATCAATTTGGGACTGCGAAAGGAATGGCGCTGGGGCTTCTTCGACAAGTTTTTGATGTCGACGTTGCAACGAACAATCGCGCGTTGAAACAATTACTACGTTGCCGTGCTCATCAGCCAAACACTGTGTTTCAACGTGACGCGGGTTGTCTAAATAACGCTCGACAAAACATTCGCCTCGACCAAATGCAGCAACTGCCTCACGAACAGCGGATTCGAACAACTCAGGAATTTCTTCTAAGTTACGTGCCACCTTTAGGCCACGACCACCACCACCGAATGCTGCCTTAATCGCGATTGGCAATCCATGTTCTTTGGCGAATGCCACAACCTCACTGCTGTCTTTTACGGGATCTGGAGTTCCCTGAACTTGCGGAGCGCCGGCGCGCGCAGCAATGTGACGCGCCGAAACTTTGTCACCTAAGTCGCGAATTGCTTGTGGCGGGGGACCAATCCAAATCAAGCCAGCCGAAATAACGGCTTGGGCAAAGTCGGCATTTTCAGATAAAAATCCATATCCAGGGTGAACTGCATTTGCGCCAGATTTTTTCGCTGCATCAATTAATTTTTCAATAACTAGATAGCTTTCAGCAGCTGAACTGCCACCGAGGGCAAACGCCTCATCTGCAACTTTTACATGCAGAGCATCACGATCGGGATCAGCGTAAACCGCCACACTTGCTATGCCAGAATCGGCGCAGGCACGTGCCACTCGGATTGCGATTTCGCCACGATTTGCAATCAGTACTTTTTCAATCTTTCGATTGGCGCCCACGTAAACTCCCTGAATTTCAAGACTTAAGTAATTAGTTAACTAAGTCTATTAGTCCCAAAGTTGGGTCCATTCAATGCTCATGTCCATGGCAAATTCGCGCAGAAGTGCCAGAGATATCCCGCCTACTGCTGGACTATCACCACTCATTCGAGTTATAAATGCGGCGCTTTTTCCTTCGTGCGTGAATCCACCTGCGACTGCTAACGGCTCACCAGTTGCAACATAGGCAGATATTTCGGCATCAGAGATGTCGGCGAATTCAACTTTTGCACCGGCTACGCCAGATCTCACTTCGCCCGTAACTAAATCTTTAACCCAGTGTCCGGTGTGAAGGTACCCTGACTTGCCACGCATTTCTTTCCAGCGCTCGATGGCAATCTCTGGAGTTCCCGGTTTACCCAGAGACTGCCCAGCAAATTCCAGCATTGAATCTGCGGCAATAACTAGTAGTGCGCGATCCTGCGTGACCGTGATATTTTCGCAAACGGACTCCCCTTTAGCTTTCGCTAAAGCGATGCACAAATTCTCGGTATTGATCGGCGAAAGTTTGGCCGTTAGTTCATCTTCATCAACGTGACTAACTTGAACCAATGGTGTGATGCCCGCATTTTTTAAAAGGGAATAGCGCGAGATAGAGGCTGATGCCAGTAAAACTGTGCGAGACATATGCGATACGTGCTGATCTAGTAAGGATGTGGCAGCGCAGAACGACGCCAAGTGCCAGGACCGTGCTCAAATGATTTACGAACGCTTCGATGCGGGGCATTCCATTCAGGGCGCAGTGAATTGCTCGACTTGGTCTGTGCGTTTAGCGCAGCTTGCGCCGTGATAACCATAATCACGGCAGCAAGTTCTTGTGGATCAGGCACACCTTTAACAACTTTGAAATCCTGGCTCACAGCGGGATGTTTCCATGCTTTTTAGGAGGAAGAATTTGTCGTTTACCGCGCAGCGAGCGAAGCGCCTTTACAACGCTTACTCGAGTTTCATGAGGCAAAATTACCCGATCTATATATCCGCGTTCAGCGGCGACGTAAGGATTTGCAAACTTATCGTCGTACTCTTCCAAAAGGCGAGCGCGTTCTTCCTCGGGCCTCTTAGCGTCAGCTAGTTCTTTACGGTACAAAACGTTAACTGCTCCTTGCGATCCCATTACTGCAATCTGAGCACTTGGCCAAGCTAAGTTGATGTCGGCTCCGAGGTGCTTGGAGCCCATGACGTCGTAGGCGCCGCCATAAGCCTTGCGAGTAATTATTGTCACGAGCGGCACAGTTGCTTCTGCATATGCGTAAAGCAACTTAGCGCCACGACGAATAATTCCTTGCCATTCTTGGTCAGCGCCTGGCAAGAAGCCTGGCACGTCAACCAAAGTAATAACTGGAACATTGAAAGCATCACAGGTTCTAACAAAACGAGCCGCTTTCTCACTGGCATCAATATCGAGTGTGCCTGCAAATTGCATCGGCTGGCTGGCAACTAACCCAACAGGTCGTCCTTCCACTCGGCCGTATCCACAAATAATGTTTGGCGCAAACATACTTTGAGTTTCTAGGAACTCACCGTCATCAACGATTACCTCAATAACTTTATGCATGTCGTAAGGCTGATTTGGTGAATCGGGAATGATTGTGTCCAAAGTTTGATCATGCTCGGAAATTTCTAGATCCGCTTCAATTTCAACGTAAGGCACTTCATCCATATTGTTGCTTGGTAAAAATGACAATAAGTTTTTAACGTAATCCAGCGCATCATCTTCATCGGTAGCCATGTAATGGGCAACACCTGATTTAGTGTTGTGTGTTCTTGCGCCGCCTAAGTCTTCGAATGCAACTTCTTCACCAGTTACCGTCTTGATTACTTCTGGTCCAGTAATGAACATGTGTGAAGTTTGATCGACCATGACAATAAAGTCAGTGAGAGCTGGAGAGTAAACTGCGCCACCTGCACAGGGCCCCAGCACAAGTGAAATTTGAGGAATTACTCCAGATGCATGTGCATTACGCTTAAAAATTTCACCATACAAACCCAGAGACACAACGCCTTCTTGAATGCGTGCACCACCAGAATCATTTATCCCGATCATAGGAACACCGGTTTTCAGTGCAAGGTCCATAATTTTGCAAATCTTTTCACCGAATACTTCGCCAAGTGAGCCACCGAACACTGTGAAATCCTGTGCAAAAACACAAACTTGTCGGCCATCAATAGTTCCGTAGCCAATAATTACGCCATCACCATATGGACGTGTTTTTTCTAAACCAAAGTTATGCGACCGGTGACGAACTAAACCATCAATTTCTTGGAACGAACCTTCGTCTAAGAGTCTTTCGATACGCTCCATGGCAGTTAGCTTGCCTCTAGAGTGCTGTTTTACTGCAGACTCAGCCTGCCGTATTACCGCATCCTCACGTCGATTTTCCAAATCTGCAATTTTTCCTGCAGTGGTGTGGATATCAACGGCCTTCTTGGCTTTATCGGCGCTCACTGTTTCCTCCGTACTAGTCCTTCGCCTACCCTAGCGATGTGGCTAAAAAAGATTTGAGACAACCGCATCCAGCGCTTGATCCTGCTCTTATATTAAGCGAGTTAGCTAAGGGAACCTCAAACTGGCGCGATGTAACAGTACTTTCTCAAGTCACGTCCACAAATGACGTAGCTCTTGCTCGATTGCAGGAATTCCCAGATGCGCAAGTCTTTGTGGTCACCGCTGATGAACAATTGGCTGGCCGAGGAAGATTGCAAAGAGAATGGACTAGTCCATTCGGTGCTGGCATTGCCTTAAGCATCGCAATTCCAACCATGCTCCTTAGTTGTCCTATCGCCGCCATCCCACTGGTAGTCGGTGTGGCTGTTAACACTTGCTTACTTCGGGAAAACGTAGCTGCAAAATTGAAATGGCCAAATGACCTAATGATTGTGAAGGAATCTGGTGAATTCGCAAAAGTTGGTGGGATTCTCGTGCAACTTCAGGTTGACCACGTTGTTATCGGAATCGGAATAAACGTTAACTTAGATTTGGCTGAGCTTCCGACAGAATTTGCAACCTCACTTGCACTTGCTGGAAAAAAGATTCAAAGAGAAAAACTGATTGCACAAATTGTATGTGAACTTGAAATAGCAACCAAGAATAATTTGGAAAATTGGCATGACCAATATATCTCCATGAGTTGCACACTAGGCAATCAAGTAAAGGTGACGAACTTAAAACAAGAATTACTCACTGGACTAGCAAAATCAATCACGACCTCGGGCGCCCTGATACTAGAAACAGAAAATGGCCCAATTGAGATAATTACTGGAGATGTTACAAGTTTACGATCCAAAGAATCTGCGATTATTGATTAGTTTTGTTCGACAGTCGCTTCTTGCGCTGGAAATACCCAGTTGTGATAACCCCAGAAACGGAACATAGTTCCTAAAATTAGACCTACGAAGTTTGCGCTGATGTTATCGGCCAAAGCACTTTCATAACCCAACACATAATGACTTATCCAAAGGCACGACAAAGCAATTACCATGCCAATCACATTGAAGACAAAAAACATGGTGTACTGGCGTCGAATCGTTGATCGGCTACGCTCCTTGAACGTCCAATGACGATTGCCTACAAATGCGAAGGTTGTTGCCACAAGAACACTCAGGACTTTAGCAGTTAGCGGCCGGTCGAAAAGCACACCTTCACCACCTGCGAAACGTAAAAAATTGAAAATAACTAGGTCAATCAGGAAGGCAATAAAGCCAATCACACCAAATTTTCCGAGCTCGTTTCGCAAGTTTGCTATCAGATTTTTTAATTTCACCTCCATAGATTAGCCAATGTTCAGGGCGATTACGAGTATGGGTGTCTTGATATGCCCAGAGTGCGGTAAATTTGGGTTTCGAAGCAATTTCATAACCTGCTTTATCCGCTAAGGAGCTTTGCTATGAGCCAGCGCATATTGGTCATTGAAGATGATCAATCGATCGCTGAAATAGTTGGAATCTTACTTAGAGGCGAAGGATTTGAAGTTTCATATTGTGCCGATGGACTTCAAGCAATGAACGCATTCACCACGGTGCTTCCAGATCTGGTTCTCCTTGATCTCATGCTTCCCGGACAAGATGGCATAGACGTATGCCGCGCAATTCGCAAAACTAGTGGGGTACCGATTGTGATGCTGACTGCGCGCAGTGACACCCAAGATATTGTCACGGGCTTGGAGTCTGGCGCTGATGACTACATTGTAAAACCAATTAAGAATGAGGAGCTGCTCGCGCGAATTTGCGCCAGACTTCGCACAATTGAAATTCCAAAAGAAAATGAAATTTCAGTAGGAGATTTAGTTATCGACATTGCTGGACACAGCGTCAAACGTGGTAATACTTCTATTTCGTTAACGGTTCTTGAGTTTAAATTACTTCTGACTTTAGCTAAGCGACCATGGCAGGTATTCTCTCGCGAAACGCTATTAGAAGAAGTTTGGGAATATCAGCACTCAGCAGACACTAGATTGGTGAATGTTCACGTACAACGCCTCCGCGCAAAAATTGAGTTAGACCCAGAGAATCCACAGGTTGTAGTAACAGTACGCGGTGTTGGTTACAAAGCAGGGCTTACTTAACTCGTGAGCGCATTGGCTCAATTTGGATTTTCGCTGGCTACAACTTGGCGAAAAAATCTACAACTTCGCCTTGTTACCATCACAATTCTTATATCCACAACAGTTTTAAGCATCGTAGGAATACTTTTAGTAAATCAGGTCACGACTGGGTTATTGGAAACTAAACAGCAAAGTTCCATAGCCGAAGCCACAGCAGCAAGACTTGAAGTTCAACGTTTGCTCGATGCAGCAGATGCGGGATTGGTAGCTCCCAACAGCACCCGAATTGTAGATTCAGTGATTACCGCACTGGCGATTCGATCTGGCTCACCAGGACTCTATGATGCCTTATTTCTAAGTGACCCAGACTTAGTTGGGGCCCCAGAGCGTGGTACTGAATTAATCTCCCAAGCATCAATACCCGAGGCACTGCGTAGTGCAATCACCGAACGTGACAGGCAGGCGTGGGCATACGGAACTTTAGTTTACGAAGGTGGCGTAACTAAACCAGGGTTAATTGTCGGGTCTCCAGTGACAATCCCACGAGTAGGTGCCTATGAACTGTATTTACTCTTTCCTCTTGATAAAGAGCAAAAGACCATCGATTTGATTCGACGGGCTGTTTCCATAACTGGAATTATTCTGTTGATAGGTTTAGCGATTCTTGCTTGGTTCGTAACTTCGCGTGTGACCGAACCAGTTCGCGAAGCCGCCCAAATTGCAGATCAAATTGCATCTGGCGATTTAGACCAGCGAATGCAAGTGCGAGGCGAGGATGATATTGCTCGTCTTGCTGGCTCAGTCAATGAGATGGCAGCTAGTTTGCAGCGACAAATTGTTCGCCTTGAGACTCTTTCGCAATTGCAACAACAATTTGTCTCCGATGTATCTCACGAATTGCGCACACCATTAACTACGGTACGAATGGCAAGTGAAATGATTTACGATGCCCGTGGTAATTTCGATCCAGACATGGCTCGCTCGGCAGAACTCCTGCGAAACCAAGTAGACCGATTCGATATTTTGCTAAGTGACTTGCTTGAGATGAGTAAAATTGATGCTGGCGCATCACCACTTATTTTTGGTGCGGTGGATTTAGCTAAATTGACAGAAACGCTTTTACAAGAGGCGAACCACATCGCGCGAGAGCACAGCACATCATTTAATTATTCAGGAACATCAAATGCCTTAGTGTTTGCCGACCATCGAAGGGTTTCGCGAATTATTCGAAACTTATTAGTAAATGCAGTTGAGCATTGTGAAGGTTCCACTATCGATGTTCAGGTCGCAACCAATGAATCCTGTGTATCAATTTCTGTTCGAGATCATGGTCAGGGAATTGCAGAAGCAGACATCCCTCGAGTTTTTGGTCGGTTTTGGCGAGCAGATCCAGCGCGGCCTCGCACCCTCGGCGGCACTGGTCTTGGCCTTTCTATTTCGGCGGAAGACGCAGAACTTCATGGTGGCAAGATTGACGTTTGGGGTTTGCCCGGCAAAGGCGCACAATTCGTCTTATCGTTGCCAAAAACCCAAGAGGGTAAAATCACCCAAGTTGCAATTTTGGCAGGTGCGCCATGAACCTAAAAGTGAAGATGAGCATCCTCTTCTTGTCTTTGACACTCTCTGGTTGTGGTGGCATTCCAAAATCCAGCGAAGTATTTTTTGGTGAAGTTATATCCGATGACATAACTTCGCAATCTGTGCGAGTTATTGCTCGGCCACCAAGCGTTGGGATGTCGCCCGAAGCAATTGTTCAGGGCTTCTTGGATGCCTGCGCTGATCCAGCGCAGGACTATGGCATTGCCCGACAATATCTAATGACAGATTCTGCAAGTTCTTGGAACCCAGAAGCAGGTATAGAAATTTATGATGCCAGCACCATGGAAATTTCAGGAGAGGCTCCAAATCTGGTAGCAATTGCAACAAAGCAGGGAAATATTTCAGATGCCGGAAAATACACGAGTTCTGACCCTGGCGACCAAACTTCCAGCGATTTCGAATTAGTGCAGGACGATTTGGGGGAATGGCGAATTTCCAAACTAAAAAATGGCATTTTGCTTACCAGCGGCGACGTCGATAGATCTTTTAGAAGTTTTCCAATCTACTTTTTTGACACTTCATTAACATCTTTAGTTTCGGATTCAATTTTGGTTCCAGTAAGTAGATCTGGAGCAGCAACTTCATTGGTGCGATCATTACTTGCTGGCCCATCTCCTTATTTATCACCTGTGGCCGTTACAGCATTTCCTGTTGGTACCACGCTTACGTATGGGTCAGTTCCTATTGTTGATGGCGTGGCACAAGTTGATTTATCCAAAGAGATTTTGGGAGCAGATGAAGCGACCAGGCGCGCGCTATCAGCTCAGTTAGTTTGGACACTCAGCGTGTTACCAAACGTTTCTGGCGTGGAAATCTCCGTCTCAGCGCAGCCCTTCGTTTTAGCAAATGTGGGAGACATCCAAAATGTGTCCGATTGGTCGATATTCTCCCCGCTACCGGATGCGCAAACGCGTACCCTAAATGTAATTCGTCGAGAAAACTTGGTTGTCGTTGGTGATGACTCAGAAGTGGTTCGGGCTGTTGCGCCGACTTCTTTGCTGTATGGCTCAGCAAGTCCAAGTGGTTCAAAAATTGCTGCAGTCACTTCCGATCTGAAGTCATTGCTGATAGCACAATTTGATTCACCTACATTCACGTTGTTAGCCCAAGGCGACGAGATTTCCCGGCCTTCTTGGGATAATTCGGGTCGAATATTTTTTGCAGAATTCGGGCAAGGCGTCACAGAAATATCCGAAGACGGAACTCTCAGAATTGTCAGGGCAGATGAGTCTTCGTCAGGAACGACCACCCAAATAAAGCAAATAGAAGTCGCTGCTGACGGGGTAAGGGTGGCTGTTGTGTTCTCGAATGGAGTTGTTGATGAGCTTGCAATTGGAGCGATTTCTCGAACAGATACTACAACCAGAATTATCGGACTTCATAGAATTGAGCGGTCAATTACACAAGTTCGAGATATTGTCTGGAGCACACCTACCTCGATCGCTGCACTTGCCTCAGATCCTCTCGGTGGTGAACTACTTTTTGATATTTCGCTTAATGACGGAAAAGTAAGCACTCGGAGTTCGCCAGTTGGTTCCATAACGCTTGCAGTCGATGGCTCGGGCAAGATTTTTGTCGCTGTAGTAGATGGTGCAAAGCAAGTGATTTACCAACAGAACGGATCCTCTTGGATTGAAATCACGCAGGGAACTGGAGCATTTTTTACCCGCTAGGTTCACAGCTGCAAGCAGTCCACACAGCCTAGAAATAAATTGCAATCAAATTAAAAAATTACCAAGATTTTTAGGTGTCAATCTTTGGCGAACTTTTGTTTACACCGCAATGTATTTCTTGTGCGCGGTTAGGCAAAGCATTGTGTCTTGCATGCCTTGGGTCACTAAAACCATTTTCCACTCAGCGGTTTTTGGGAATATCCCGTACTTATTGCGCTGGAGAGTATTCAGGTTGGTTGCGGGAAACTCTAATAACTTACAAAAACGGCAACGTGAGCGTCGCACCCGCGCTGGCACAAATCCTGCTACAAACTTTGGAAACCTGGCTGGTCAATGTTCCATTGCAAATTATTCCGATACCGAGTTCAAGAGCGAAGAATCACTTGCGAGGGTATGACTCGATATCAAAGTTGTGCGCCGAAATGTTGCAGCAGAAAAGAGACCTACAGGTTACCCAGGGTGCACTCTATTTGGGACGTGAAGTTCGGGATCAAGTTGGCTTAGATGCTCGCCAACGGCAGGCAAACCTTTCTGGCGCATTTACTGCGAGGCACAGATTAAGTGGCACCGTAGTGCTAGTAGACGACGTAACTACGACTGGCGCCACACTTACTAACGCTGCCAAAGCCCTTCGAATTGCAGGAGCGCAATCCATTTTTGCCATCGCTTTGTGTGGTTCACCAGATAACAGGTAATCTTCAACTATGGCGCCCACCCGGGTCCGTGATTGCATAGCAAAGTGAGTGCTTCGAAGTTGTTTTGCTATAAGCCGATGCCAGCCGCAGGCTAAGCGGTCCACGTAAGACGACTTTTGGTCGTTGAGCACGGTGCGGTTTAGAAGTAAGACCTGCCTGTACTTTGATCCAGATGGTCAAAATCTACAGCGAGGGTTAGTAGTAGCGATTGACGCTGCAAAAGCTCCAGCAGGCGAATGTGGGGTCGAAAATCAGGTCGGACGGGTGGGTGTCACTTCTTTGCAAAACCGATAACTCGTGACCGATGCAATCACATTTAGTGTGCCCGCTATGTTTAAAGTAACTTCCAAATAGAGCAAGGTGTGAGTTTTGAGCGAAAAACAAATACTTGAAAAACAAGATTTTATTTTCAAGGCAATGCCGCTATTTTTCGTTGCAATGACGCTTCGACCGTTAACCACTTCCGTCGGACCAGTGTTACCGGAAATCCGGGAAGATTTTGGTTTGAGCGCAACTGCCGGCTCGCTACTTAGCACTTTGCCAATTTTGATGTTTGGTCTTGGCGCGCTGTTAGTTCCACGATTACTTCACAGAGTGAGTCCGAATAAAGCCGTCACCCTGAGTTTGCTGGCTTTAGCAATTGGTGGGAATTTGCGTTTACTACCTTTTGTTGTGGTGCTATATCTGGGAACCATCATTATCGGTTTAGGAGTAGCCGTTGGAAACATAGTTCCATCGTTAATTACCCGCCGCGACTTTCCAACTCGGATAGGTGGAGTCATGGGAATGGTTGCGGGTGCCATTTCTTTCTCCGCAGCTGTTGCTGCGTTAATAACATATCCCTTGGCTACACAGCTTGGTTCTTGGCGCGAAGCACTAGCCGTGTGGGCAATTCTGCCTTTGCTTGTTTTTATCATTTGGCAGCTATATCGAAACCCAAATACTAAAGATGAACCATTATCGACACCGCACAATATGAAAGCGTTACTTCGTAACCCACTTGCTTGGAGCCTGACTTTTTATTTTGGATTTCAATCTATAAATTTTCATTCCATGAATACCTGGCTGCCGACTATTCTGCGCGAAGCAGGAACTGATCCAGTAACCGCTGGTAACCAACTCGCATTACTAGTTTTGATCGGTCTACCAACTGGTTTGTTCGTACCTCCAATGGCGGCAAGATTCACTTCGCAAGTTGGATTATGTGTTGGATTCGTTGCCATTTTTGCAGTTGGACTTGTAGGGATTTATAGCTTTGCAATTTATGGATTGTGGCCAGCTGCAACTTGGCTTTGGGTATTTCTCTTAGGAGTCGGCTTAGGATCCTCATTTCCATTGGCCTTAACTTTGGTTTTACTGCGTTCCGGAAGTCCGGAAACATCCCGAGATTTGGGATCCTTCATGCAAGGTGGCGGCTACATAATTTCTGCAACCGGTCCATTAACGATGGGATATCTTCGCGACGTCACAAATTCTTGGTCAGCTGCATTAATTGCACTTGGGGTTGCGCTATTAATACAGTTAATTTCTGGCGTGATAGTTTCTCGGCCAGTGAGCATTCACGAATAGTTCTCTGCTTCACTTTTGGCACGATTTTCTATAACTAAGTTTTGTAATTAAAGAGGTACTATCCCAATATGGCAAAAGAACAAAAATATGAAGTCGTTGCTAATTTTGCTGGGTTTGAACTCAGAAATTATGACGAATGTGTACTTGCTGATGTAAAAGTCAGGGCAGATTTTGAAAAAGCGGGTAGCGCTGGATTTGGAACATTAGTTGGATACATTGGTGGCCAAAATCAACCGAACACAAAAATCGCGATGACGGCGCCGGTAATTCAAGAACCAACTGCTGATGAGCACATTGTGAGTTTTGTGATGCCAAGTGAAATTGATAAACACTCGGCGCCTAAACCAACCAATAGTCGAGTGTCACTTCGGTTCATGCCACAAGAGTTAGTTGCAGTAGATCGATTCACCGGTCGTTGGACAAGCGCAAGTTACCAGGAACGTGTCTCAAAATTGTTAATCGCAATTGCCGCCGCTGGCTATCGAGCCGCTGGCAATGCTAGATTTGCGCGATTTGATCCACCTTGGACCCCTTGGTTTATTCGCAGAAATGAAATCCATATCCCTGTTGCCCCATTGGCGTGATGTACTTTCGCATAATGTTTGTTCACCTGAAACAATGAAGTGTGCCTAATCGCCTGATTGATTCAACTTCGCCCTATTTGTTGCAGCATGCTGAAAATCCAGTTGACTGGTTTCCATGGGGCGAGCAGGCGTTTGAACTAGCAAAAGCTCGGGATGTACCAATTTTTCTCAGCGTTGGTTATAGCGCTTGTCACTGGTGTCATGTTATGGCACATGAAAGTTTTGAAAACCCAGATGTAGCTGCCTTGATGAATGAAAACTTTGTAAACATCAAAGTTGATCGTGAAGAACTTCCTGCTGTTGATTCGCTGTACATGGAGGCAACGCAGGCGATGACAGGACATGGCGGTTGGCCCATGTCCGTTTGGTTAGATCATGATCGCCGCCCATGGTACGCCGGAACATATTTTCCGTCTCGTCCCTCACATGGCATGCCATCGTTTTCCCAAGTTCTGTTAGCACTAACTGATACTTGGCATAAAGAACGTGATCGAGTTGGTGATTCAGCGTCACGAATAATGGAGCACTTGGGTTCACGAAATGAGTTGCTTGGTGATGCAACATCTGATTTCACTCGGAAAGACATTGAACTGGCATTGCAAAGTGCCATTGATTCTCTTTCGTCCTCCTTTGATCCAATTCATGGCGGCTTTGGCCAGGCGCCAAAATTCCCACCCGCTCTCGTTTTGGAGTTTTTGATTCGAAGCCAGTCACTTCAGATTCTTGGGTTGCAAGATATTGACCCTCGCGTCATGGAGATGTTAGAAAAAACCTGCGATGAAATGGCGCGTGGGGGAATGTACGACCAACTCGGTGGTGGCTTTGCCCGATACAGTGTCGATGCAACTTGGACTGTGCCGCATTTTGAAAAAATGTTATATGACAATGCCCAACTACTTTCTGTTTACGCCCATTTGTATCGATTAACGGGAAGTGAGTTAGCACTTCGAGTAACCACTGAAACAGCTGAATTTTTACTACGAGAAATGCGAACGCCAGAAGGTGGGTTTGCTGCCGCACTTGATGCCGACAGCATTGAGGAAAGTTCCGGTCATTCCCACGAAGGAGCGTTCTATGCCTGGACGCCAGATCAACTCATAGCCGCACTTGGAATTACGGATGGAACTTGGGTAAGTCAACTTTGTAACGTGAGCGAGCAAGGCACTTTTGAGGACGGTAAATCAGTCTTAACTTTGCATAGTGATCCAGATGACTGGCCGCGTTGGCTTACGATTCGAGAAAAGCTTCTGGAAATTCGAAATAGCCGTCCGCGACCAGGTCGCGATGACAAAGTCGTAGCCAGTTGGAATGGCCTTGCAATTCGCGCATTGGTTGATGCTGGAAGTATCTGTGATCGCCAAGAATGGATAGCGGCGGCAACCCAAGCGGCGCATTTGTTAGCCCAAACACATCTTGGCGCTCATCCGTCTCATCCAAATCGGTTAGTTCGAGTATCTCGAGATGCAAAACCTGGCCTACATGCACTTGGCATCCTAGAAGATCAAGCATTGGTTGCCAGCGGATTCTTATCACTTGCGCAAGTTCATGGAGATGATTCTTGGCGAAACTTAGCCGGTTTATTGCTAGAAGATATTCAAGCTCATTTTCAACAGGGAAATGGTTTAGCTGACACTGCTGATGATGTACCACCTGTTGCGAACGAAGTAACCACAAGGCAAGTTGATCCAACCGATAACGTGACACCATCTGGTTGGGCAGCCACACTTGATGCAGCCATTACTTATTCAGCGCTTTCTAACGACCAACAACTTCGGGAATGGGCAGAGCGTTTAATGCCTGCGTTAATTCCGCTTGTTAGTACTCATACTCGCTTTGCAGGTTGGAGTGGATCAGTACTTGCAATGTGGCTAGATGGTCCGCGTGAAGTTGCATTGGCAGCTTCGGCTGATTCTGATTTCAAAAAACTAGTTGTACTTGGCACATCGCCCGGCTTAGTTTATGCCTGGAATCATGATCAGCCATTGTTGCAAGGTCGAGCCAAACAAAATGAAGCAGATACTGCGTTTGTTTGTCGGGGATTTGTCTGCCAAGCACCAATAACAAGTGCCGAAGAATTTAAAAAAGCAATTGGCTGGAAAACCTAAATTCCAAATCTGCGATTTCGCGCTGCATACGAACGTACTGCCCGCAAGAAGTCGATTTTACGAAAATTAGGCCAATAAGCTTCACAAAAATAAAACTCTGAATGCGCGCTTTGCCACAGCAAGAAACCACTAAGTCTTTGCTCACCGGAAGTTCGAATTACTAGATCTGGATCAGGCTGACCCTTTGTATATAAATGTGACGCGATGTGCTCAATGGTTATCGCCGAGGCCAGCTCATCAAGAGTTTTTCCGGCAGCAGATTGCTCCTGCAGTAGGGATCGAACTGCGTCGACAACTTCTTGTCGTCCGCCATAGCCAACCGCTACGTTGACTAAAAGTCCTTTAACCTTCTGGGTTTGAGTCAGCGCTTTAGTTAATGCAATTTTTGTTCGTTCTGGCAATGCCTCCATTGCACCCACTGGATGGATTTGCCAGCGATTAGTTTGTGCGAGTGATGCCACCGTTTCTTCAATAATTTCTAATAAGGCATCAAGTTCATCAGGATCGCGGGCAAGATTGTCGGTTGAAAGTAACCAAAGCGTGACAACTTCAACGCCTAACTCTTCACACCACCCCAAAAATTCAGCTATCTTTTCGCCACCAGCGCGATGCCCAAACGCACTTGTAGAGCCCATTTCGGCAGCCCAACGTCGGTTGCCATCGAGAATTACGCCAACATGTGCGGGAAGCTGATCACTTGGCAGATTTGAAGTTAGGCGGTGACCATAAAGGTCATATGCAACCTCACCAAGTAAAGTGCGCATTTTTCCCATGCGCCCCAGATTAGTAGGTCTTATTGAAACGTTCCACACACCTGCTGTTATTTTGTAGTTTATCTAGGTGTCATGTGGATTGCGGCGTGGCTGACGCTGGCAAAAGTATCCAAGGAATACGGTCAAGAGTATCGGGCAAGTCCGATCCTTCCCACGGATAAATCTGAAAATGTGGGTAATCGTATGACTGAATCGAACACTCAAAGGCGCACTTACGTACTTGATACAAGTGTTTTGTTATCAGATCCGAGTGCATTGTTTCGATTCGATGAACATGAGGTTGTGATTCCAATTGTTGTGATCACAGAATTAGAATCCAAGCGCACCCACCCAGAACTTGGATACTTTGCTCGATCTGCATTACGAAGTCTTGATGATTTGCGAATTAAACATGGTCGACTAGACGCGCCATTGCCTATCGGCGAACATGGTGGACTACTTCGAGTAGAACTCAATCACACCAACTCAGATATCCTGCCCGCTGGATTTCGCCTTGGTGACAATGACACCCGAATTTTAGCTATCGCGCGCAATCTTGCCGAAGAAGGTTGCGATGTTGTTTTAGTGAGTAAAGATTTGCCACTTCGAGTCAAAGCTTCTGCTGTGGGTTTAGAGGCAGAAGAATATCGCGCAGAAACCGTGCCTTCCAGCGGTTGGACTGGAATGACAGAAGTAGTTGTGACTGGCGCCGAAATTGACGATCTTTACGCCGAAGAAATTATTGATCACGAGAGTGCGCGAGAACAACCCTGCCACACCGGCGTGGTACTTTCCAGCGACCGGGGTAGTGCACTGGCTCGTGTGACCCCAGATAAAAGATTGCAGTTAGTTCGCGGTGATCGCGAAGCATTTGGTCTACATGGTCGAAGTGCGGAGCAGCGAATTGCCCTTGACGTTTTACTGGATCCAGAAATTGGAATAGTTTCTCTTGGTGGCAGAGCTGGCACTGGCAAAAGCGCGTTAGCGCTGTGCGCTGGCTTGGAAGCAGTAATGGAACGTAGACAACATCGTAAAGTTGTCATTTTCCGACCACTATATGCAGTCGGTGGTCAGGAATTGGGTTACCTGCCTGGTAGTGAAAACGAAAAAATGTCACCCTGGGCGCAGGCAGTTTTTGACACCCTTTCCGCATTAACCTCTGCTGATGTAATTGATGAAATTTTAGAGCGGGGAATGCTTGAAGTCTTACCGCTAACCCACATTCGTGGCAGGTCTCTTCATGACACTTTTGTAATCGTGGATGAAGCACAATCCCTTGAGCGAAATGTTTTACTTACCGTCCTTTCGCGCATTGGCAAAGACAGCCGAGTTGTTTTAACACATGATGTAGCCCAGCGTGACAACTTGCGGGTAGGTCGACATGACGGAGTGGTTGCAGTTGTCGAAAAATTAAAGGGACATCCACTATTTGCGCACGTTACTTTAACGCGCTCAGAACGATCTCCAATTGCAGCCTTAGTAACAGAAATGCTAGAAGACTTACCTGCCTAACGGATGATCTTTAATTGGTTTTCCTGAGATAGCTTACGGGTTAGGCGGGTGGGCCAACTGAAATGTTCAAGGTAACAGGACGCAGAGTTTCAGCATAAAAATCATTTCCTTTGTCATCAACGATTACAAAGGCTGGAAAATCCTTAACTTGGATTTTCCAGACTGCTTCCATACCCATTTCTGGAAAATCTAAAACTTCAACTTTAGTTATGTTGTCTTTAGCTAACCGAGCTGCTGGACCACCAATTGAGCCAAGATAAAAACCACCGTTGTCTTGACACGCTTTAGTGACTGCCTTACTTCTATTTCCTTTTGCAAGCATGACGTAAGAGCCACCGGCTTTTTGGAAGCGATCCACGTAAGCATCCATCCGCCCAGCAGTTGTTGGGCCAAATGAGCCAGACGCATAACCTTCGGGAGTTTTTGCTGGGCCGGCGTAGTAAACCGCATGATCTTTAAAGTACTGCGGAAGCTCTTCCCCGCGATCTAGCATTTCCAAAATTTTGGCGTGCGCAAGATCCCGAGCCACGATTAAGGACCCTGTTAACGAGATGCGAGTCTTTACTTCAAGACCAGAAAGTACTTTACGGATTTGATCCATCGGCTGATCTAGATTGATGTTGACGACGTCTTCAGCAAAGTGTTCAGCAGTAACCTCTGGCAGAAAACGTGCAGGATCTTTTTCAAGTGCTTCAATGTAAGCACCAGTTGCATCAATCTTGACAATTGCTTGTCGGTCTGCCGAGCAAGAGACTGCAATGGCAATTGGGCACGATGCTCCGTGACGCGGTAATCGGATCACGCGCACATCGTGGCAGAAGTACTTACCACCAAACTGCGCTCCAATTCCAAAACTTTGTGTGAGTTTAAGAATTTCAGCTTCCATTTCCAAGTCGCGATACCCATTTCCATCAGGACCACCACTTGTGGGAAGAGTATCTAAATATTTTGTACTAGCTAATTTTGAAACTTTTAATGCATACTCCGCGCTAGTGCCACCGACAACAATTGCCAAGTGGTAAGGCGGGCAAGCGGAGGTTCCAATCAATCTGAGCTTCTCATCCATAAATTGCAAGAAACTTGCCTTGTTAAGTACCGCCTTAGTTTCTTGATACAGGAAGCTCTTGTTTGCGCTTCCGCCACCTTTGGCTATGAATAAAAGTTCGTAACTATTTTCGTGACCGGGTTTAGTGTCTGAATAAATCTCAATCTGGGCTGGCAAGTTATCACCAGTATTTTTTTCATCCCACATGTTTAGCGGCGAAAGTTGAGAATATCGCAGATTTAATTTTTGGTAAGCCTGATAAATTCCGCGACTAAGTGATTCCTCATCAGGTCCCGTGGTAAGCACCTGCGAACCGCGCTTTGCTGAAATAATTGCTGTTCCAGTGTCTTGGCACATGGGTAAAACCCCACCAGCTGCAATATTTGCATTCTTCATTAAGTCAGTTGCAACAAACCGATCATTGGGTGAGGCAGTTGAATCATCGATGATGCTACGAAGCTGCTCCAAATGACTGGTGCGTAAGTAATGGGAGATGTCATGAATTGCTTCGTAAGCAACTTTCTCAAGAACGCTAGGTTCGATGTTTAGAAAAGTTCGGTCCCCGATGGTTGTGGTTGAGATACCTTCCGTTGTTACTAAACGAAACTCCGTGGGATTTTCCGCCAGCGGAAGGATTTCGGTGTAGTTAAACGAAGTCATATTCCTAGCCTATTCCTAAGTTTGGAGCCAGCACTGCGCAAGGATCGCAGCTAGCTCCCAAAGTGGCTGCGCGATCTCTCATTAAACAGTGCAATATAGAGCAATGGCTAGCCGCAAACCTCGAGGTCGAGAGACTGCATGGGACATGATTTTGTCCATGGCAGCCGTAATAGGAACAGTTGGCGTGATCATGTTGTTGGCATGGCGGCCGCAACAAGAAATTGTGCAAGCCATCGACTATCCAGCAGCAGTTGAAACTGCCAAACTTTCTCAAATTTGGCCAATATCTGTGCCGGACAAAATACCGCAGGGCTATCGAGCTACAAGCGCCAGATTTGAACCCGAGTCTTATGGTGAGGTCGGTGATGTTAGATGGCTAGTTGGCTTTCAAACGCCAGCTGGTGAATACATATCTATTTGGCAAAGTGATGGCCCTAAGCGAAAAGTAATCGCGACCGCCACTAACGATGCACCTTGCGAGAGTACTGAGTTGATTACGAACGCAAAGACGGCGATCGCTACAACTTGGCAAAAGTGTGAAACTGACAAACCACTTACTCGGGCCTACGTTCAAACTAATGGTGAGGTTACAACCGTGGTAGGCGGAACAGTGCAGTGGCCAGAATTGCTGAAATTTACTGAGTCCTTAGAACCGGTTAGTCCGTAGTATTAAGCCATGCCAAAAGACGAACTTTCATATGAGGCCGCTAAATCTCAATTAGACGAGGTGGTAGCACTCCTTGAAGATAAAGACATCCCACTTGATGACATGGTAAAACTTTGGGAACAAGGGGAAAAGCTAGCCGCGATTTGTGAAGCAAAACTTGCTGGCGCTAAATCGCGTCTAGAGGCACTTCGACCTGCCACAAAGAATGACTCAGACGAGGCTTAATCTGCTGAAATTTCAGCACTAGTTTCACCATCAGCAAATCGGATTTTTACTGAAGTACCTGCCGGTACGGAATTAACCGTACGTACGATTTCGCCGCCTTTTGTCCGGACAATTGCAAAACCACGCTCAAGGGTTCCTTGCGGTGAGAGTGCTCGTAAAGTGGCTGACGCACCCTTAATGTGTGAGCTTTCTAATTTTATGAAATTCAAAACTTGAACATAAATAGATGTTCTTATTGTGCTGTTATCTTTGCGCCGTTGCTCAATCAATGTTGCAGGCGAAGCTAAAGCAGGTCGATTTCTAGTTAGTTCAAGTTGTTGTTCTAGGCGATGCAGGTTTGTTAAAACTAAAGTTCGGATTCTGGCCCAAGAATTTCGTAAGTCTGCGATTTCCTGTAAAACGTCGGGAACAATCTTGCGCGCAGCATCTGTGGGCGTTGAGGCCCGATAATCAGCAACGTAATCAATTAACGGCCGATCTTCTTCGTGTCCTATCGCTGCCACAACGGGTGTGCTAACACTTGCTACCACTCGAATCAGCGATTCGTCGCTAAAGGGCAATAAATCTTCAAATGCCCCACCACCGCGAGCAATAACAATTACGTCGATATCACTTATGGCATCAAGTTCAGTTAGTGCGGCGCTCACCTGTCTGACACAATTCACACCTTGCACTGCCACCTCACGTACTTCAAATTGCACATCTGGCCACCGTCGTTTCGCATTTTCAATGACGTCATGCATCGCGTCGCTACCTTGGCCACATATCAACCCAATTCGTCTCGGCAGAAACGGCAATGGCTTCTTTCGATCTTCATTGAAAAGTCCTTCGGCAGCCAACATATTGCGCAATGCCTCCAGCCGAGCCATTAACTCGCCAATTCCAACGGCGCGCAGCTGCAGCACTTTGAACTGCATAGATCCTCGCTTGGCCCACCAATCAGCTTTTACTTGAGCTAGAACCCGAGTGCCCTGTTGCGCACTTGTTGCCAAGGATTCCATCACGCCAGAAGCAACATAAAGTGAAAGTGATACGTCTCGATCAGTGTCTCGAAGGGATAAGTAGGTAAGGCCTTTACGCGGATTTACCTCTGCCAACTGGCCTTCAACCCAAATGGTTCCAAGCCGCGCTATGTATTCCCCAATCATGGTGGAAACCGAATGAACAGCCAATGGGCTTTCAGGTGCTTGCCCAGGCTTGCTGGTTTCGATCTCATCCATGGATCTATTGTGCCCAATGCCGCAACGCAAGTGTGGGCGATCTGGTTTACGATAGAGCAGTGAGCCAAACGCAGCGCAAAGTTCTATTAGCAAAACCCCGCGGTTATTGTGCGGGCGTAGACCGCGCGGTAGAGACTGTGGAAAAAACACTCGCGTTGCATGGCGCCCCAATTTACGTCCGCAAAGAGATAGTCCACAACAAGTTCGTGGTAACTGAACTTGAAGCAAAAGGCGCCATTTTTGTTAATGAGACCGATGAAGTTCCAGAAGGCGCAACGGTAGTTTTTAGCGCACATGGTGTTTCACCTGCTGTCCATGACCAAGCAGCACAACGAAATTTAAAGACAATTGATGCGACCTGTCCACTAGTTACAAAAGTTCATGCCGAGGCACGCCGGTTTGCCCAAGACGATTATCAAATTTTGTTTATTGGACACGAAGGCCACGAAGAAGTTGAAGGCACAATGGGTGAAGCGCCCAAGAACATGACATTGGTAGATGGCCCAGCTCACGTCCAAGACATTGAAATTGATCCAAGCCGTCCAGTTGCGTGGCTATCCCAGACCACTTTGTCAGTTGATGAAACTCTAGAAACTGTCGATAGATTACGCACCAAGTTCCCCCAGTTATTAGACCCACCAAGTGATGACATTTGCTACGCCACTCAAAATCGTCAAAAAGCTGTGAAAGAAATATCAGATAAATGTGAACTCATGATTGTTGTTGGCTCAGCAAATTCATCAAACACTGTTCGATTGGTGGACGTAGCAATTGAGGCAGGCGCAAAAGCGGCTTATCGCGTGGATTTCGCTTCTGAGATTAACGAAGAATGGCTTTCTGGGGTAACGACCGTTGGGTTGACCAGTGGCGCATCTGTGCCAGAGATATTGGTCAATGGGGTGCTCACTTGGCTAGCCCAGCGCGGCTTTTCTGACGTTGAAGAAGTAGAAACTATTGAAGAGCATTTGCAATTCGCGCTACCGCCAGAATTACGTAGAGATATTAAGGCTGCCGGCCGCGCCTAAAAATTGATATGGCTGCACTTACTGCAGTCGCACCGAGAATCCACCAAGCATGCATTGCTAAGCCGTAAGACAAATGCAGAATCTGTTCGCGGATAAAAGATCCGCCGCGCATTGGAGCTAGTTGTCCAACAGTGAGCAGCGAAATAACCCAAGCCAACGGGGTAATCCAGATACCAGATTGATAGTCGGAAGTTCGAACACTCAGCGCTGCTGTAATTCCACCTACCAGCATTCCAAGGTCAGAAATCAGTCCAATATTTCCGTTAATCAAAATATCCAATGCCATCACAACCATCATGATGAAAGGCGTCAAAATAATTACGCCCGGATAAGTCCAGCCAACATTTGCGGGAACCATCTCAGCTGTGCGCTTTGCGGAAATCTGCATGCCTCTAAGGTATCTGGTTACTGGGGTGTCGCAGGAGCACCTGGGTTACCTCTACGCTTAGATTCCATGGCCCTAACTATTGGAATCGTTGGTTTACCGAACGTTGGTAAATCCACATTATTTAATGCATTAACAAAAAATAATGTTTTGGCGGCCAATTACCCATTTGCCACAATCGAACCAAACACCGGCGTAGTAGAAGTCCCAGACGCGCGACTGCCCGTTTTATCTGGAATTTTCAATTCGGAGCGAATTCTGCCGGCAACCGTAACTTTTGTGGACATCGCTGGAATTGTTCGCGGCGCGAGTGAAGGTGAAGGACTGGGAAATAAATTCTTGGCCAACATTCGCGAGTCAGAAGCCATCTGTCAGGTTATTAGAGCATTTAAAGATCCTGATGTAGTTCATGTTGATGGTGCGATTTCACCAAAAGATGACATTGAAACAATTAACACCGAATTAATTTTGGCAGACATGCAGACCTTAGAAAAAGTGATGCCAAGATTATTGAAAGAATCACGCCTCGATAAAGCTAAGGCAGAAGCATTGGCTACTGCAGAGCAAGCGGTTGAGATTTTGAACTCAGGTAAAACTATTTTCGAATCAAAATTAGATTATGAACCAATTCGGGAACTATTTTTGCTAACTGCAAAACCATTTATCTACGTATTTAATTTAGACGAAGAAGAACTTGTCGATGTGGAACTCAAAAAATCACTTAGTGCATTAGTTGCTCCAGTTGAAGCAGTGTTTATGAATGCCAAGCTGGAAGCTGAACTTGGCGATTTGCCAGCTGATGAAGCACTTGATCTGTTGCAATCTGTTGGTCAAAATGAAAGTGGAATTTCCATACTTTCTCGCGTGGGATTTAAAACCCTAGGTTTACAAACTTATTTGACGGCTGGCCCAAAGGAGTCACGCGCTTGGACTATCCCAGTTGGAGCCACTGCTCCAGAGGCAGCAGGAGTAATTCACACCGACTTTCAAAAAGGATTCATAAAAGCCGAGATAGTGGCTTTTGCTGACTTAGTATCAGCGGGATCTGTTGCGCAAGCAAAAGCGAATGGAAAAGTCCGCATGGAAGGTAAAGATTACGTCATGGCCGATGGTGACGTTGTCGAATTTCGCTTTAACGTTTAACGAGCCACTGCGCCCGATAGCAACAAACTTGTTGGTGATCAAACGAGACATTTCACAACTAGAATAAGGACAGTGACCCAAACTGCTGTTCGCAACGACCTTCGAAATGTTGCAATTATTGCCCACGTTGACCATGGAAAAACCACTCTGGTAGATGCCATGCTTTGGCAATCCGGTGCTTTCCGGGCAAATCAAGATGTCAATGACCGAGTCATGGATTCCATGGATCTTGAGCGGGAAAAAGGAATCACGATTCTGGCTAAGAACACCGCAGTGCGATACAACGGACCTTCGGCGCAAGAGGGTGGCGTAACCCTCAACATTATTGACACCCCTGGTCACGCTGACTTTGGTGGCGAAGTTGAGCGCGGCCTGGAAATGGTGGATGCGGTCGTTCTCCTGGTTGATGCAAGCGAAGGCCCACTGCCACAAACTCGTTTCGTGTTGCGCAAAGCTCTCCAGAAGCGACTTCCAGTAATTCTATTAATTAACAAAGTTGATCGCCCGGATGCTCGTATTGCCGAAGTAGTCGATGAAACTTATGAATTGTTTTTTGATTTAGATGCTGACGAAGAACAAATTCAATTTCCAATTATTTATGCATCAGCCAAAGCTGGCAGGGCTTCGTTAAAACGTCCCGTAGATGGTGGGATGCCAGAGGAAGAAAA
>DJBM01000032.1:29060-29282 GCA_002430405.1 Actinobacteria bacterium UBA5976
AGGCCAGCAAGTTGCTTGGATGAAAGCAGATGGCACGATTGAGCGAGCAAAAGTTGTTGAGCTTTTGATGACTCAGGCACTAGATCGAGTTCCAGTTGATTCCGCTGGTCCAGGCGACATTATTGCTATCTCAGGATTTGAAAGCATCACTATTGGTGAGACTTTGGCTGATCCCGAAAATCCAATTGCACTGCCGTTGTTCATCATTGATGAACCGTCCAT
>DJBM01000033.1:0-524 GCA_002430405.1 Actinobacteria bacterium UBA5976
CTCACAGCGGCAAGGACTTGATGCAATTTCTAGAAACTTATCCTCGCGACGAAATGTTCCAAATCTCACCCGATGAACTAGTAGAAGTCGCCCGCCGGGTTTTGCAATTGCAAGAGCGACGTCAAGTGCGAGTATTTACCCGCACCGAAGTATTCGGTCGCTATGTTTCTGTCTTGGTCTATTTCCCGCGTGATCGGTACACCACTGAAGTGCGACTTCGTATGGAAGCGATTTTGTTGCTGACCTACGGTGCAACATCCATTGAACACACAGCTCGGGTTTCAGAATCAGTTTTAGCCAGACTTCATTTCGTAATCCGCAAGCCGCTGGATAAGAGCATCCCAGAAATCGACTTAGAACAACTTGAAGTAGACCTTGCTGATGCAACCCGATTCTGGGAAGACGACTTTGCCGATTCATTGGTTGAGCAGGTTGGCGAAGAAGATTCCGCGAGATTACTGCGAACTTGGGGTAATTCGTTTCCTGAGTCGTTTAAGGAAGATGTTAAAGCCGGTGATGCCGTA
>DJBM01000033.1:595-15914 GCA_002430405.1 Actinobacteria bacterium UBA5976
GATGTTCAAGCCGGTGATGCAGTTTCTCATCTAGGGATTCTGGAGTCACTTGAATCACTGGCGACTGGCGCGATCAAAGTTTCGATGTATGAGCCTAATTCTCGGGAAGACGGAACTAGGCGCTTCACTATTTATCGAATCGGTAGTCCAATAACACTTTCAACAGTGCTGCCAATACTTCACGATCTTGGCGTCGAAGTAATTGATGAACGAGCCTATGACTTGCGCCGCAAAGGCATGGATGTGGCTTGGGTCTATGACTTTGGTTTGAATTTTGATGACTCCAAAGTTCCAGGACTTGATTCTTTGTCTGAAAGATTCTGCAGCACATTTATGGCGATCTGGCTTGGTGAAGTGGACAGTGATCCATTCAATGCACTTGTGATTCATGGTGGTCTTACGGCCCGAAATGTTGCCATTATTCGCGCCTACGCTGCTTACTTGCGACAAGCAGGCACGCCATTTAGTCAGGGATATTTACAGCAAGTGCTTTTGACGAATGTTGGAATTGTTCAATTACTGCTTCAACTGTTTGTCGTTAGATTTGATCCTAAATTTGCTGAAGACCGAAACTTAAAGCAACGTGAATTAGAAGAAAAAATTGAAACTGCTTTAGATGCTGTTGCAAGTTTGGATCATGACCGGATTATGCGAGCAAGTGTCTCGCTTGTACTTGCCACGTTGCGAACAAATGTTTATCAACTAGACTCCGCAGGGAACTATTTAGAAGTCATGGCCTTTAAATTAGATCCGTCATTGGTTCCCGATTTACCTTTACCGCTTCCAAAATTTGAAATCTGGGTATTCTCACCACGCGTTGAAGGTGTGCACTTGCGCTTTGCCGCAGTAGCGCGTGGCGGATTACGTTGGTCGGATCGTCAAGAAGATTTCCGAATCGAAATCCTGGGATTAGTTAAGGCCCAGATGGTGAAGAACACGGTCATTGTGCCAAGCGGCGCAAAGGGTGGATTCGTACTTAAGTGTGGTCCAGAACCAAGCAATCGCGACGCATGGCTAGCTGAAGGCATTGCCTGTTATCAAATGTTCATATCTGCGTTACTTGACGTAACGGACAATCTTGTAAATGGGGAAGTAATTCCACCAAAGGATGTTGTTCGCCATGATGTCGATGATCCATATCTGGTAGTGGCTGCTGATAAGGGAACGGCAACATTCTCAGACATTGCTAACAAGATCTCGGTGGATCGCGGCTTCTGGATGGGCGATGCTTTTGCATCAGGCGGATCAGTTGGCTATGACCATAAGGCCATGGGAATCACGGCTAAAGGTGCTTGGGAATCTGTAAAGCGTCACTTCCTAGAACTAGGTCTGGATACTCAAACTCAAGACTTCACCGTGGTTGGGGTAGGAGACATGAGCGGCGATGTTTTTGGAAATGGCATGCTTCTTTCCGAACATATTCACTTGGTAGCAGCCTTTGATCATCGTCACATATTCCTTGATCCCAATCCCGATGCGGCGAAATCATTTATTGAGCGCCAGCGCTTATTCACTTTGCCTAGGTCATCTTGGGAAGATTACAACAGCAAATTAATAAGCAAAGGTGGTGGCATCTATTCTCGAACAGATAAGTCCATCGACTTAACTGCTGAAGTGAAGTCCGCACTAGGTATCAGCGCCGAAATTGTTAGTCTTACTCCAAATGAATTGCTAACTAAAATTCTGTTAGCACCGGTAGACCTGTTATGGAACGGTGGCATTGGAACTTATCTCAAAGCGAGCACGGAAACGCACGCTCAAGTTGGCGATAAGGCAAATGATGCTATCCGGGTTAATGGAAATGAAGTCCGAGCCCGTGTCATCGGTGAGGGTGGAAACTTAGGGGCGACTCAATTAGGCCGAATTGAGGCCGCTCGAGCTGGCGTCAAATTAAATACGGATGCAATTGATAACTCTGCAGGTGTTGATACCTCCGATCACGAAGTAAACATAAAGATTTTGCTAGATCAAGCCGTGACTGCAGGAAATTTGAGTGTGGAAGACCGTAATAAGCAGCTTGCAGTAATGACAGATGAGGTTGGCGCATTAGTACTTCGCGATAATTACGAACAGAATTTGATTTTGGAACAAGCAAGGTTCCAGTCGCCTGTGATGCTTCGAGTCCACAAGAGATTGATGCAATCCTTTGAATCGAACGGGCACCTAAATCGGGCAATCGAATACTTACCGACCGATTCACAGTTAGATGCATTGCATGCGCAAGGGCAAGGCTTAACCTCACCTGAACTTTCTGTTCTAATGGCTTATGTAAAGATTGATCTGACCCGAGATCGCGCTAATGATGAAATTGTCGAGGAACCTTGGTGTCAAGAAATCCTGAAAAGGTACTTTCCTTCTGACTTAAGAGGTAAGTATGCAAATTTGATTGCTACCCATCCACTGCGCAAGGAAATTATCTCCACAGTAATGATCAATGAAATGGTCAATCGTGGTGGAATAACATATGCCTGGCGTGCAGCTGAAGAAAGTGGCGCAGGAACTTCGGAAATCCTGCGTGCCTTTGTAGTATCGCGAGAGGTATTTGGTCTAACCGAACTGTGGACAGAACTAGAGAACCTAGATGGAAAGATCTCTACGAATTGCCAGACGGAACTATTCCTTGAATCAAGACGACTTTTGGATCGAGCAACCCGCTGGTTCTTGCAATCCCGCGGTGGACGACTCAATGTCGAAGAGGAAATTGCAAAATTTGCACCGATTGTTGCAAAACTAACAAGTGAAGTACCTGGACTTCTGCGCGGCGTTGAAAGCCAACGTGCTGATGGCATCGCAAAGAAGTATCAAGCACAAGGGGTTCCAACTAACCTGGCAGTTCGCACTGGAAGTTTCTTGGATGAGTTCTCACTACTTGATGTAATCGAAATTGCAAATCGTGAAAAGACGAGTCCAGAAAATGTCGCAGAACTATATTTTGCATTAAGTGAAAGATACGACATTGATCGAATGCTTTTCCACATTTCTGCGTTAGCAAGAGATGACAGATGGACAGCTTACGCTCGCTCCGCACTTCGCAGTGATCTTTATGTTGCAATAGCTGCTTTAACATCCCGAGTCGTGCAAGCAACCAAAGATTCAGATTCCATTGATATGCGAATTAGCCAATGGGAAGCAAAGTTTGCCGAAGGTGTCGCACGAACAAGAGCCACACTTAATGAGATTGCTCACAGTGATCAAAATGACATAGCGACGCTTTCCGTAGCATTACGCGCAATTCGCACACTTGCTGGCCAGGGTGGAAGCTAATTCGCTCAAACCAAGTTCTGCCGTACTAATTTTCCAAAGTATTCTTAACCAGTGGACTCAGTGTTTTTAGCGGCCGCCCTCACGGGTCAGGTAACAGATTGGCTCAATAGTTACGGGCCATTTCTTTTTTACTTGATTGTCTGGGGCTTGGTTTTTGCTGGCACTGGATTGCTGATTGGCGCGTTCATCCCGTTTATTACCGGTGACTCTCTTATCTTTGCGGCTGGAGTATTAGCTGCCACAAATGATTCAATTGAGATCCGCGTACTAACAATTGGCGTTGGACTTGCCGCATTTGTGGGAGATCAAACTGGATTTGTACTGGGCCGTCACTTCGGTCGTCCTTATTTAGATAAGCGCGAAGGCCCAAAACTAAAGTCGGCAATCGCAAAATCTGAGAAGTTTTATCAACAACTTGGCTGGTGGGCCGTAGTTGTTTCTCGATTCATGCCTTGGGCGCGAGTACTCGTTCCTGCTATCGCTGGGATCGCACGAATGAATTACTACAAGTTCCTTGGCGCAAACTTAGTCGGCGCCATTTCGTGGGGTGTTGGTTTAACACTTGCGGGTTACTACGCCGCAACTATTCCTGCGGTTAAAACAGGTTCCTATGCGATTGCAACATTCTTTATTGTTGGCTCAATAATTGCGGGTATTCGTAGCTGGCTACACAACAGAAAACTTGCATAGCAACTAACTTCTTTCGGTTACTTAGTTTTCCTTGATCTGTGGAAAACTTCAAAACACCGTTGTGTTACTTACCTAAATCTTTGCAGTAGCAAAGTTATCCCCAGTTTATTTCGAGCACGTGACTTGTGATCCATTTCCAGCCTAAGGTTCATACACTCGGCTTGGTTCGAGTCAGGTGTAACAGGGGTAGCTCATGTCAGGTGCAGTTAGTGATGTGGTTTCGGAAGTTCGGGCGCGGGTTTGGACTGGAGGGATCAGCCCGCAAGATGAATCAACTGAACTACGTCACATAGTTGAAGATATTCTGGCGCGTGAAAAAAATTCAACCGAATTTAGATTTGACGCTGAGCCCCTGTTGCCTGTTGCCGAACACATTGCATTGCACATTTCTGGCTTTGGATTACTGCAGCCACTTTTGGAGGATCCTGAAGTTGAAGAAATTTGGATCAATGAACCAGATCGGATTTTTGTTGCTCGCAATGGAAGAAGTGAACTGACAAACGTAATTCTCGATGAAATTGAGGTGCGCGGATTAGTTGAACGAATGCTGGCTGCTTCCGGGAGGCGCGTTGACTTATCCAATCCATTTGTTGATGCTACCTTGCCAGATGGTTCACGTTTGCATGTTGCAATTCCTGACATTACTCGCAAACATTGGTCGGTCAATATCCGAAAGTTCATCATGGGCACAAAGTCACTTGATGGATTAGTACAGGCCGGAACCCTTACTGATCAAGCAGCTGCGTTTCTTCAGGCTTGCGTGCTTGCTGGGCTAAACATAATTGTTGCTGGCGCAACTCAAGCCGGTAAAACAACCCTCATGAACGCACTTTTAAACAGTGCGCCATCAAGTGAGCGAGTGATTACGTGTGAAGAAGTGTTTGAACTTCAACTTACCAGCCCAGACTGGGTGGCCCTGCAAACTCGGCAAGCAAGCCTTGAGGGAACTGGGGAAATTACATTACGTCGATTGATTAAGGAAGCTTTACGTATGCGACCCTCAAGATTGGTAATTGGGGAAGTAAGGCAGGAGGAAGCACTGGACTTACTTGTTGCCATGAATGCTGGAATGCCCAGTATGTGTTCCATTCATGCAAATGGCGCTCGAGAGGCCATCTCAAAGCTGTGCCTTCTACCCATGCTTGCTGGCAGCAATGTATCTGCAGAGTTTGTAATTCCAACGGTTGCATCTGTTGTAGACATTGTGGTCCACACCGCTTTACAACTTGATGGCACTAGAAAGGTGCAGCAAATCACTTCAGTAACTGGTCGAGTTGAAGGAAGCAATATTGAAACTGGTGATATTTTCAGTACCCAAAACTCGCAATTAGTTCCGCAGGGAATTTTCCCAGGAAAGCTGGAAAACTTTTCAGCTCGTGGAATCGACCTGGCAAATCTGGTGGGTGCTCGCGCATGGGATTAGTTCTTGGCTTGTTAACTGGTATCGGTTTAATTCTTATTTGGAGTGCAATCAAGGAGCCAGTGAAATTCGACTTCATAAAGTTTGCAAAACGGTCCCCACTACTTAATCGACGCAAGAAAATTGATGCTCAGCTTTGGCCTGATGTAGTTGACGATTTAGCCTCGGCAGTGCGCGCCGGACTCTCGCTCCCACATGCCGTTGCTGAATTGTGCGTAAGTGGCCCTGAGGTTCTGCGCCCAGCCTTTGAATTATGTCGAGCAAAGTATCAGGCGACAGGGGACTTCACAACTGGCTTGAGTTTGATTGCCCAAGAATTGCAAGATCCCCAAGCAGATAAATTTGTAACTTCACTCCAGGTTGCATATGAAGTTGGCGGAGCGGATCTTGGAGTATTGCTTCGCACGCTTTCGGAAGTAATGCGAGAAAGTCTAGTAACTCGCGGCGAAATCTTAACTCGACAAGGCTGGACTGTTAGTGCCGCTCGTCTTGCTGTTGCAGCGCCATGGGCAACTGCGCTTGTGCTGTCAACTAGAGCTTCGACTGCGAGCGTTTACACCTCACCAGGTGGAATTCGAATGTTGGCCAGTTGCGCCGTTGTTTCAGTCTTCGCCTATTGCGCGATGATGTTCATCGCCAAGCTGCCACCAGATAGCAGGTTATTGGCATGAGCGGATTATTTGTTGGCGCTTTGCTAGGTCTTGGATTAGTGCTCGTCGCCAGTGTAATTTTTCGCCCAAAGGTTGCAATGGCAGATGCTATCGCTCCTTATGTTGGCGCAATATCAAAAACCAAAGCGTCACTAACAAGTAGAACTCTTGAATTCCTAAATGAAACACTTACTAGTCGCCAACTTTCTCCGTGGGCCAGTGATAAAAACATTTCTACCTGGTTAAGGCAGTCAACGAGAACTTACTCACTTGCCACATTTCGTCGCAATCAAATAGTGACTGCCGGACTGAGTTTGTTAGGCGCAGTAATTTGGCTATTAATTAGGTTCGCGGCGGGAAAGCCAATTTCGGTCCTAGTTATCCTTCTCGTCATTCTTAGCGCTTTTGTTAGTGGTGGCTGGTATGCCAAGTGGCAATTGTCGAGCAGTGCTAAAAAACAGCGAACTGCGATCGAAGGACAACTCTCGACCGTACTAGATTTGTTGGCCTTTGCAGTTTCAGCTGGTGAGCCAGTCTTATTGGCAATGCGCCGAATTGTGCAATCGTGCACGGGCCCATTGATTAGCGAGCTTCGCAAAGTTGTCAATTCAGTCAATTCAGGCGAGGCGTTAGCTGCGTCGCTGATTCAATTGCAGACTGAACTAGATTCGCAGCCAGTTAGTCGAGCCGTGCACGCGCTCAATTTAGCTTTAGAGCGAGGAACACCGCTTGCTCAAGTGTTACGGGCGCAAGCATCGGATGCCCGAGCACATCAAGCTCGAATGCTATTAGTTCTAGCGGGACACAAGGAAACATCAATGATGCTACCGGTAGTTTTCTTGATTCTGCCAATGATTGTGGCAGTTGCGCTTTATCCGGGAATGATCGCGCTACAAGTTCTGTAATCATTTATTGCAAATTGCAATGATGAAAACTGAATATAGATTGGGGAGAAATGAAGTCACTGTTGAGAGAAATCACACTCTTAAAGATGAGTAATCGATTGCGAGAGGCTTTTGCAACACTAAAGCAGGGGTTACTAAAAGATCGAGGTGACATTCCAGGCTGGGTTTTGGTAACGGTAATGACTGCTGGACTAGTTGTTGCAGTTTGGTCCGTAGCTGATGATCAATTAAAGACGGTGTTAACAAATGCGCTTCGAGGGGTTTCGCAACCGTAGGGTATTGGCGAAAGAAAATGGCAGCAGTCTAGTTGGATTTGTTTTGGTTGCACCACTACTGGTTAGCGTATTTATTGCTGTTGGTCAGATCTCAGTCATCGTTGCCGACAAAAGCGTTTTGAATTCAGCAGCGACTATTGGAGCCCGTGCTGCCAGCGCAGCTGATGCATCGAATTCAACTGGATATACTGCCGCCTCAGCTATTCTTGCCAGTCGTGGTGGCGACTTCAAAGCTGCAAAGATTTCGGTAATCCAAGAACATATTGCGGGTATTGATTACGTTCTTGTCACCATTACAAGAGAAATGGAAATCCAATTGCTCAACCAAAAAATTTCTTTAGTAGCGACATCACGCGCAGTTGATGAACGAACTTGGTAAAGATGAAATTTAAATTCGAAGAAGGAAATGTCATCGTAGAGTTTATTGGGATCACAGTTGCGTTGTTGATTCCCATTTCTATTGTGGCAAGTGCAAGTTTGACTATTGCACAAAGTTATCTGGCAACAGACATTGCAGCACGAAATGGTTCCCGCGCATTTGTAATTTCTGGCAATGATGCCATTGCAAATCATGACGCCAGATCTGCCGCTAACTTAGCAATGCAGGACTATAAGGCTCTAGATAAACACGTTTCTGTGAGTATTTCTTGCACGAAGAGTCCTTGTTTAACACCCGGGGGCTTCGTCACGGTATCTGTTAGTAGACAAATAGATCTGAGCTTGCCAGTAAATCTTGGCTCGAGATCGGTATTAGTGTCAGCGCAGCACACGGCAATAGTTGATGAACTTAGGTCACCATAAAAATGTTTAGCAGAGCACTAAAAGATGATGGTTCAATTCTGGTATTTGGAATCGGACTTGCCGTAATTGCGCTTATGATTACCACGCTTGCGATCAATGTTGCGTCATTGTGGGTAACTCGCAACGTATTGGATGGAATCGCAGATGGGGCTGCACTTTCGGCGGCGCAAGCAATAGACATTGATGGAATTTATCAAGAGGGACTTGGCGGGAGTCTAAAACTTGATGAAACTCTGGCCCGAATTCGCGTTGTGGAATATGTGCGAGTTGCTGAGGCAGCCAAGCAAGTTGAAGAATTTTCAGTTAAGTCGGTAATCGTATCTGGCAAAAGCGTCGAAGTGACCTTGCAAGGAATACCGAAGCTCCCATTTGGGTACTTGTTGCCGATAGCAGCGCCAATTGTGGTCAGTTCTGCGAAGGCAATTAATAAGGTTAAATAGCTCAGGTTATTTGTTCGGGAACTAGCTTGAAAGGTTTGTTTTTAGAATTACGCATTGGGTTGAAATGCTTGTGATCCAAAGTCATGATGGTATTCGTGTTGTTGCGCGCAGCAAGGTGAACAACTGAGGCATCAGTAAGTCCAATTTCTTGATTATTCATTTTTTCAATTATCTTTATGCAAGCCGCTATATCTTTAGCGTCGAAAGACTCAAGCACGAAAGCGCCATTTGATATGTCGTTTAACATCGAGAGTTCCACTTTTGCGCCAAATCTTGTCTGAACTAGATAATCAAGCTCGGCTAATACGTAGGGGCTCAGAGAAATACTTGGTCGCATTTGCTCGAGGTATTGACGCACCGAATCGTGGTAACGATCCCTGTTGTCGTAAATTGCAAAAAGTGGACCAGTGTCAATGACAATCATTACTGGCCGAATCCGACGAGCTCTAAGTCTAGATTTTCAATGTCAAGACTGCCGTCAGAAAATAGTCCAAATGAGGGCAGTGGCGGATTTAACCGCGCACTCAGTTCTCTTTCTAAAGCAGATCTGATCAATGATGCTTCCGAACAATTCTGCGCAGCTGCCTGCGATTTAATTGCAGCAAGCAATTCATCAGATAAATAGATTGTCGTCTTTTTCATAAATGTATGGTAGCACGTATGGCATTATAAGAATTCCTGTGTTATCCGCATAAACGGTAGCCTTATGAATTATGGCTTCGGGTGATTTCTCTGTTGATTTAGCGGCGATTAACTCCACGCTTTCCAGCATTGAAAAAGTACTCAATGTAGATGCGATGCAAGTGCAGGTTGCTGAGCTAGAGATTTTGGCGTCTGCGCCAAATTTGTGGGACGACCAGGCGAATGCCCAGAAAGTTACCGGCAAGCTTTCAGTACTTCAGGCTGACATTGGACGAATCAAAAACCTGCGATCGCGCGTGAACGACATCCAGGTGCTGCGCGAAATGGGTGAGTCCGAATCTGATCAAGATATCTTGGATGAAACTGCCACTGAATTAACTGCGCTCGAAAAAGCAATTGGCGAGTTAGAAGTGCGAACTTTGCTCTCCGGCGAGTACGACCACCGCGAAGCTCTCGTTTCAATTCGCTCTGGCGCAGGCGGAGTGGATGCAGCGGATTGGGCAGAAATGTTGCAGCGAATGTATCTGCGTTATTGCGAACGTCATGGTTGGACAACGCAAGTTTATGAAACTTCCTACGCAGAAGAAGCTGGAATTAAGTCAACAACTTTTGCGGTTAAGGCGCCTTTTGCGTACGGTACGTTATCGGTGGAACAGGGAACACACCGACTAGTCAGAATTTCGCCATTCGATAATCAAAGTCGGCGGCAAACTTCATTTGCCGAAGTTGAAGTAATCCCAGTTGTTGAGCAAACTGATTCGGTAGATATCCCCGATGATGATATTCGAATAGATGTTTATCGTTCATCTGGCCCAGGTGGGCAAGGAGTTAATACAACAGACTCTGCAGTACGACTTACTCACATCCCAACTGGCATCGTGGTTTCTTGTCAGAATGAGCGCTCCCAGTTGCAAAATAAAGCTACCGCAATGGCAGTACTGCAAGCCAGAATCTTGGAACGTACGCGTCAAGAGGAGCAAGCAAAAATCAATTCGCTCAAGGGCGACACCGCCGGATCTTGGGGAAATCAGATGCGTTCATATGTGCTCCATCCATATCAAATGGTTAAGGACATAAGAACAGAAGTAGAAACGGGAAATACCTCGGCTGTACTCGATGGTGACATTGATCAATTTGTCGAAGCAGGAATTCGCTGGCGCCGCGAGCAAAGCGCCTAGCTGCCTGCTTTGTGATTAATTAGACTTAGTTAAGTTCGGCGCGCCCTGTCAGTGTTTGCTAACGCAGTATTTATGCTGGAATTATCCAAGTTTTTAAAGTATTTATCTGCTTGTTGACGAGTTTATCTAGGAGAGTGCATTGTGATTAGCTTCGACAATGTCACTAAGCATTACAAAAATACCAGCATGCCCGCACTTGCCGAAATTGATTTAAACATAGAGCAAGGTGATTTCGTTTTTTTAGTGGGCGCTTCCGGATCGGGCAAATCTACGCTATTGCGCTTGCTCCTTAGGGAAGAAACTGCAACTTCCGGAACCGTAACTGTGGACGGTGTAAACGTAGCAAAAATACGACATCGAGATGTCCCCGCCTATCGCCGAAATATGGGAATCGTATTTCAAGATTTTCGCTTGTTGCCGGGTAAGACGGTTTTCGAAAATGTGGCCTTTGGAATGGAAGTCATCGGGAAGCATAAGAGTGAAATTGCGCGTAAAGTTCCAGCTCTACTTGAACTAGTTGGGCTGGAGGAAAAATCCCACCGACTACCATCTGAACTTTCCGGCGGTGAGCAACAACGTGTTGCCATGGCCCGTGCTTTCGTTAATCAACCCAAGTTGCTTTTGGCTGATGAACCAACGGGAAACTTAGATCCTGCAACTAGCGTAGGAATCATGAAACTTTTGGATCGGATAAATCGCATTGGAACGACAGTAATTATGGCAACCCATGACGTTGCGACTGTCGATCAAATGCGCAAGCGGATTGTGCAAATGGAAGATGGGAAAATTGTTCGCGACCAAGAGCGCGGAATGTATGGACAATCAGGTCAGGCATTATGAGATTTTCTTTTGTTCGAAGTGAAGTTGCAAATGGACTTCGCCGCAACTTCACCATGACTGTTGCCTTAATCGTTTCAGTTGCAGTCTCACTTGCGTTAGTTGGGGCAGCACTGTTGATGCGAGCCCAAGTAGATCGCATGAAGGGCTATTGGTACGACAAAATTGAAGTTTCTATTTTTCTTTGTGGCAAGACCTCTGTTGCATTCACTTGCACAGGCACGGTTACCGCAGAGCAAAGAGCTAACATCGAGACCGTACTTGGGTCACTTGCCCCAACTGTGCAAGAAATTTTCTATGAATCTTCCCAAGATGCTTATGGGAAATTCCAGGAGCAATTCGCTGGCTCAGCAATTTTGGCAAACATTAGTCCCGATGCGTTACCTGAATCATTTCGCGTCAAATTAGATGATCCGGCAAACTTCGAAAAAGTTGCAACAGCATTACAGTCAGTTCAGGGCGTTGAATCCATCCAGGATCAACGCCAGCTGCTAGATCGCTTCTTCCAAATTCTCAAGGGACTACAGTCATTTGCGATTGCAATTGCGGCAGCCATGCTTTTTGTCACCGTGCTCCTGGTAATGAACACGATTCGAGTCTCAGCATTTGCGCGCCGCCGCGAGACTTCAATTATGCGTTCAGTAGGTGCAAGCAACATCTCGATTCGCCTGCCATTTATTTTGGAGGCAGTAGTAGCTTCGGTAATTGGATCAATGTTGGCAACGGCTGGAATTCTGGCTACGAAATACTGGGTGATTGATGCAAGATTGGCCCCGAATTTAACATTTATTCCATTTATAACCTGGTCACAAGTGCTTGCCATCGTGCCAGTGATATTTCTGGCCGGGGTAGGAATTACAGTTCTCGCGTCTTCCATTACGTTACGCCGCTACCTGCGTGGCTAAAAACCAAGGAAAATAGGCAAAAAAACCGTCCGACACGGGCGAAGTCAAATCTGTAACTCTGGGTACTTCGATTACGATTAAGGTACTTCCCCAATGATCGGAGCACGATGCGCGACTTATTTCCGCGCCAAAAAACCTCGAAAGTTACTCGAGGTTTACTTGCCGTTCCGTTGCTACTTTCGCTGCTAGTCACTCCAGCAATTGCAAACACTACCGATATTGACCGGAAAGTTGCCCAAGCATCAGAAGCCTTAAGTCAAGCATCCAAAGCGGTACTAGCCGCTGCCGCATCCCTTAAGGAAGTGCAAGCCAAATTACCTGGGGCTCGGCAAGCGCTGGCAACAGCAAACGCGGTAGAGGTGCAGGCAACCGCAACTTACAAGTCAGCCGCAGCGCAACTTGTAGTAGCAAAGGCAGATTACGTCGCGATCCGAATAAAAGTGACAAGTAAAGAAGCCGAAATTAGTCAGCTGCAAATCAAAGTAGATCAATTTGCCCGCTCGGTTTACCAGCAAGGTCCAACGTCACAATGGGAGATAATTCTTCAATCTGAATCTCCATCGGATTTAACTATCCGGTTACAAAACATTAAGGCAGTCTCAGCATCAACTGACCTGAGTTTGGATGAATTGGTAATTGCCAAAGATCAGCTTGCAATCGATGCCGCTGAAGCCGAAGCGGTGCGACTAGAGATGCAACGTATTGCTGATATTGCTTCCCAGGCTCTCATCGATGCAAAAGCTGCTGCCGACCGCGCAGCAGCAGCAAAAGCGGAAGTCGACAGACTTGTTAAGCAAGAAGCCGCTGACCTAAAAGTTGCTGAGGATGACAAAAGGCGAGTGCAAGCGGAATACAACGAATTGCGCGCCGAACAAATTCGAATCTCCGGTTTATCCAAAAAAGCGGGAACGCAAGGACCAGTAGATCCACAGGCAACAGGACCGTTGTCGTGGCCGCTTTCAGGTTACGCAGCTGGCGGTGGAGTTGGTTGGCGCGTACACCCAATTTACAGATACCGTTCCTGCCACACCGGAATTGACTCTGGGGCACCTGGTGGGACGCCAATTCGGGCGGCTGCATCTGGGGTAGTGCTCAGCACGTCTTATAGCCGAGCATATGGAAACTTAACTTTGATTGATCACGGCGGCGGTGTTGTGACCATGTATGCGCATCAATCGAGTTTTGCCGTTTCCCGGGGTCAAGGTGTATCCAACCAGGAAGTTATTGGATACGTTGGCTCAACTGGATTTTCAACGGGCAACCATTTGCACTTTGAAGTGCACCTAAACGGTGTACCGTACAATCCAATGGGATGGTTCGGCGCGGCTAAAACCGTAGTTCCTTGTTGGGGATAATTCGTTAGGGATGAGTTAAGTGGCTAAAGAGCGCGGTCGCAAAGTCATCGCGCAAAATCGCAAAGCCCGCCATGACTTCACTATCGAAGATGTTTTTGAAGCCGGAATGGTTTTGGTTGGAACTGAAGTAAAGTCCCTTCGAGCTGGTAGGGCGAGTCTGGTTGATGGCTACGCACTTCTGGAAAATGGCGAGATTTGGTTACGTGGGGTAAACATTCCTGAGTACAACCCTGGTTCTTGGACAAATCATGCTCCAACCCGAGCGCGAAAGCTGCTGCTAAATCGTCATGAAATTAACAAGATCGAGCACAAGCTGAAGGAAAGTGGCCTGACTTTAGTACCGCTGAGCATGTATTTCAATGATGGAAAAGCCAAGATCGAAATCGCGATTGCCCGCGGACGCAAGAATTACGATAAGCGTCAGGCTATTGCAGAAAAAGACGCCAAGCGTGAGGTGCAACGAGCAACGGGGCGTCGCGATAAGGGTATGGACTAATTCGCGAAGGCGGATTAGTCCTGATAAGAAAGACGAAATTCGCGAAGGCAGATTAGTCCTGATAAGAAAGACTAATTCGCGAAGGCGGATTAGTCCTGATAAGAAAGACGAAATTCGCGAAGGCAGATTAGTCCTGATAAGAAAGACTAATTCGCGAAAGCTTAGATTTTTAATCTTCGCTATCTAGTTTTAGCAGGTTAGGAAAGGGCAGACTGACTCCTGTGAACGCTTTCAATGATTCGGGCAACACCGACCTGACAATTCACTTTGGTGATTTTTTGGCAACTATCGGTTCTTGGACTTTGCCCGCGCAGGCAGATTCAGTGAATCTTGCGAGAATTCAAGTTACCCGAATTTTGGAGCTAGAGGAAAACGTAGATCTGCATCATGCGATAGCAGTAATCAGTGAGCTAGTTGCAAATTCCATAATCCACGCAACAACACAATTAAATGTGAGTTTAGAGCGATGGCAATACATGATTAAAGTAATTGTTGAAGACGCAAATCAGCAGCCACCCGTTATGCGATCCCTTGATGTTGCACTTGATTGCGGCAGGGGAATGCACATAGTAGATCAGTATTCCGATCTATGGGGTTACGAAATAACTACTCAAGGTAAGCGCATTTGGGCTGGCTTCACGAGCAGTTGATTTAGTAACGCTCAAATCCTCGAATTAATTCAAAGTCCGTAATTGCTTTGTTGAATTGATCTAAATCAGTATCAACCATGTGGGTGTAATGCTTATGAACACGCTCACCAAAAGTTTCTTTAGCCCAAGCACTGTTAACCCAAAGCTCACGCGCCATCTGCAAAGTATTAGGCACCCGATCTGTTTCTAGGGCATAAGCATTTCCGTCAAAGCGCGGCTCCAAGGTCATCTTCTTTTCAATTCCGTCGATGCCTGCAGCAATCATTCCCGCGACCGCTAAGTAAGGATTTACGTCACCGCCTGGAACTCGGTTTTCCACTCGCAGACTAGGGCCATGACCAACAAGTCGGTAAGAGCAAGTGCGATTATCTCGGCCCCATTTAATTGCGGTTGGCGCGAAACTTCCTGGCGCGTATCTCTTGTAGCTGTTGATTGTTGGTGCGTACATGATGCTTAGTTCGCGCATGTGGGCTAGTTGCCCAGCAATGTATTGCTTGCCGATTTCGCTCAAGCCGTCTGGATCCTTGTCATCGACGAGCACCATGGAGCCATCTGTTCCGCGAAACGATAAGTGGATGTGGCAAGAGTTGCCTTCCCGCTCATTGAACTTGGCCATAAATGTCAAGGCGTAACCCTCTTGGGCTGCGATTTCTTTGGCACCTGTTTTATAAACCACATGATGATCACAGGTAGCTAGAGCATCTGTGTACTTGAAGGCGATTTCATGTTGCCCTAAATTGCATTCACCTTTAACAGATTCAACAGTCATTCCCGCGTTAACCATAGAAAGTCGAATCCGCCGCAGGATTGG
>DJBM01000033.1:15968-16597 GCA_002430405.1 Actinobacteria bacterium UBA5976
ATCGAATCCGCCGCAGGATTGGTTCCACGCGGGAGGTACCGATAATGCTGTAGTCAACGTTGTATTGATTTACTGGAGTCAATCCGTGGTATCGCTTATTCCAGGCTTCCTCGTAAGTGTCGTTAAACATTATGAATTCAAGTTCAGTTCCCACCATGGCAACCATGCCCATGTCTTCTAAGCGCTTAAGTTGCTTTTGAAGAATTTGCCTAGGTGATTCGGCAATTGGCGTGTCATGGTGATCTACCAAATCAGCTAAGACCAGCGCAGTTCCTTCATGCCAATCGATGTAACGCATAGTTTTTGGATCAATTCTCATAACCATGTCGCCATAGCCGGTATCCCAAGACGAAATGTCGTAACCCTGAACGGTGTTCATGTCGATGTCTACAGCGACTAGATAGTTACAACCCTCAGTGCCGTTATTGAGAACATCGCTCAGGAAATAGTCGCCATGTAGGCGCTTACCTTGCAGGCGGCCTTGCATGTCGGTAATGGCCACAATTACTGTGTCGATTCGACCTTCTTTGATGTCCTTGGTCAGAGCGTCTATGGAAAGTGGAAAACTTACCGAAGTCATTTATGAACTCCCTTTTGTGGCGCAACAAGTTGCTGTTAACGAACATTGA
>DJBM01000061.1:0-153 GCA_002430405.1 Actinobacteria bacterium UBA5976
CTCTGTGACTTACCTGCGTCCGTTACAGGTGCCAATTATTTTTTTAAAAAATTTAAAATCGTAAAAGACTTTAGAATCTTTTGAAAAAATTACTTAAAGCAGTTGGCTGTTGCATTCCTGCGTTAGTCGCAGCAGCCTTCTTCTTAGCCGGTG
>DJBM01000061.1:413-6072 GCA_002430405.1 Actinobacteria bacterium UBA5976
GCCTTCTTCTTAGCAGCCTTCTTTGCTGGAGCCTTCTTGGCTACAGCCTTCTTCTTAGCAACCTTGCGCTTAGCAGGTGCCTTACGTGCTGTGGTTTTCTTGGCAGCCACAGTTCCTCCTCGAGGTAAGACCTTCGGACTTCCCGAAGGTTCTTGTTACTAGGTTGGCAGAAAATTTCATCGTTTGTTTGCTTTTTTGCGAATATCTCACCTGCGTGTCGCATCCAAATATCAATTTTAATTGCGGGTTTGACTAAATATTTACGAAAAAAAAATCTAAGAGAAAAATTCTGTTCGATCTTTTTTGAAATTTACATAAGCAGATACTTGGCAATCTAAATTTCATGTTGTGTATTAGGAGTAAGAGTGAGCTAAATCTGGGTAAGCACCGCTTGTGACATCTGCTGCCCAGTTGCGGGCACCAGTTAACATTTCAGAACGTAGGTTTGCGTAATGTTTAACAAACTTTGCTTGCTTACCTGGTGTTAAGCCAAGAAGATCCTGCCAAACAATTACTTGCGCATCAGTTCCGGGACCTGCACCGATGCCAATTATGGGTACGGGAACTTCAGCGGTTAATCGACTTGCTAATTCATGGGGGACTACTTCAAGCACAATCCCAAAAACTCCCGCTGCAACAAGTTCGTGTGCATCGGAAATGAGTTGTTCACCCGCGTTACCGCGTCCTTGAACTTTGTAGCCACCCATTTGATGAACGGATTGTGGGGTTAACCCAATGTGACCCATGACAGGGATACCAGATTGCGTTAGCAGCGCTGCATGTTCTGCAATGTGACGCCCACCTTCTATCTTTACTGCGTGAGCTCTTCCTACTTGCATGAACTCGACTGCGGTTTCAAGTGCTTGAGCTGGGCTTGCCTGGTAGGAACCAAATGGTAAGTCAGCTAACACCATGGCTCGATTGCTTCCTCGTTCAACTGCTGCGACAAGGGGCAATAAGTCAGAGACTGAGACTGGGATTGTGGAGTCATATCCGTAAACCACCATGGCAGCGGAATCCCCAACCAATAAGACAGGAATACCAGCTTCATCAAACACGTTGGCGCTAAGAGCATCGTAGGAAGTAATCATGGGCCACTTCTCACCCCGTGATTTCGCATCAATAAGGTCACTGGTGGTAATTCGGCGGTTTTGTTTTCCGCCATACAACGGCTCAATAGACATTTATTACTCCACTCTCGAGGCTGCGCTCAGGCAGTCCCCGGATCTGTGTCTCTATTGTGTCAGGAAATTGGGAGCAATTGCTATTCGTTCCAAAAGTTCGTGAGGGGCATCCTTCGATCCTTGCCAAACGCTTTTCTGGAAACCTTTGGTCCAGGTGGGTATTGTCGGCGCTTGTATTCCGCGCGATCAGTCAACTTCAAAATCCGATGAACTGTGTCTGAGTCAAATCCGGCGGCGATTATTTGCGCCGCACTCTTATCCTGCTCAACATAAGCCTGCAAGATTGCGTCAAGCTCCTCATAGTTAGGTAGCGAATCAGAATCTTGTTGCCCTGGTCTTAATTCTGCGCTTGGCTCTTTCGAAATACTGGACTCTGGAATGGGCGCAATTTCACCAAGTTCTTTTGCTCGCAAATTTCGCCAATTTGCTAAGGCCCAGACGTCAACTTTAGGAACATCCATAATGGGCGCAAAGCCGCCAACTGCGTCACCATAAATTGTGGAATAGCCAACGGAAAGTTCGCTTTTGTTTCCAGTAGCTAAAACTAAGTGTCCTTCTTGATTAGAAATGCCCATCAAAGTCATGCCACGCACCCGAGCCTGCAAGTTTTCTTCCGCGAGCCCAGTAAATTCCAAAGTTTTCAAATATGCCCGCATCATGGGTTCAATTTCCACAGTGCGGATATTTAAGCCAATTCGTTGCGCGGAATCTTCGGCATCGGTCTTCGAATGCGCAGAGGAATATTTAGATGGCATAGAAACGCCATGCACATTTGTTGCACCGATTGCATCTGCGGCAATAGCCGCTACCAGAGCGGAGTCAATGCCGCCAGATAGCCCAAGGACTACCGACTTGAAGCCATTTTTAGTTACATAGTCACGAAGTGCAATAACAAGGGCTGCGTAAACCTCTGCCAATGGATCAAGGCGGGGCTCAACAATTCGGGGAATAGTTACAACATGATCGTGAACTTTAGATCCAGTAAGTTCAAGTACTGATTCGCCGGTGGGTAGAACCTTAATAGAGCCGCTGGCTGGCAAATCAAGATCGGCAATCAACACATCTGCCTCAAATTGCTTACCGCGAGCGATCACGTCGCCATTTTCATTGACAATAATTGAATCGCCTTCGAACACCAATTCATCTTGACCACCGACCATATTTACATAGGCAAGTGTGGCGGCCGCTTCGCGCGCTCTGCGGGTTACTAATTCCAAGCGAACATCATCTTTATCGCGCTCATAAGGCGATCCATTTAGAACAACTAAGAGACCTGCGCCGTTTGCTTTTACTTGCGAAACCGGCCCGCCCTCTTGCCACAGGTCCTCGCAGATTGCCACTGCGATATCGACTCCAAATGCGCGCACAAGTACTGAATTGTTTCCAGGCACAAAATAGCGGTATTCATCGAAAACGCCATAGTTCGGTAAGTGATGTTTCGCGTAACTTGCTTGAATCACGCCGTCGAAGATAACACCAGCACAGTTCATTGGGCCGCCACGTGGTGTGCCCAATGTCTGGGCCTCAACATCATTTGTACGCCGCAAGTAACCCACGAAAACTAGAACCCCACCCAATCCTTCAGATTTGAGTTTGGCGGCAAAACTTTCAGTAGCGTGGACTGATGCTTGCTGAAATGTCGGACGTAGTGCTAAATCTTCTACTGGGTAGCCAGTAATAACCATCTCAGGCAGAACAACAACGTCTGCCCCTTTTGCTGCAGCAAACTTAACGGCATCCAAGCACTTGGCGACGTTACCTTCCAGATCACCCACGATTGGGTTAAGTTGCACTAAAGCCAAGCGAATTTGGGGCACGGATAAAGCATAAATGCAGACTTGATTTGTCGTAACACAGCCGTAACGCAAGTAATTCATCATGGTCTAGTGGATAAACAAACAGAATTCGTATTACGCACCATTGAAGAACGCGACATTCGTTTCGTGCGATTGTGGTTTACCGATGTATTGGGCACCCTGAAATCAGTTGCGATTGCTCCAGCTGAGCTCGAAGGCGCATTCGCAGAAGGCATTGGATTTGATGGTTCAGCCATTGAGGGTTTTGCGCGCGTTTATGAATCTGACATGTTGGCTATCCCTGACCCAGAAACATTTTCGATCTTGCCATGGCGCGGCGAAGAAAACAGCGTCGCTCGAATGTTTTGTGACATTCAGCTGCCCGATGGTTCGCCTTCCTGGGCTGACCCTCGCCACGTACTAACGCGGGCATTAACTAAAGCCGCTGATAAGGGATTCACTTTCTATACCCACCCGGAAATTGAATTTTTCTTATTTAAGAATCAACCAGAAAAAGGTGTGCAACCAATTCCCATAGATGAAGTGGGTTATTTTGATCATTCACCAAGTGGTATCGGGTATGACTTTAGGCGCCAAGCAATCACAATGCTTGAAGCGATGGGAATCTCAGTTGAATTTAGTCACCATGAAGGTGCGCCAGGACAACAAGAAATTGATTTACGTTACGCAGATGCGCTAACAACCGCAGATAACATCATGACATTTCGCGTTGTCATGAAAGAGGTGGCGTTAGCGCAAGGGGTATACGCCTCATTTATGCCAAAACCATTTTCGCAATACCCGGGTTCAGGTATGCATACTCACTTGTCGCTATTTGAGGGTGATCGAAATGCATTCTATGAAGCTGGCGCTGAATATCAGTTATCAAAAACTGGACGTCAGTTCATTGCGGGTCTGTTGCGCCACGCACCCGAAATAACTGCGGTCACAAACCAATGGGTTAACTCCTACAAGCGACTCAGTGGTGGCGGCGAAGCACCATCGTTTATATGCTGGGGCCACAATAATCGATCTGCCTTAGTGCGAGTGCCAATGTACAAACCAACCAAAGGCAACTCGACTCGCATTGAGTTTCGCTCATTAGATTCTGCTTGCAATCCCTATCTTTCGTTTGCGCTGATGTTGGCTGCAGGCATGAAGGGAATCGAAGAAGGCTATGAATTGCCACCTGGATCAGAAGATGATGTTTGGTCTTTAACTGAGCCAGAGCGGACAGCACTTGGCATTGCGCCGCTTCCTCAATCTCTGGGCGATGCCATCAAAGTCATGGAGAAAAGTGAGTTAGTCGCAGAAACTTTAGGTGAACATGTGTTTGACTTCTTCTTACGCAATAAGCGTGCGGAGTGGGAAGAGTATCGATCACAAGTGAGTGCATATGAACTTGATAGATATTTGCCGGTGTTATAAATGAAGCCAGTAGTTCTCGTTATTCAAAACGAAATCGACGATCCCGTTGCTTTAGTTGGTGAGTGGATTAATGAAGTTGGCGTTGACGTAGAAGTAGTTCACGCTTACCGAGGCGAAACTGTGCCCGCCGTTTTGCCGGCGCATATTTCAGGTGCCATAGCCATGGGCGGTTACATGGGAGCAAATGACGACGTGGAATTCCCTTGGCTTACTGACGCGCGCTCCTTAATGAAGGACGTAATTGCAAATGACGTTCCATTTTTTGGAATTTGCCTTGGTGGCCAACTTTTAGCTACTGCTGTTGATGGAATTGTTGGACCGACACCAGTTCCGGAAATTGGAATTGCAAGTTTTCGAGTTTCCAACGAGGCAGCCGGCGATCCAGTATTCGGCAAATTAGCCGATCAAGAAGTGATTGCGGCCGAGTGGCATAAGGATTACATAACGGATTTACCTGACGACGCGTTAGTTCTCGCAGGAAATGATGTTTGCCCAGTTCAAGCATTTCGCGTTGGACAAAAAGTTTATGGCGTGCAATTTCACCCAGAGATTGACGCAGAGATTTTTTCTAGTTGGGCAGCAACGGATGATGAACTTGCCAAGATTGAAAACACCATAGAGCAAGCGTGCAAAGATGTCGCCGCTTCCCAAGATCAGTTGATTAGTACTTGGCGTCCAGTTTTCCATGCTTGGGCACAACTCGTTAAGGACTATCAGGCAGCAGCGCTGTGACCGCTGCGCGTGGCTCCTCGCAATTAGCTCGGCTAGCTCGAATGGGGTTTGCAGACACTGTTGCTTGCCAACAAGTTCTAGCCGATTGCGAAATCCTCGATTCGAAATTGGAATTTATCTCGGCTGCAGCCGATCCAGACCTAGCGTTAGTTAGCCTTGCCCAGATTATTGGTAGTGGCGCGGTGGATGCGCAATCTTGGTCAGCACAGAATTGGACCACGTTAGCGAAACTACTTGGTGCATCTCAAGGCTTAGGGCAGCACTTGTTGCGACACGGTTCGCACATTGGTTACGTCCTGGAAACACAAAGTGTGCCAAGTGCCGAGCAGATGCAACAAGATTTGATTTCGAGTGTTGCCGGACTGGATTGGGACAGCGCGCTTACCGCATTGCGCATTGCATATCGACGCCAAGTGTGCGCGATAGCAAGTGTTGATCTAACTGATGGATCAAATAGTGTGACAATTTTGCCCGGTATCGCGCAAGCACTAAGTGATTTAGCAGATTCGGTATTAGCCA
>DJBM01000095.1:0-518 GCA_002430405.1 Actinobacteria bacterium UBA5976
GTTTCCTTTTGAACTTCCGACATGATGCTCAGTGCAGTCTTGGTATGTTCAACTTGCTCGAGCCAAATTGGCCGCAAGATATCAATGCGCCACTCTTTCTCTTGCAATTTTTCAAGTGGGCCAGCTATAGCTCGGAATCCACCAGCTTGCTCATGTAGTCGAACCATTTCAAGGGCTAGCTTTGCTTGAATCGAATAAATCGGTGGTTGTGGTCCACGGGCACCGATCATGCCAATTAAATAAAATTTTTCCAAGCCAATTGGTACGACTGCGGCTCCGACTCTTAGGGGGACACCTTCTTGTCGTTCAATGTATTCCTCAGACAAAAATGGAAGAGATGCGTGGAACCCAGTGGCATACAAAATTGTGTCGTATTCCTTGGCGGTCCCGTCACTGAAGTGAACGGTCAAGCCATCAAACCTTTCGATACCTGGCTTTACTGAGATCCGACCATGATGAATCCAATAGAGCAACAGCTGATTCACCACTGGTGGGCCATCCGCCAAAGTTTGATGATC
>DJBM01000095.1:669-2395 GCA_002430405.1 Actinobacteria bacterium UBA5976
CGCCAAAGTTTGATGATCTGGCGCCGGCATACCTGGGTAGTTTTCGTGGGTGCCAACCGAAAGTCGAATCATTAAACGCGCAATTAAATCTTGTTCTTCAAATGTGAATTCCTGCATCCAGCCAAGTTCGGCTCGAGGAACGCCAAAGAAAGTTTTTGGTTGGAAGAAGTGTCCGCGGCGAATCACAATATCGGTTTCGAAATGATTCTGGGCTGCATCAACCGCTAGGTCGCAACCTGAGTTACCAGAGCCAATAACTAGGACGCGAGTTCCATCAATGTCTTTGGTGTTTACGTAACTGCCCGAGTGAATAGTTTTGCCAGTGAATTCGCCAGGAAACTCAACTCGCTTTTCATCCCACAAGTGACCATTTGCGACAAAGATGCCGTTGTAAGTATTTGTCTTTCCTTCACTTGTAGTTACGCTCCAGCCTGCAGAACCAGTTGGTCCCTGCGTAGGTAACGGCGTGACTTTTTCAACTGATACTCCGAAAGTGACGTGTTTTTTTAAATCAAACTCTTCGGCAAAGTCTTCGAAGTATTTCAGCATCAATTTGCGACTTGGGAAAATCGGCCAATCTTCTGGCATTGGATGGCCTTCATAGCCCGTAACTTTGCTGGAAGTAATCAAGTGCAATGCTTCATAGTCTGTGTTCCAGTGACCACCAACATCTTGGGTGCGCTCGAAACAATCAAACTCGAGTCCCGCATCAACCAGAGTCTTCATCGAGGCAAGGCCAGCTGGGCCAGCACCGATTACACAGTATTTACTCATCGCATTACATCCCCACCGGAAATCACAATAGTTTCGCCATCTACAAATCCTGCTTTCGTTGGATCCGAAAGCAACCAAACCCATTCCGCTATTTCACTTGGTTGCGCAACCCGACCAAGCGGAATTGACTTCGCTGCTTCGTCCATGCGCCCAGTTGCCGCATTTCCTGGGGTGGCCACCCAACCTGGCGCAATTCCGTTAACCCGAATTCCTTTAGGGGCTAATTCCAAAGCGAGAGACTTGGTGATCATGATGACAGCAGATTTTGATGCTCCGTATAGCAACTGTCCGGGAGAAACTGTAAATCCATCAACCGAGGCAAAGTTAACTATGGATGATCCAGACTTCATATAAGGAACGCAAGCTGCGGTGACATTCAAAACGCCAAGAACATTTACCTCAAAAATAAATTTGAAATTTTCTGTCGTATAAGTTTCAAGAGTTGTTGGCGGGAAAACGCCTGCAATATTTGCAACACAATCTATTTGTCCGCCGGCGGCGGCCACTGCTGGCGCAAGCGCTGTTTCCAAGCTATTGCGATCGCGAACATCAGCGGAAATCCACTGTAAGTTGGCGGAAGCAATTCCAGGATTAGCCGCAATATCAATGGCAATAACTTGCCAATCGCGGCTGAGGTACAACTCGGCAGTTGCCCGTCCCATTCCGCTACCAGCACCAGTGATTACCGCGGTACCCAAATGGAACTCCTAGTCTCGCCAGTAAATTAAAAATTTGAAGGAGAAACCCGAAATCTCCATAGGAAAACATTACGTCATAATCGACCAATACGCGGCTGGTCTTTTAAACTCCACTCCAGACTTAACTTCGCTGGTCAGGCTCGGTAAAGTTAATCTGCAGAACCAAACTAAGCGAGGTATTCAATGGCCGATTCAAGTATGGACATAGTGAGCAAAGTCGACCGCCAAGAAGCAGACAACGCACTTGGCCAAGC
>DJBM01000095.1:2629-4288 GCA_002430405.1 Actinobacteria bacterium UBA5976
AAATCATTTACTGCTGGGGACCCACGTTTATCTGGTAAAGATTACAAAATCAATGGTGAGTTTAAGGCTGGTATTAGCCAAGAGCAGGCCAAGAAAATTGGCAAAATTATTCGTGACGAAGGTCCAAAGACTGTGAAGACTCAAGTTCAAGGTGAAGAGCTTCGAGTAACTAGTAAAAGTCGCGATGACTTGCAGGCAGTTCAGAAATTATTGAGCGAAGCTGAATTAGATTTCGCAGTTCAATACACCAACTATCGCTAACTACTTCTTTCTGCGACCACTTGGTGGCTCATTTAGTTGGGGCGCTGGTGATCCGTCATCCCGCCTGGCACTTGGGAGCGACGCTGCCAGTTCAGCTAATCCATAGATAAGTTGTGGCCGAGATTGTCCCGCAGGCATTTCTGACTCCGACCAGAACAAAGCATCAAAGGGACAAACATCAATACAAATTCCACACCACATACATTGACCAAAATCGATAGTGAAAGAGTCTAAAACATTTTTAGTAGATTCTCGCCGAGAGTTACTGTAAGTCGGGGCATCCGGGTCAGCCTCACTGTGGGCATCGATTGTGATGCACCAATCGGGACATTCGCGCACACATAACATGCAGGAAGTGCAAGATGCTGGATGCAGGGCAATCGTGGAATGGTTCATGACTGCCACGATTCAAATACGCCAGGTGGTAACGAGGTTCGGCGGCGCGCGCTAACTTCGGGCTCAACTGCCCCTGGCCAGGGTGTCTGCACCCTCGTTGCAAGTGCGAAATCGCGGCGCAGTGGAAAACCTTCGAATTGGGTTTCGAATGCATTTTGCGTTTCATGACCCAGAAAAACCACACCAAACATTTGTGCAACTTCGCACTCATGAAATGTGACATTTGGATAAACCTCAATTAGCGTTTCAATCGATTGCGTTATTGCTGTCGAAACTAAAGTTTTTTTGGATAGGTCTTCGGTTGAGATACACAGCGTGATATCAAAATTAGCTTCACCATTATGAGTTGCAGTTAGCCATTCACATCTCACATAGCCCGCAGCTTTTAAATCCTTGGCATTAGTGACCCAAGTGGCGACATCTACTCGAATGTTTTCCGTCATTTACTTGCCATCTCTATTGCTTGCGCAAGTGCCACTGCTAATTCTTGTGGGCTAGGTGGACAACCTGGAACATGAATGTCTACAGGCACAACTTGATCTGCTCCTGGGATCACAGAATAGGAATCCCAGTATGGTCCACCAGTAATTGCGCACGCCCCGAAAGCAACAACTACTTTTGGTTCGAGCAATGCGTCATATGCAGACTTCACTGTTGGAATTAAAGCCTGAGTAAGTGTGCCAGCAATAACTAAAATGTGTTCTGCTGCGCAAATGGAGCTGGTCGACTGCGCCAGGTTCCACGCCCCGTCAACTAAATCAACCGAACTTGCTTCCACGCCACAGCAAGCCAAGCCCGCCTGCAGAATTGAAATAGTTGAAGTGACCACAACACGACTCTAAAGGAATTGTGACCGATTCATGGAAATGGGTATATACCTGTCAATTTAACTATGGTTAAGATATAAATAGACCAGTCGCTGGGTTCCGGCGTATGACCGAATTACAACGAAGGAATCGGATTAGTAATGGATTTTGAACTAAGCGCGGAGCAAAAAGATTT
>DJBM01000095.1:4339-5049 GCA_002430405.1 Actinobacteria bacterium UBA5976
GAAGAGTACGGCGGCTTGGACCTTGATCCAGTCTCGTTTGCAATTGTCTTTGAAGAATTAGCCCGTGGTTGGGTTGGTATTGCTGGTGTATTGGGAAGTCATTCCTTGGCTTGCCACTTAATTGCAAAGAGTGGCACGCCAGAGCAAAAGCAAAAATACCTTCCAGACTTAGCCTCCGGCAAGCGTAGAACTGGAATTGGTCTAACTGAGCCAGATGCCGGTACTGATCTGCAAGGCATAAAAACTACTGCGGTGCTTGATGACGATCACTATGTAATTAATGGCGCAAAGACTTGGATTACAAATGCTCGACACGCTGATCCATTGCCAGTGCTTGTCAAGACTGACCCTAAAGCTGATCCCCGCCACAAAGGCATGAGCGTGATTTTGGTTGAAGCGGGAACACCCGGTTTCACCATCAGTAAAGACATTGGAAAACTTGGATACAAGGGACCAGAGTCCTGCGAAGTTTCCCTTGTTAATGTTCGCGTGCCAGTATCGCAACTCGTTGGTGGAGTTGAAGGTAAAGGTATGAAGCAAGTACTAGGCGCGCTTGAATCAGGCCGAGTAAACATTGCAGCAAGATCTGTTGGAATTGCCCAAGCGGCTTTTGATGCATCGCTTAAATACAGTCGAGAGCGCGAAGCATTTGGGCAACCAATATCAGATTTTCAGGCGATTCAATTAAAGCTGGGAGAAATGGCAACGGA
>DJBM01000143.1:0-1383 GCA_002430405.1 Actinobacteria bacterium UBA5976
GGCAAATCCGGATAGCGGTGATACAGCGCATCAGTAACTACGACACCAAGTACGGCGTCGCCTAAAAACTCAAGTCGCTCATTAGTAGGTAATCCGCCTGACTCGTAGGCAAAGGACCTGTGGGTGAGAGCTAACTCAAGTAACTGGGCATCAAAAACTAAACCCAGTCGGTCATACAGCTGATCGTTCGATGTGGACGCGGCCACGACGATTAAACGCTAAGGACCTGGCGCTTGTCGTATGTGCCACAAGTTGGGCAAGCAGTGTGCTGCAACTTTGGCGCACGGCAACGATCGCAAGTAGCAAGGTTTGCGGCAGTCGCCTTCCATGCGGAACGACGGTGACGAGTGTTGCTACGAGAAGTCTTACGCTTGGGAACGGCCACGGTCTGCCATCCTTTCAGGTTGTCGATTCAAACTCTTTAGTTTAAAACGTCGATCTTATTCTTCGATTAAATCCTTAAGATTCGCAAGGCTTGCCCAACGCGGATCAGTTTCTTCATGCGCATGATCCGAAACATCATTTAGGTTTTCACCACAAGTGATGCACAATCCTGCGCAATCAGGTTGGCACAGTGGCGCTAGCGGCATAGCTAGCAATACTGCGTCGCGAATAACCGGCTCTAAATCGATTAGATCATCATCTAGCTTCGGTTGTTCATCATCATCGTTACCAGATTCAATCTGGCGGCCTCTGGAATCAGTGGCGGGATACTCAAAAAGTTCTTGCAGATCGACTTCCGTATCGAAAGACAATGGCTCCAAGCACCGCGAACATTCCCCCGCTACCGTTAATAAAGCGCTACCGGTGACGAGCACCCCATCAATTACTGCTTCAAGCCGAATATCAAACTCAATTTCAGATCCTGATGGGACTGCAATCAATCCGACGCCGAGATCAGCCGGGGCTGCCACCGAAAAATCCAGTTTCTTCATCGATCCTGCGCGTCGTCCTAAAGTTCTAACATCTAGAACTAACGGCGAACTTGGATCGAGGGTAGACACAGAATTCCTCGCTGGAAGTATGGCTCATTCGGCCTCGTTAAAGACCAATGGCTAGATTAGCGCGTTTTTACTGGCACTCCAAAATCGAGGAAATCGCAAAACTCCCGCAGAATCAGGATGTTCTCGGAAGTTGGGCTTTCAATGCCTGGTGGACGTTTTCAGGAACTAACCCAGAGACATCCCCGCCAAATTTGGCAATTTCCTTGACAATACTTGAGGACAAAAAGCTGTATTCCGGATTGGTAGCCACAAACAAGGTGTCAACACCAAGGCGGGAGTTCATTTGGGCCATTTGAAGTTCATAATCAAAATCTGATACCGCGCGAAGTCCTTTAAAAATGGCGCTGATTCCATGTTCGCGGCAGTAATCAACTAAGAG
>DJBM01000143.1:1476-2766 GCA_002430405.1 Actinobacteria bacterium UBA5976
AATCATTTCAATGCGCTGTTCCATTGTGAACAATCCAGCCTTTGTGCTGTTTTGCAGCACCGCAACAGTTACATGCTCAAACTGCTCAGCAGCGCGGGCAAAAACATCCAGGTGACCAAAAGTTACTGGGTCAAAAGAGCCAGGACATACTGCTTTTCTAACTTTGTCTTTTGACATTTCACTCACCCTCTTCTTGTACTGCTTCATGTTCTAGGTACTGACCGTACCAAATAGTCGTGTCACCATAAAACTTTTCTCTAAGTTGTTCAATGCTTTCTGGCCAAATCACCTTTGATTTTGAACCCCGTTCCACAACTAAAAGGGCAAAGTCAGTTAGCCAACCATTTTTGGGCAATTGAGCAAGCAGGGCATTTACTTGCTCGTCAGGTGCGTCATACGGCGGGTCAATAAATACCACATCAAATTTGCCAGCACTAGATGGTTCATTGATTCTTAAAAACACATCGGCGATTAGCACTCGAGCAGTTTTGATTCCAAGTGATTCAATATTTGAATGCAGCGTGTCAGCGGCTCGTAAATCCTTTTCAATTAATACTGCCTCAGCTGCGCCCCGCGAAATCGATTCAATTCCAAAGGCGCCCGAACCCGCAAATAGATCTAAAACCCGCAAATCATCAAGGCCACTTACCGCATGCTCGACGGAGGAAAAGATTGCTTCTCGCACTCGACTTGAAGTCGGTCGGGTTTGCAGTTCTGGAACTTTTAATTTTCGGCCCCGTAAGTCGCCACCAATAATTCGAGTCATGACTTTTTCACAAACTGCGCTCGAGAATTATCTATTAGTGACTTAACTGCCAGAGCAAGCGCTGGCTGAGTAACTAACTCAGGGTCGCTGGAGATTATTTTCACAGCTGCAATTCTGGCTTGCTCCAAAATCTCCTCATCACGCAGGATGCTGACAAGTTTCAAACTCGAGCGCACACCTGATTGATCGCGTCCTAAAACATCTCCCTCGCGGCGTTGCAAAAGATCCAGCGCAGCTAACTCAAAACCATCAGTTGTCGATGCAACTGCTGCCAGACGTTCGCGCGCTGGCGAGAACTGCGGAGCCTCAGTCACTAATAAACACAGGCCAGGTGCGCTGCCTCGACCTACGCGACCCCGTAATTGATGTAGCTGACTTATGCCGAATCGATCAGCATCCATAATCACCATCATCGTCGCATTAGCAACATCCACGCCTACCTCGATCACCGTGGTGGAAATCAAAACATCAACACCGTCAGAGTGCGCTGGTCCGTTAGCAAAGCGCTGCATCACATCATCTTT
>DJBM01000143.1:2937-3179 GCA_002430405.1 Actinobacteria bacterium UBA5976
TGACCAGCGGCGACTTCTTCAACTACCCGTGCCCAAGTGCGCACCAAATGTGAAGGTTGCTCTGCTGCAAGTACGACGTGTGTAGTTATTGGCGATCTTCCTGCGGGTAACTCGCTCAATGTTGAAATATCAAGTGCGCCAAAAGCAGTCATGGCAACTGTTCGCGGAATTGGTGTTGCAGTCATTACTAATACATGCGGTCGTCGGTCGCTACCCGCTTTGGCTACTAACGTGGCGCGCTG
>DJBM01000143.1:3363-4256 GCA_002430405.1 Actinobacteria bacterium UBA5976
ACAATTCCCGCTTGACCGGAAGTTATGTCTAACAATGCTTGACGACGAGCTGCTGTCGTCATCGAACCAGTTAAGAGCGTGACGCCAGTGCCTTCATCGTGAGAGCCAAGTCGACCGCGCTGCGCCAAAGGTCCTAGCAAATTCGTAATTGCGCGAAAGTGCTGCGCGGCCAAAACTTCAGTCGGGGCAAGCAACGCAGCTTGCCCGCCAGAATCAACAACTGTGAGCATGGCTCTAACTGCAACAACAGTTTTTCCACTGCCCACTTCACCTTGCAACAACCGGTGCATGGGATGACCTGCAGTCATCTCGGCTGCAATTGTTTGGGCAACCTCTTGTTGCCCTTTCGTCAAAGTGAATGGAAGCCGCGCATCAAAGGCCGCTAACAATCCATCAGGCTTTTCATTGCGAGATATTGCGGGCCAAGATTCTTCCTCATGCCGTTGGATTGCCAACACGACTTGCAGCGCAAGTGCTTCATCCCATTTAAGTCGCAGACGACTGGCTTCCAGCGACTCTAAAGATGAAGGTTTATGTATCTCCCTTAATGCAACTGTGAGATCCACCAAGTTTTGAGATTTTCGAATTTCAGCGGGCAAGGAATCTTCGACTTCGCCAAGTCCCGCTAAAACCAGATCAATACTTCGTTCGATCGTCCAAGTTTGCAACTTTTTTGTGGCTGGGTATACCGGCAAGAATGCTTCGGCGTAATCATCTGGGTTCACTTCAGCAAACTCGGCAAGTAGTTCATAATCTGGATGCGTTAACTGACGTTTATTGTTAAATACCGAGATTTGGCCAGCAAATAAACCCTGGCGTCCTGGCGCTAATTCTTTTTCGCGCCAGTGTTGATTAAAGAACATTAATGTCAGCGACCCAGTGCCATCACTGAT
>DJBM01000068.1:0-3669 GCA_002430405.1 Actinobacteria bacterium UBA5976
CCAGTTCGCTGGCTACATCAAGTCGGTTAGATTTTTTGTGGCGAAATAGTTTTGAACTACAGCGGAATGTTTCCGTGATTTCCACGTGTAAATGAACCATCAGGATTAGCTGCAGCTTTTAGCGCGGCAGCAATTGCTGTTCGAGTTTTTGTTGGCTCGACAATTTCATCCACTGCGCCAAGTTCAATACACCTAGGCAAACCGCCAGCTGTGATTTTATGTTCCTCTGCCAACTCTGCTTCAACTGCATCTTTTTGATCTGGCGGCACTTCAGCTAACCTGCGACGATGCAAAATGCGAATCGCAGCAAGTGGTCCCATGACCGCAACTTCAGCGCCATCCCAAGCCATGACGCGGGTAGCGCCAAGTGATTTAGAGTTCATTGCGATGTAAGCGCCACCGTATGATTTGCGAGTTACACACGTAATGCGCGGAACTACGCATTCGGCAAATGCGTGTAGCAATTTCGCGCCGCGGCGAACTACGCCGTCCCATTCTTGGCCAACTCCAGGCAAGTAACCGGGAACGTCAACCATTACGATCATTGGCACTCCGAGTGCGTCGCACATTCGAACAAATCTCGCACTCTTCTCAGCCGATGTCGCATCCAAGCAACCGCCCAAGCGAAGTGGGTTATTTGCAATCACACCAACAGTGCGACCACCAAAGCGACCCAGGGTAGTGATGATGTTTGGTGCCCAGCGAGGATGAAGTTCGATTCCAGTACCAGCATCAATTACGGAATCAACAATTGGATGTGCGTCGTAGGCTCGGTTACTTTGCTCAGGCAATAAAGCGCCCATGTCAATGTCTTTAATTTTTGAAGTATCCAGCATTCCCTGATTGCCAAGTAAGTCAGTGATGTTTCGAGTATCAGCCATGGCTTGTTCTTCAGTCAGGCTGACAACATGCACCACACCACTACGCCGGCCATGTGGCTCTGGACCGCCTAACCGCAACATGTCAACGTCTTCACCAGTTACCGAGCGAACTACGTCAGGACCCGTAACAAATATTCTTCCTTCTGGTCCCAAGATAACGATGTCAGTAAGAGCGGGGCCATAAGCACCGCCACCAGCAGCGGGCCCAAGAACTACAGATACCTGTGGAATTTTGCCTGAGGCATGCGTCATTACGCGAAAGATATCACCAAATGGTTTTAGGGCGCCAATACCTTCTTGTAGACGAGCACCACCTGAGTGCCAAATGCCAACTATCGGACATTGTTCCTTCATCGCAATGGCATATGCGTCAACAATCACGGCGCCTTCAGCAGCGCCTAGAGCGCCACCTTGAAATGACGGGTCATTTGCAAATGCCACAACGAGACGACCATTTATTTTTCCAGTGGCAGAGACTGCGCCGATGCCATCAACTTGGCTAGCGACGTATTCCAAGGTGCCTTCATCGAATAGGGAAGTTAAGCGCAGCGGCGCTAATAGCTTCTTATCGATTACAGCACTCATGAGTAATTCCGGAATGCCAACACAATGTCATGACCACCAAAGCCAAATGAATTAGTTAACGCAGCGATGTCGCCCGCAGGAAGTTCACGAGGCGCTTTCATTACAACATCAACATCCACGCCGTCAGCTAAATTTTGTAAATTGCCAACAGGTGGAACTAGACGGTCCTTGATTGCCAAGATGACACCGATTGCAGCGAGAGAGCCTGCGCCACCAAGTAAGTGACCCGCAACTCCCTTGACTGCAGTTACCGGCGCGTGATCCGCATCGGCGCCAAGCACTTTACGAATAGCCTTAGCTTCTGCCACATCACCCGCAGGAGTACTTGTTGCGTGGGCGCTCACATGGAAAATATCCTTGGTTGAAAGGTCTGCATCAGCTAGCGCGCGATTCATAGCAAGTATCACGCCACGACCTTCAGGTTCTGGTTGGGCGATGTGATGTGCATCAGCTGCAATACCTTGGCCAGCATAAGTTGCATAAATCTTGGCGCCACGCGCTTTAGCGAATTCTTCAGATTCCAGCACAATAATTGCGGCGCCTTCGGCCATCACAAATCCATCACGGTCGCGATCGAACGGACGAGAAGCACCGGCAGCATTGTCATGCAAAGTTGATAGCGCGCGCATTGCCGCAAAAGCGGAAATTGTCAGCGGATGGATACATCCTTCAGTACCACCACATACGACAACATCGGCCCGACCGGAGCGAATCATTTCAGCGCCGTAACCAATTGCCTCAGCGCCCGAAGCACAAGCCGAAACTGGAGTGTGAACGCCAGCCATTGCGCCAAGCTCTAGGCCAATCACTGCGGCTGGACCGTTTGGCATCAGCATCGGAACTGTCATTGGCGAAACTCTGGAAGCCCCACGTTCGCGCAAAATGTCGTATTGCTCCATGAGTGAAATTGCGCCACCAACTCCAGAACCAACAACAACGCCAAGGCGACCTTGGTCCATCTGTGGCGCGCCAGCATCTGCCCAAGCTTCGCGGGCAGCAATAAGAGCTAACTGTTGTGAGCGATCCATGCGNNAGTGGGGTAGTGGCGCCAAGCCCTGTAACGACAACCGTACGGGTCATTGTTATCGACCTTTCGTGTAACAAGATGAATAAATAATTGACGGGTCTTGCATCAGTTTTTATGTGGCGGGCAATTAATCAACTACCCGCCACAACAAAACTGGTTATGCCTTGTTGGCGGCGATGTAGTTAACTGCATCGGCAACAGTGTTTAGGTTCTTTACTTCGGTGTCTGGAATGGTTACGCCAAACTTGTCTTCACATGCCATAACAACTTCAACCATTGACAATGAGTCAACGTCTAAGTCATCAACGAACGACTTTTCCATCTGTACTGACTCTGCTGGGATACCGGCAACTTCATTTACGATCTCGGCTAGGCCCGCGAGGATGTCCTGCGACATAGTTATCTCCTTTAGTAATGGACTTCCCGCGGTGTGCGGGTCGTTATTCGAAAATCTTTCGACTCTCGAAACTTATGGGACGAGTGCTACTTGCGCAGCATGGACAAGGCCAGCACCAAAGCCAACCATCAAAACCAAATCGCCACTTTTAATTTCGCCGTTTTCGCGAAGGCGAGCAAGGGCTAATGGCACAGAAGCAGCTGATGTGTTTCCTGAATATTGAATGTCGCGCGCAATTGCCACATGATCTGGCAGGTTTAGTTGCTTGACCAGAGCATCGGTGATGCGGTTGTTGGCTTGATGCGGAACGAAAGCAGCTAAGTCAGCCACGCTCACACCAGCAGCAGTCATAGCTTGCGTGCAGGCATCGCCCATTTGTCCAACAGCCCAGCGAAACACTTGCTGACCTTGCATTGTTAAGACTGATGGATTGCCAGTTTTCTCTGCTGTAAAAACATCCGGCTCCATGATGATCGCATCTAGTTGCGTGCCATCGGCGCCCCAAATAGTAGGACCGATTCCTTGCACTTTAGTTTCGCCAATGATTACTGCGCCAGCGCCATCAGCAAACAAGAAAGCCGTACCGCGGTCTTCAAAGTTAACTATCTCGGAAAGTTTTTCAGCGCCAATCAGCAAAATGTATTTTGCGACGCCAGAGCGAATCATTCCATCAGCAATACCTAAGCCGTAGCAAAAACCTGCACAGGCAGCCGAGCTATCAATTGCTGCTGCATTAACTGCGCCAATAGCGGCAGCAACTTCAACGGCAGCCGAAGGAG
>DJBM01000068.1:3781-4088 GCA_002430405.1 Actinobacteria bacterium UBA5976
TGGTGAGTAACTGTAGCAATCATGACCATGTCTAATTGCTCAGGAGATATGCCAGCATCGGCAAGTGCTGCAAGTGCTGCGGCAGTTGCCATTGTGACTACGGTTTCATGTGCATCAGCATGTCGGCGTTCAATAATTCCCGAGCGCTCTTGAATCCATTCATCGTTGGAATCAATTTTTTGACAGATCTCATCGTTAGTTACGATTCGCTCGGGACGAAACACACCAAGACCCAGTAAGCCTGCATGCGCAACCGGAGCTGTCGTATTTAAAGTGATCATGAGCCCGCCTTTGGATGCAGGCGAAG
>DJBM01000124.1:0-10847 GCA_002430405.1 Actinobacteria bacterium UBA5976
CCCTCGTTTACATTGCGTTCAGCAAACTGCGGATCAATCTGTAGGCCGGCCATTGATTCCTTAAGCTCTTTAATCCAGTGACGTAAGTTTGGAGCTTCGCCTCTGATTGCGGTTATCGAAGTGCGAAGAAAGTTGGAAATCGATACCCCCGGTACTTCAACTGGATACTGCATCGCTAAAAACAGACCAGCACGAGCACGCTCGTCGACCGACATTGCCAGCACATCTTGCCCATCAAGTGTTACTGAGCCGCCAGTTATTGAATACTTGGGATGGCCTGCGATTGCATAAGCAAGGGTAGATTTACCCGAGCCATTAGGCCCCATAAGTGCATGTACTTCGCCGGCTTTTACCGTCAAGTCAACCCCACGAAGAATGTCCTTTGGACCATCTTCAGTAGTGACCTGGACAGTCAAACCCTTAATTTCTATAACTGACATGACTAACTCCTCGCGCTTTCGGATAGTGAAACAAAAATCATTGGATCTGTTTGGTCTTCTTCGATTACAACTTTGTAGGTTTGCAGATTTGAAGTGGCAGGTGGCCCAGAGGAAACTCCAGTTCGCAAGTCAAAAGATGATCCGTGCAACCAGCACTCAATCGAGCAGCCTTCAATGTCACCTTCGGAAAGTGAAACTTCGGAGTGGGTGCAAATGTCACTGACCGCAAACACGTCATTGTCGATTTTGGCAAGCAACACGTCCTCACCATCGACTGAAACCTTGAATGGTTTACGGTCTTGCAAACTAGAAACGCGAACTGTTTCAAACATTGTGGACATTAGATTTGACCACCAAGTCGGGTTTCGATACTGGTGCGAACTCGGTCGTTGATTTCTGGAACACCAATCTGTCCAAGCAAGTCCTCAAAGAAACCTCGAAGAACCAACTTGCGTGCCTCGTCCGGAGTAATTCCGCGCGACTGCAAGTAGAACAATTGCTCGTCATCGAATCGACCAGTTGTACTTGCGTGTCCAGCACCAACAATTTCGCCAGTTTCAATTTCCAAGTTTGGAACTGAATCTGCGCGTCCACCGCCGCTTAAAACTAAGTTTCGGTTGATTTCGTAAGTATCCGTACCTACGGCGTTTGCACGAATGAGCACGTCACCGACCCACACTGTGTGTGCATCTTCGCCATCTAATGCACCCTTGTAAACCACATTGCTTCGACAGTTAGCTTCGCTATGGTCAACGAACAGCCGATGCTCAGCATGTTGGCCAGCACTCGCGAAATACAGGCCGAAGAGTTCAGCTTGACCACCAGGTGCGGTGTAAACCACACTCGGCAAAATTCGCACTACTTCTCCACCAAGTGTTATCAACACATGCTTGGCTGATGAATCTCGGCCAAGAGTGATTCGATGCTGTGCCAAGTGCACTGCCTTAGCATCCCAATCTTGCAATGACACAACGCAAACACTCGCGCCATCGGCTACATTGATGTCGATGTTTCCGGCGTATGTTGCATCACCAATGTGATCAACAATTACAACAGCCTTTGCAAACTTCTCAACATTGATGTCGAGTTGACCATAAGCCACTGCGCCCGATCCAACTATTGAGACAACAACAGATTCGTCTAGTTGTGCGTCTGCTGAAATCGTCAAAGTAGAGATTGAATCAAGGCTTGCCCAGGCACCAGCAGCAATCTTGTCTGTGAAACCCTGACGATCTCCGGCTTTAGCCGAAGTCAGCTCGAATGTCGCACCTGGGACTTTATTAACTGCGATTGCCATGCCACCAGTGGTTGGCACATCACCTTTATGTAAGTCCCGAAGTTTTGACATCGGGGTAAATCGAAATTCTTCATCACGACTTGTCGGAGTTGGGAAATCACTTGGTTCCAGCGAGCGGATCACTGGTGTGTGATCCTTCGGTGGCACTATTGCGACTTCACGTTCAATGTGTTCGGTAACAGCGGTCATGTCTAGCCAACCGCTCCTTCCATTTGAAGCTCGATTAGTCGGTTAAGTTCTAGGGCATATTCCATTGGCAGTTCCCGTGCAATCGGTTCAATAAAGCCACGAACGATCATTGCCATAGCTTCTGCCTCATCAAGTCCGCGAGACATTAAGTAAAACAGTTGATCCTCGGAAACTTTGGAAACTGACGCTTCGTGCCCAAGTGATACATCATCTTCCCGAACATCAACGTACGGATATGTATCTGAACGGGAAATGTCATCAACAAGTAAGGCGTCACAGCGAACTGTGCTCTTACTTCCGTAAGCGCCTTCCAGTACCTGAACCAGGCCACGATACGACGTACGTCCGCCACCCCGAGCCACAGACTTACTGATGATTGATGAAGATGTTAGTGGCGCTGCATGCACCATTTTTGCGCCAGCATCTTGATGTTGACCCTCGCCAGCAAAAGCCACTGAAAGTGTTTCGCCCTTAGCGTGTGGTCCCTGTAACCAAATTGCTGGGTATTTCATGGTTACTTTCGATCCGATGTTTCCATCGACCCATTCCATGGTCGCACCTTCGTGCGCAACTGCGCGCTTAGTAACTAAGTTATAAACATTGTTAGACCAGTTTTGAATAGTGGTGTAACGGCAGCGTCCACCTTTTTTAACAATGATTTCCACAACAGCTGAGTGCAGTGAATCACTTGAATAAGTTGGTGCAGTGCAGCCTTCTACGTAGTGAACGTAAGCACCTTCATCAACAATGATCAAGGTACGTTCGAATTGACCCATGTTTTCGGTATTAATTCGGAAGTATGCCTGTAGTGGAATGTCTACCTGGACGCCCTTTGGCACGTAAATGAACGAACCACCAGACCACACCGAAGTGTTTAAGGCAGCAAACTTATTGTCACCTACTGGAATCACGGTTGCAAAGTACTCCCGGAATAAATCTTCATGCTCACGTAAGGCGGTATCAGTATCAACGAAAATTACGCCCTGTTCTTCTAGGTCCTCGCGAATCTTGTGATACACAACTTCGGATTCATACTGCGCTGCAACGCCGCCAACTAATCGCTGCTTCTCGGCTTCTGGGATTCCCAAACGATCGTAAGTGTTCTTGATATCGTCAGGCAGTTCGTCCCAGCTAGTAGCTTGTTTTTCTGTTGAACGAACAAAGTACTTGATGTTGTCGAAATCAATTCCGGATAAGTCGCTTCCCCAGTTTGGCATTGGCTTTTTTCCAAAGAGGTTAAAACCCTTTAGGCGCAGGTCAAGCATCCACTGTGGCTCGTTCTTTAAGCCTGAAATGTTGCGCACAACTTCTTCATTGATTCCGCGTCTGGCAGTGCTACCTGCGTGATCACTGTCATGCCATCCGAAATCGTAATTTCCGAGTGCATCTAAATGTTCTTGTTGAGTTGTCATGCGTTTTCCCTTCGGGTGTGTGGAACTAGTGTCGTGCAAACTGCATTACCTTTTGCGATTGTCGCTAACCGAGTGACATGCACTCCAGTTAATTCTGAAAATGCTTTGGTTTCTTCTTCACAAATTGCTGGAAACTCGGCTGCTACATCGCCCATAGGGCAATTGTGTTGGCAAATTTGAGTTGAGCCATGGAGGCCTGGTGTCTCAGTAGCGGCGTAGCCATCTTGATTCAGCGCCTCTATTAACGCCATCGCGCGCTCTTCGATGGTGGCTAATGCGGAAATTTCGTTATGACGCGAAACAAAGTCTTTTGCAATTGTGTTGGCGAAGTCTCGAACTCCCGCTGAACCTGCTGTGTTATTCAAATACTTAACCGCACTCAAACTCAAACTTTCCTGGTGCTCACCGAATCTGGCGCGACCTTTAGCGGTAAGTGCAAACACTCGGGAAGGACGACCGCGACCACGCTTTGAATCCAAAGCTGCCGGACCATATGGCGCTCTTTCACTTGATTCCACTAATCCTGCGGCTGCCAGTTGATCTAATTGCTTTCGCACCGCTGCGCCAGTTAAACCCAAAATATCGGCTACTTCAACGGTGGTTGACGGACCGTTATTGAGCAAGGTACGAGCAACTGTTGCTGCCGCTGTTCCTTCGAATTTCACAACTTAATAGTTGCATAAATCAACAGATTTTGCATCTTATGCAACTCCAGTGCTAAAAAATCCCCACCAGCAAACAACTTCCGATGGACTTAGGCTGAGACTATGGCCGTCACAACTCTGAAATCCCCTGTAACCCTTAAAAACTGGGAACTTCGTACATTAGTCGCTAATTTGGTGGCCCAAACGGGAATCGTGCTAACCGGCGCAATCGTGCGACTAACTTCCTCTGGGCTGGGCTGTCCAACTTGGCCAGAATGTGTCGAAGGGTCAATAGCGCCAACATCCACGCAGACTGAGTCTTGGCATAAGTACGTCGAGTTTGGAAATCGCTTATTAACTTTTGTGCTGCTAATTATTGCCCTGCTAACTATTGCGGCGATTCGAGCGCACAATAAGGCGCGTGCTGCCTCAGGGCTAAATAAGCGCAGGCCACTGACTCTGCTAGCAGTTGGATCACTCGTAGGAATATTTGGCCAAGCAATACTTGGTGGCATTACCGTGTTGACCGGTTTACACCCACTAACTGTTGCTGCGCATTTCATGGTCTCGATTGGATTGATTACTGTTGCGCAAGTACTGCTAACAAAAGCTCAGGATCCTAATGACGCACCAGTAGTTAGTTTGGTTCCAGCTCCCATCGCAATCGGAATGCGGATCCACATTTGGTTAGCCTTGAGTTTAGTTGCGGTTGGAACTTTAGTAACTGGATCTGGACCCCATGCTGGCGACACTGCGGAAATAGTTCGACTTGGGTTTGATGAGCGCACGATATCTGCAATCCACGCTGACTTTGTTTTTTTGTTTGTCGGATTAACAGTTGGGCTTCTGATCGCCCTAACCGCAACTCGCTCTGACGCAAAAATTATCCGACTAGCTTGGGTTGTGTTTGCTATCTGCCTAGTGCAAGGAATCATTGGTTATACCCAATACTTCACTGGCTTACCTTGGGTACTAGTCGCATTTCACGTGCTTGGTGCTTGTCTACTTTGGATCGCAACGGTTCGCTTTTACTTATCGCGAAACATGCGAGGAGTTAGTTAATAAACGGATCGATCCCGATTGCCAAAAAAATAAGAGACAGGTAACTGATCGACCAATGAAATAGTTTCATTGGTTTCAAATCCGCGGTTTCCTTGCGCACGCGAGCTTGCAGGGCATAAGCCTCATAAACAAACACTGCCCCAAAAATTACTGCACTAGCAATGTAAAACCAATTCATGTTGGCAACCGGAATCAAAAGTAAAGTAATGCCAACCATTGCCCAGGAATAATAAATAATTTGCTTCGCAACAGTGGCGGGTGCTTGCTCAACTGGCAGCATTGGAATCCCAGCGGCCGCGTAGTCTTCCTTATATCGAAGTGAGAGCGGCCAATAATGTGGTGGCGTCCAAAAGAAAACAATTAGAAACAATATGACAGGTGTCCACGAGAGGGATTCTGTTACTGCGCTCCAGCCAATTAGTACTGGCATACATCCTGCGGCCCCACCCCACACAATGTTTTGTGAAGTACGCCTCTTAAGAAGCATTGTGTAACCAACCACATAAAACACAATCGCTACAACCGCTAGACCAGCACTTAGATAATTTACGGTTAACGAAAGTGTGATGACCGATAAAATCGACAGCAGAATTCCAAAAATTACCGTGTTTTTGCCACTTATTTGGCCAGTTGCCGAAGGCCGGTGAGCTGTTCGTTGCATTAAAGCGTCAATGTCTCGATCCAAGTAGCAATTCAAAACGTTGGCTCCCCCAGCGGCCAAGGTTCCGCCAAGTAAAGTCCAGCAAACTAGTGTCCAACTTGGGAATCCCCCAGCAGCCAGAAACATAGTTGGGATCGTGGTTACGAGTAGAAGCTCGATAATTCTCGGCTTAGTCAGCGCTAAATAAGCGCGCCAGGTTGGACTAACAATATGAGGTTGCGCGCTAACAGGTTGATCCAAATCAGTGAGACGCGAAGACACATAATGAGCCTACCTGCGCCTATTGCTTGTTGCGAACGGCGAGTAGATAGCCTTTACTCGTGAATGAATTCATCTGGTCTGAGTTGGACGATCAAGCCGTAGTTTCTGCTCGCGTGCTAGCTATGGACAGCGTGCAAAAAGTTGGGAACGGACATCCAGGAACTGCCATGAGCTTGGCTCCGATGGCATATCTACTTTTCCAAAAATGGCTTCGGCACGACCCAACGGATCCCAAGTGGCAAGGTCGGGATCGTTTCGTACTTTCCAACGGCCACAGCAGTATCACGCTTTACATTCAATTGTTTTTAAGCGGCTACGCCATGGAACTTGATGACTTGAAGTCCTTTCGCACCTGGGAAAGTTCCACTCCTGGCCATCCAGAATTTGGACATACCCAAGGCGTTGAAGCAACTACCGGACCACTTGGCACCGGACTTGCAACGGCTGTTGGAATGGCAATGGATGCTCGTTATGTTAGAAATTTACTTGATCCAAATGCACCTGCCGGCACAAGTGTTTTTGACCATCGGATTTGGGTAATCGCAGGTGATGGCTGCCTCCAAGAAGGCGTTACCTCGGAAGCATCATCGCTAGCCGGTCACCAGCAACTTGGAAACTTGTTCGTACTTTATGACGATAATCACATCAGTATCGAAGGTGACACCCAGGTTTCTTTTACCGAAGATGTGCTGGCACGTTACCGCGCATACGGTTGGAACGTATTGCATGTTGACATGCAAAGCAATGGAAGTATCGATGTAACTGGTTTGGATCAAGCAATCAGCGAAGCTGCTAGTAAGAGTGATAAGCCGACGCTTATCCGCGTTCGAAACATCATTGGCTGGCCAGCGCCAAACTTGCAGAACACTGGAAAAATTCATGGCTCTGCTTTAGGGGAAGCGGAAGTTGCTGCCACAAAAGAAATTCTTGGCGTGGATGCTACGCAGACATTTCAAATTTCTGAAGCCTTACTATCTCATACTCGAAAAGTCACACAACGTGGTGTTGCAATTCATGACAATTGGAATAAGTCGCTAGAGAATTGGTCAACTGCGAATCCAACTGCAGCGCTCCTTTATCAACGTCTCTTAGCGCGTGAGTTACCAATTGATTGGCACGCAAGTATTCCTAGATTTGAACCAGGTACATCAGTAGCAACGCGAAAAGCCTCAGGCGACACAATTAATGCGATAGCTGGGGTGCTTCCTGAACTTTGGGGTGGCTCAGCTGACTTAGCAGATAGCAACTTAACTTCAATAGAGCATGGGAACTCATTTCTTCCTGGCAATAGTGAAATGCCAAACGCCAATCCTGGTGGCCGAATAATTCATTACGGAATTCGTGAATTTGCAATGGCGTGCGCCATGAATGGTATGGCTTTGGGCGGAATAACCCGACCGTTTGCGGGAACCTTCTTGGTCTTTAGTGATTTCATGCGCGGAGCAGTGCGCTTATCTGCGCTGATGAATATTCCAGCGACCTACGTCTGGACTCATGACTCCATCGGACTTGGCGAAGATGGGCCCACGCATCAACCAGTTGAACACCTCTGGGCATTACGTGCTATTCCAAATTTGCATGTGATCAGGCCCGCTGATGCAAACGAAACGGCAACGGCTTGGCGCCTAATTTTGGAAGCAAATCACCCAGCAGGCATTTGCCTTTCCCGGCAAAACTTGCCAGTGATAGCCAGTGCTGCCACAAGCGATGTTTCCAAAGTAGGTAAAGGCGCATACGTGATCTCGGAAAGTTCGGGCGAAATAGCGGTAATTTTGATCGCCACCGGTTCCGAAGTGTCATTGGCGCTTGCCGCGCAAACGACATTGGAGCGCAGTGGAGTATCGACTCGAGTTGTGTCGGCACCTTGTTTGGAATGGTTTGACAATCAAAGTGCTGATTACCGCGAATCTGTCCTGCCCAGTGAGGTAACTGCTCGGGTTTCGGTAGAGGCAGGGATTTCGCAGGGCTGGTGGAAATACGTAGGCACTGCAGGAAGGTGCATCAGTTTAGAACATTTTGGAGCATCTGCTGGAGCAGAAAAACTCTACGAAGAGTTTGGAATTACTAGCGAAGCAATCGTTGCCGCAGCGCAAGAGATTCTTAACTAGATTTTTTTACCGCGCAAATTGGCAAGTGCCTCATCAAGTATGCCTTTGCCATCTTTATCGTTGCGGCGTTCTTTTACATAAGCCAAGTGAGTCTTATAAGGTTCAGTTTTTGCAAGCACAGGTGGATTTTCTTTATCTGTTCCTGCCGGAAGGCCACACTTTGGACAATCCCACTCAGTTGGCAGATCAGCATCATGCGCAAAACTCGGTGTGGTCTCATGACCTGCGGCGCAGTAAAACGGTAAGTAGATCCGGGGAGCTGCTTCCCCACGAACGGCTTCTCCCATTGGGCCCGCTCCAACACGACTTCCGCGAATTGCACTACCACTAGCCATGTTTTGCTCCTAAATTACTTACACTGATTTTAATAGAAGACCTAAACCAATGATTGCGGCAGTCCAGATCAGGGCTAGCGCAATTGTGATTCGATCTAAGTTTCTTTCGGCAACAGAAGAGCCACCTAGCGATGAACTCATGCCGCCGCCAAATAGATCTGATAACCCGCCACCTTTACCTTTATGGAGTAAAACTAAAGCGATGAGCAACAAACTAGTTATTGCTAGTAACACCTGAAAAGCTGCAATCATGATTCACCTTCTAGCATGTGGGATAACACCATTCTACGGGTGCATTCGATAGCGACAAACCGAGACGAATTCGTCTGGATCTAACGAGGCGCCACCTACTAATCCACCGTCAATGTCTGCCTCTTTCATAAGGGCGGCGACATTTTCCGCCTTCATCGAGCCACCATAAAGTACCCGGACTTGATCTGCAGCCGAGCCATGTGTCTCACGTATCCGGTTTCGGATCGCCCCGCAGACTTCTTGCGCATCACTAGGCGTTGCAACTTCCCCAGTGCCAATTGCCCAAATAGGTTCGTAGGCAATTACCAAATTTGCAACATCAGAGGATGCTACCCCTGCCAAGGCTGCATCAAGTTGGGCCAAGGTAAAAGCTACTTGCTCGCCTGCTTTTCTTGTTTCCAAACCTTCGCCCACACACAAAATAGGCGTTAAGCCATTGCGCAGTGCGGCCTGAACTTTTGAATTTACTTTCTGGTCGTCCTCAGCATTATTCGCGCGACGCTCAGAATGACCCACAATTACGAAGGTGCAGCCAAGTTTGGCCAACATTGCCCCGCTGACCTCACCGGTGAATGCGCCCTTGTCTGCCACTGCCAAATCTTGCGCACCATACTTAAGGGCGATCTTGTCGCCATCCACCAAAGTTTGCACAGAACGGATATCAGTGAAAGGTGGGATGACTGCGATCTCAAGTGCTGCAAAATCATCTGCCGTAAATGTGTAAGCAAATTTTTGCACCAATGCGATGGCCTCAATGTGATTTAAATTCATTTTCCAGTTGCCAGCCATTAACGGGGTGCGCGCCATTTAGTTGTCCTCCAGGACTGTAATACCCGGCAATTCTTTGCCTTCGAGAAATTCTAAGCTAGCGCCACCGCCAGTAGATACGTGTGAAAATTGCGAATCTGCAATTCCGAATAATCGAATAGCTGCTGCTGAATCGCCGCCGCCCACCACAGTCATTGCGTCAATCTTGGTGATAGCCAAAGCTAATGACTTGGTGCCAGATTCAAACGCTGGCATTTCAAAAACTCCCATAGGTCCATTCCAGATAATAGTTTTTGCATCTGAAATCTTTGCCACAAACTTCGTTATGGATTGCGGGCCAATGTCCAAACCCATCCAGCCATCTGGAATTTGATCGACTGAAACAGTTTCTGTTTTTGCATCAGCCGCAAATTTATCCGCCACTACAACATCAATTGGTAAGACAATGTCGACGCCATTTTTTTCTGCTGTTACTAAAATCGCCTTTACGTTATCAATTTGCTCGACTTCAAGAAGAGAATTTCCCACTGACTTACCCTGCGCGGCTAAGAACGTGAAACACATGCCACCGCCCACGATCAATTTATCTACACTTTGAACTAGATTTTCGATTACTTTAAGTTTGTCACTAACTTTTGAGCCGCCCAAGATCACAACGTATGGTCGCTCTGGGCTATTCAAGACTTTATTAAAGACCGTAACTTCGCCATGCACTAGTAATCCAGCAGCACTTGGTAATGCCTCTGCTAGTTCGGTAACGCTAGCCTGCGAGCGATGTACAACTCCAAATCCATCGCTGACAAACAAATCACCCATGCCTGCCCAAGCCTTTGCCAACTCAGTGCGTTCACTCTTTGTCTTGCTGGTTTCACGAGGATCAAATCTCACATTTTCCAACATCGCAATGTCGCCATTAGCCAATTTAGCAATGGTCGCTTTGGCGCTTGCTCCGCACACATCGCTTGCTAATTCGATTTCACACCCAAGTATTTCGCTTAAGCGAACTGCCGCTGGAGCTAACGAAAATTTTGCTTCAGGTACGCCTTGTGGTCTTCCAAGATGTGCCAATAGAACTACCCGAGCGCCGCGATTTCTCAGGTTTTCAATTGTTGGGAGACTCGCTCTGATGCGCCCGTCGTCAGTTATCTGACCTTGTTCGAGTGGAACATTGAAGTCAGCTCGAACAAAAACAATTTTGCCAGCAACTTCTAGATCTTCAACCCCACGAATCTGCATGCTTTAAAGTTTTGAGCCAACGAATTTTGTAATGTCAACGAGGCGATTTGAATAACCCCACTCATTGTCATACCAACCAACGACCTTCACGGTATTGCCCATAGCAATCGTGAGAGATGCGTCAAAAATACAGGAAGCTGGATCCGTAACTATGTCGGAGGAAACAATTGGATCTTCGGTGT
>DJBM01000124.1:10936-11202 GCA_002430405.1 Actinobacteria bacterium UBA5976
ATTGGATCTTCGGTGTAAGTCAAATAACCCTTTAGTGCGCCGTTAGCCGCAGCTTTGACGACTTCATTTACTTCTTCCTTTGTCACTGATTTCTTTAATACTGCAGTTAGGTCGGTAGCAGAGCCTGTTGGAACTGGAACGCGCATGGCATAACCATCTAACTTGCCCTTGAGTTCTGGCATAACTAGGCCAATTGCCTTGGCAGCGCCAGTGGTCGTAGGGATTAAATTAGTTGCTGCTGCGCGTGACCTGCGTAGATCAGGATG
>DJBM01000124.1:11401-12253 GCA_002430405.1 Actinobacteria bacterium UBA5976
TTGGTCGTGCACGAAGCGTTGGAAATTACGTGATGCTTAGCAGCGTCATAAGTTTCATGATTAACGCCCATCACAATCGTTACGTCTTCATTACTAGCGGGCGCGGAGATAATTACTTTTTTGGCGCCGGCAGATATGTGAGCCGCTGCCTTTGTTGCATCCGTGAAATGGCCAGTTGATTCGATGACGATGTCTGCGCCCAAATCTGCCCAAGGCAAAGCTCCGGGATCTCGCTCGGAGGTTACGGTGATGGTTTTACCTGCAACGATTATTGAATTATCGGTGAAAGTTACTTCCTTACCAAGACGTCCCAAAATTGAATCGTATTTAAGCAAATGAGCAAGAGTCTTGTTGTCTGTTAGATCGTTAATGCCAACAATTTCTATGTCAGCACCAGTAGCGGCAATCGCACGAAAATAATTGCGACCAATTCGGCCAAAACCGTTAATTCCAACTCGTATTGTCATGCTTAGTCTCCCTTTAGTAAATCCAAATTATGTTTCGGACCCGTGACCATTCAAATGCCAAAATCGATTTTGGATTATTGCTCGAGCATATCAGCGGTGAGTCCAGCTTCCGTGTTAGGCATACCTAAATCAGAAGCTCGTTTATCTGCCATGGCTAGCAACCTGCGAATTCTCCCAGCGATTGCATCTTTGGTCATAGGTGGATCAGCAAGTGCACCAAGTTCTTCAAGGCTCGCTTGCTGATGGGTTACTCGTAACTGTCCAGCTTCCAATAAATGTGCTGGGATTTCATCGCCAAGAATCTCGATGGCTCTTGCTGCCCGTGCACCTGCAGCTACTGCTGCGCGCGCCGAACGTCTCAAATTTGCATCATCAAAATTAGCTA
>DJBM01000124.1:12493-13751 GCA_002430405.1 Actinobacteria bacterium UBA5976
ATTTGCATCATCAAAATTAGCTAGCCGATTTGCAGTGGCTCGAACTTCGCGCCGCATCCGGCGCTCTTCCCAAGCCAAAACTGATTCGTGCGCCCCGATGCGTGTAAGTAACGCTCCAATTGCGTCGCCATCACGAATAACTACTCGATCAACGCCTCTTACTTCTCGGGCCTTAGCCACAATGCCAAGACGGCGCGCGCTACCAACTAGTGCCAAAGCCGCTTCTGGGCCTGGGCAAGTTATTTCCAGAGATGAGGATCTTCCTGGTTCAGTTAATGATCCATGAGCCAAGAAAGCGCCACGCCATGCGGCTTCGGCATCGCATAAACTCGCTGAAACTATGTGAGGTGGCAATCCACGAATTGGTCGCCCACCGCCATCTACTAAGCCAGCTTGCTTAGCTAAGTTTTCGCCTTCGTTTGCAACCCGCACTAAGTACCGACTACCTTTTCGGATGCCCGCACCCGAAAGTACGGAAATCTCACTTTCGTGACCAAAGATTTCAGCTAAGTCTTTGCGTAGCCTGCGAGCTGCTTGCCCAGTATCGAGTTCTGCTTCGACCACAATTTTTCCACTGACAATATGCAAGCCACCAGCAAACCGAAGTAATGCCGAAACTTCGGCCTTTCGGCAACATTTTTTGGTGATCGGAAGTCGACTAAGTTCATCTTTGACTGCCGCTGTCATTGCCATGGTTCAATCCTGCCATGAGCAAATATTGAGGCGAACGCCGAGGCTAACTCAACGGGTGCATGCTGATCGATGGCTCCATGTTGATTTGCGATCTTGGCCCATTCAATTCGGGCGCCAGCAACTTTGGCAACTCGCTCCAATTCTGCAGTATCCACCACGTGATCTGGGTCCGCTAAGACCACATCAACTCGAAAATTTGGATAACTCGTTGCTAAAACTTCCAGGTAACGAGTCGCGCTATAGCCATCTGTCTCGCCAACTTGGGGGCGCAGGTTCAAGGTTAAAATTCGCATCGCTGTGGTCTCATGAAGTGCTTGGGACATTTGTGGAACTTGGAAGTGAGTTAACACACTCGTGTACCAAGAACCTGGTCCAAGGACTAACGCGTCCGCATCACGCACGGCAGCAACCGCTTGTTGGCAAACAGTTGGATTCTCTGGCTGCAAGGCAATACTTTGAATTTCATGCGCTGTTGTTGCAACCTGAACTTGGCCACGGACCTCTTCGATTGCGCCTAACTCTGTTTTTACCTGCGCCACAATCTCGAGCGGCTCAATGCAAAGCG
>DJBM01000124.1:13864-27034 GCA_002430405.1 Actinobacteria bacterium UBA5976
CCCTTTGCATCCAAGAGTCGGGCAACCCAATCGAGTCCAGCAACGACATCCCCAGTTTCTTCCCACAACGCAGTGATCAACAAGTTCCCAAGTGAGTGTCCATCAAGTTGGCCAGTTGAGGAAAATCTATGTTGCAAAACCTTGGCCCAAGTTGAGCCCCAATTGTCATCGCCACAAAGCGCAGCCAGCGCCATTCGCAAATCCCCTGGTGGCACAATGCCAAATTCATCTCTGAGTCGACCACTGCTGCCACCGTCATCACTCACGCCAACAACAGCAGTTAGATGTGGTGTGACTCGCCGAAGTGCCCGCAAGCTTGCGGCCAATCCGTGCCCGCCGCCGAGTGCAACAACCGCAAGCGGGCGTTGTGGTGCAATTGACATCTATTCTCGTCCCAAATCGCGGTGCACAACTCGAACTTCAACGCCGCTTTTAACCAGTCGAGCTGACAAGTTTTCGGCCATTGCCACGCTTCGATGCTTGCCACCCGTACACCCCATCGCAATGGTCACAAAACGTTTACCTTCGCGCAGATAGCCGTCTTCAACTATGTCAAGGAGTTCAGAATACTTAGTGAGAAAATCCTGCGCTGTTGGAAAACCTACAACGTAATCGTTAACTTCGGCATCTAGTCCAGTCAGTTCCTTAAGTTCTGGATCCCAATAAGGATTTGGCAAGAATCGCATATCCGCAACTAAGTCTGCATCAACTGGAATCCCATACTTAAATCCAAATGACATGATTGTGGCTCGAAGCGCATAGTGTTCATCGTCACCGAACGAATTTTCAATTGAACGCCGCAACTCATGCACGTTGAAATTACTCGTATCAATTACGATGTCAGCCTCAGCACGCAAGTCACGCAATAGTTCTCGTTCGCGTTGTACCGCTCCCAACAAACTTTCATCCCTCTGAAGCGGATGCGGCCGGCGGGAAGACTCATATCGGCGAACTAGCGCTTCATCTCCGGCTTCCAAGAACAGCACTCGTAAATCATGTCCAGCAGCTTTGATTATGGAAAGTGATTCGCGGAGTTCATCAAAAAGTTGACCACCTCGCACATCTGCAACAAGTGCGACCTTGCGCGATTGTGTTCGTTCTAATACATAATCCACGACGTTGATCATTAGCGTAGGTGGCAAATTATCGACTACAAACCAGCCAACATCTTCTAGTGCGCGTGTGGCAGTGGAGCGTCCAGCTCCAGACATACCCGTAACTAAAGTTACGCTTAACATTTTTTCCGAAGGACTAGAGTTACTCACGATTCAATTATCTCGCCTGTTGCTGTGTTGATTGACGTTTCCTCGGAATTTGACTCACTCAAAAACTGCCAAATTTGTTCGGCTTGAATTGGTCCAATACCTGCAACTGTGGCTAACTCGGCAACATTGGCCTGAGCAACTTTCTTAAGTGATCCGAAGTGAGCCAATAATGCTTTTTTCTTAACTGGACCTAGACCTGGGATATCATCTAACACGCTGTCAACCATGCCTTTAGATCGTCGATTACGGTGCAGTGAGATCGCAAATCTGTGGGCCTCATCACGTACGCGTTGCAACATAAACAATGCCTCACTATTGCGCGGCAAAATTACGGGGTAAGCATCGCCCGGTCGCCAAATTTCCTCCATGCGTTTAGCCAGTCCAATTACGTGCATGTTTCCAACACCACTTAACTCAAGGGCTTTTGCTGCTGCATTTACCTGAGGTAAGCCGCCATCTATCACCAATAAATTCGGTCGATACGGCCTTAATTCCTCGTGTTCTTTAAATCTGCGGGTAACCACTTGCGCAATTGAAGCGGTGTCATCACGCGGATCGTTGATTATGAATTGCCGATAATCCTTTTTGCGTGGGATACCGTCCTCAAATACGACTAATGATGCGACTACGTTTGTGCCCGAGATGTGCGAGACATCGATACATTCAATTCGAAGTGGCGCATCAGGTAGTCCGAGTGCTACTTGGATTTCCGCTAAAGCTTTACTTCGGGTCACCAAATCGGCAGATCGTTTAGTTTTGTGGATACCTAACGCGCCACCAGCATTGGCCAGTACCGTTTCCATCAATATTCTTTTATCTCCACGTGCAGGAACTCGAACACTGATCTGTGCCTCTCGGATAACACCTAAGAGATCTGCCAAACTCGTCGCACTTTCTGGTTCATGGCTCACCAGTACTTCAACAGGGATCTCCTCTTTTGTTGCTGTCGCATAAATGTGCATCAAAGCATCAGTCATTAGAGATTCACTAGTTGCTTCAACTGAATTTTCCATTATGAAACCACGTTGACCAACTATGCGACCACCACGAACTGAAAATACTTGGACTGCAGACTGTAGATCGTCATGTACTAGTCCGACAACATCTGCATATGTGTCATCAGGTAAAACTACAACGCTCTTTTCAAGCACTCGCTCCAGTGCGGCTAAGTCATCTCTTAAAACTGATGCCTGCTCATAGTCTTGAGTCTCCGAAGCTGACTTCATTCGATTCGCTATGTCAGCCATGATGTCTTTAGAATTTCCCGACATAAATGACATAAATTCTTTAACCAGCGCGCGATGATCCGGTGCTGAAATCTTTCCAACGCAGGGCGCACTACACCTATCAATATGTGCGAGTAGACACGGCCTACCGGCCGCTTTGGCATTTCGAAATACTCCCGAAGTACAACTTCGAACTGGAAATACTCGCAATAGGTGATCTAGCGAGTCGCGAATTGCCCAGGCTTGAACATAAGGACCAAAGTAAGTATTACCTTTACGTTTATCACCTCGATAAACGTAAGCCCGTGGAAATTCTTCGGTAGTTGAAAGCGCTAAGTACGGATAACTCTTATCGTCGCGGTATCTGACATTGAAATTAGGGTCAAATTCCTTTATCCACGCATACTCAAGCTGGAGTGCTTCAGTTTCTGTTCTAACCATTACCCAGTCAACGGCTACTGCAGTATTAACCATGCTCTGAGTTCTTGGGTGTAAATCATTTCCAAAATATGAATTCAGACGGCTCCGCAGATTTTTTGCTTTGCCCACATAAATGACGCGTTCCGCCGCGTCGCGCCAACGGTATACGCCCGGACCAATTGGGATGTCCTTTGGTTTGTCTGTTAGCTGCACAGCAGTTACTTACTTATGGACTTTCCGGCTACGAGTAGTGGCTTTAGAAACACTGCAGTATGGCTGGTCTTATGTTTAACGACATCTTCGGGAGTGCCTGCCACCACAACTTCGCCACCACCTGAACCACCCTCAGGACCCATGTCGATAACCCAGTCCGCAGTTTTGATCACATCTAAGTTGTGCTCAATCACAATTACAGTATTTCCCTTATCAACTAAGGAATGAAGGACAATCAGTAATTTCCTGACATCCTCAAAATGCAGTCCAGTTGTTGGTTCATCCAGAACATAAACAGTCCGGCCAGTTGAACGCTTCTGCAGCTCTGAAGAAAGTTTCACGCGTTGGGCTTCCCCGCCACTCAAAGTGGTTGCTGGTTGACCAAGTCGCACATAGCCCAGGCCCACATCAACCAGGGTCTGTAAGTGGCGCGCAATGGGCGGAATACTTGCAAAGAAATTTAACGCTTCTTCAACCGGCATGTTGAGTACATCAGCAATAGTTTTATTCTTGTAATGAACTTCAAGAGTTTCTCTGTTGTACCTAGCGCCATGGCAAACTTCACACGGTACATAAACATCAGGCAAGAAATTCATTTCGATCTTTAACGTGCCATCACCTGAGCAGGATTCGCATCGACCGCCCTTTACGTTGAAAGAGAATCTCCCTTGTTGATAACCACGCATTTTTGCTTCTGGAGTTTCCGCGAAGAGCTTGCGCACGTGATCAAAAACCCCGGTATAAGTTGCAGGATTTGATCGTGGCGTGCGACCAATGGGACTTTGGTCGACGTGCACAACTTTATCGAGCAGGTCAACGCCTTCGACTTTTTTATGTCGTCCCGGCACGGTACGCGCCCCGTTCAGATCCCGGGCTAATACGTTGTAAAGCACGTCATTAATTAAAGTGGATTTTCCGGAACCAGATACTCCGGTGACTGCCGCGAACACACCAAGTGGAATCTCTACTGTGACATCAGCAAGGTTGTGTTCACTGGCGTTAAAGATCTTTAACTTGCGACTCGGATCCACGGGCCTACGCGTTGCCGGAACATCGATCTTTCGCTTTCCAGATAAGTATTGCCCAGTAATAGATTCTTTAGTCTTAATCAATTTTTCATAAGATCCACTGGAAACAACATAGCCACCGTGCTCCCCTGCGCCTGGGCCAATGTCTACGATCCAATCTGCAGTTCGGATTGTGTCTTCATCATGTTCCACAACAATTAGTGTGTTGCCTAGATCACGAAGCCGAATCAAAGTTTCGATCAATCGATGATTATCACGCTGATGCAATCCAATACTTGGTTCATCCAACACATAAAGCACACCTGTTAAACCACTGCCGATTTGGGTAGCTAACCGAATTCGCTGTGCCTCCCCACCGGCCAAAGAGCCAGCAGAACGTTCTAGTGAAAGATAGTGCAGGCCAACATCAATTAAAAACGCAAGGCGTTCATTTACTTCTTTCAAGACACGGTCAGCAATGGCACGCTCGCGAGGCGAAAGCTCTAGCTTCTTCAAGAATTGCGCACACTCGCCAATTGGCAATTCGGCAATTTGAGCAATGCTTTTACCGTTTAATGTGACTGCTAACGAAAGTGGCTTAAGCCGAGCACCGTTACAGGCTGGGCACGGGACTTCCCGCATGTAACCCTCAAGTTTTTCTCTGCTTGAATCACTTTCAGATTCTTGATGCTTACGTTCAATGTACTGAATTACACCTTCGAAGCCCGTTGAATATGTACGTTGGCGTCCATAGCGATTTTTGTACTTGACTTGAACCTCGTGATCATTGCCATGTAAGAGTGCATTACGAGCCTTGACCGGAAGTTTTTTCCACGGTACATCGAGCGCAAACTCCAGTTCTTTGGAAAGTCCCTTAGTCAGCCTGAAGAAGTAATCGAAAATGTGTCCAGATGCCCAGGGGTCGATTGCTCCCTCTTCGAGAGTCAAATCTGGATTTGGGATGACTAAGTCAATGTCAACTTCCATTTTGTTACCAAGGCCCGCACATTCTGGACACGCGCCAAATGGTGAGTTAAAGGAAAACGATCTCGGTTCTAATTCTTCGAATTGGTTACCATCAAACAAACAAACTAGATGCTCACTAAACATTCGTTCCCGCTCGGGATCATCCTCGGGTAAGTCAACGAATTCAAGGGTGACTAAACCGCTAGAAAGCCGAAGTGCAGTTTCAACGCTGTCGGTTAATCTGCGAACTGCGTCAGGCTTTACAGCAAGACGATCAACAACTACTTCGATAGTGTGTTTTTCTTGCTTCTTCAGTACTGGTGGTTCTTCTAATGGGTAAACGACTCCATCGATGCGAGCTCGTGCGAACCCCTGGGATTGCAAGCTGCGAAACAGTTCTGCATATTCACCTTTACGTTCACGCACGATCGGGGCAAGTAATTGAAACCTCGTACCCGTCTTGATCTCTAAAATCCGATCAACAATTTGTTGTGGTGACTGGCGAGCGATCGCCCTGCCACAATCAGGACAGTGCGGCCTGCCAGCGCGGGCAAAAAGCAACCGCAAATAATCGTAAACTTCGGTAATTGTGCCAACTGTTGATCTGGGATTACGGTTAGTGGATTTTTGATCGATTGAAACTGCTGGCGAAAGTCCTTCAATGAAGTCAACGTCAGGCTTATCCATCTGCCCAAGGAACTGCCGAGCGTAAGCTGAAAGAGATTCAACATAACGTCGCTGCCCTTCGGCAAAGATGGTGTCAAAAGCCAAGGACGACTTTCCCGAGCCCGAAAGACCGGTAAAGACAATTAGGGCGTCTCGGGGCAAGTCAATGTTTATGTCTTTGAGGTTGTGCTCTCTTGCGCCACGGACAATTAGCTGATCAACCACGCCTCTATGCTAGTTGCCCGACTCCTTAGGCGCATCGGTAAGCCTTCCAGCATGTGCCTGTGCAGCGGAGTCTCTGTGAGATTTAAGTTTTCGAATCCTCGTCAGGTATGTGCTCAAGAGCCTCACTACGATGATCGATAGCTTCTGTAGATATGTGGGCAGCCTCAGATTGCAGCGCTAACGAAGGATTCCGTTTAACTGCAGCAAGACTCGTGATAACTGTCACGACCAAAGTAAGCAGGATAAACGTCAAAGATTGGGCAATCGTTACATGCGGTACCTCAATATCTGTGGTGCCATCAAGTGCCTCGAAAAATAGCTTTATGGCTATGAAACCCAAAATAATTGCGAGACCTCTTGCTAAGTAAATAATCTTTCCAAGCAAGCCATCTAGTAAGAAATAGAGTTGTCGTAATCCCATCAAGGCAAAGGCGTTTGCGGCAAAAACCAAATATGGTTCTTTAGTAAGGCCAAAAATTGCTGGGATGGAATCTAGCGCAAATAATAAGTCCGTGGTACCGACCGCCAGGATCACCAGAAATAGCGGAGTGATGTGCCGCTTACCCGAAATCTTTACCGTCGTCTTAGTGCCTGCATAATCTCTGGAAGTTGGGACATATTTCTCTACCCATCGGACCAGGCCATTTCCCTCAAGGTCTGGTTCCTTGCCATGAGATCGCCAAACCGAGATTGCGGTGTAAAGCAGAAAAGCTGAGAAGACAAAGAACGTGGCGGCGAATCTAGAAATTGCCGCCGCACCGACCACAATTAATACGCCGCGCAGAACAATGGCAAGGGCAACTCCGATTAGCAAAACCCTATGCTTAAGTCCCTCTGGTACCGCAAATGATGACATCAAAACTATAAAGACAAAAAGATTGTCGACTGACAAACTGTACTCGGTTATCCAGCCCGCTAGAAATTGTTGGCCATATTCCGCGCCAAAATAATTCCAAACAAAAGCTGCAAAAATTAGCGCACCAATAATGTATGCAACTACCCAACGTGCCGCTTGTTTAGGTCCAAACACATGTGGCCGGGCATCAACAACAACAAAATCCAAGATAAACGCTGCTGCCAAAATTCCAAGCGTGACAGCCCAGATTAACGCGGTAACTTCCATGACTTAATCTTACCTAAGCATGTCCGGCTAGTGTCATTTGCCGGAGCTCTTTCTTTAGTTCAGAAATCTCATCTCGCAGTCTTGCAGCTAATTCAAATTGCAGTTCACTGGCCGCTGTATGCATCTGTTCACTAAGTTGGTCAATTAAATCACCGAGGTCACGGGCTGGAATGCTTCGTAAATTCTGTCTAACTGATGTTGGAACTCGCATGCCAGATTTTTGATTGGCCATGAAATCCTCAGTGTCATCGTCTTCACGACTAATCAAGTCTGTGATGTCTGCGATCTTCTTGCGCAGCGGCTGTGGATCGAGTCCATGTAGCAAGTTATAAGCGACTTGCTTTTCCCGACGGCGATTTGTCTCATCAATTGCCACTCGCATTGAATCTGTGATTTTGTCGGCGTACATGTGAACTTCACCTGAGACATTTCGAGCCGCCCGACCAATTGTTTGAATCAAGCTTCGGTGACTCCGCAAGAAACCTTCTTTGTCTGCATCTAAAATTGAAACGAGTGAAACCTCAGGCAGGTCTAAACCTTCGCGAAGCAAATTGATGCCAATCAACACGTCGTACTCACCCAATCGCAATTCGCGAAGTAGTTCCACTCGGCGCAAGGTATCGATTTCCGAATGTAAATATCGGACTCGAATCCCCTGTTCCAGCAAATAATCAGTTAGATCTTCTGACATCTTTTTGGTCAGGGTTGTCACTAACACTCGAGTGCCATTACTAGCCCGAATTCGAATCTCATGAATTAGATCATCTATTTGACCCTTAGTCGGTTTAACTATGATCTCTGGATCTACTAAGCCAGTTGGACGAATAACTTGTTCAACCACATCGTCGTTCACGACGCCAAGTTCGTATTTGCCAGGTGTCGCGGAAAGGTAAACAGTTTGACCAACACGATCTAGAAATTCAGGCCATTTGAGCGGTCGGTTGTCCATTGCGCTCGGCAATCTAAAGCCATGTTCAACCAGGGTGCGCTTACGGGATGCGTCGCCTTCATACATCGCTCCGATTTGCGGAACTGTTACGTGACTTTCATCAATGACTAACAAGAAATCTTCTGGGAAATAATCGAGTAGGCAGTTCGGCGCTGAGCCAGCGTCACGACCGTCTATGTGCCGAGAATAATTCTCAATCCCTGAGCAAAACCCTAAATTTTGCATCATTTCTATGTCATACGATGTTCGCATCTTTAGTCGTTGAGCCTCTAGCAACTTTCCTTGAAGTTCCAATTCTGGAACCCGAATAGCAACTTCGGCTTCGATTGCGCTGATTGCTCGATTCATTCGCTCTGGTCCAGCCGCATAGTGTGATGCTGGAAAAATGTAGATCTCACTATCGTCTGTGAGAATCTCACCCGTTACCGGATGTAGCGACATTAGTCGCTCTACTTCGTCTCCAAACATTTCAATTCGCACTGGGTGTTCTTCATAAACTGGATAAACCTCGATTGTGTCGCCTCGAACTCGAAATGTGCCACGAGTAAATGCCACATCATTACGGTTGTACTGAATGCCAACCAATTGCCGTAACAATCCATCGCGATCTAAGGATTCCCCGACTTTCAATCGGATCATTCGATCGACATACTCCTGCGGAGTTCCCAGGCCATAGATACAGGAAACACTCGCAACAACAATTACGTCTCTGCGTGTTAGCAGACTGTTTGTTGCGCTGTGCCGCAATCTTTCAACTTCTTCGTTAACTGAGGAATCTTTTTCAATGAAAGTATCACTTTGCGGAATATAGGCTTCTGGCTGGTAATAGTCGTAATACGAGACAAAATATTCAACTGCGTTATTTGGAAGTAATTCTCTAAATTCATTCGCAAGTTGTGCTGCCAGTGTCTTATTAGGAGCTAGTACTAGTGTCGGGCGTTGCAGTTTCTCGATTAACCACGCAGTAGTGGCACTTTTTCCAGTACCAGTAGCGCCAAGAAGCACCACATTCTTTTCACCCGCCAAAATGCGACGTTCAATTTCGGCAATTGCCGCGGGTTGATCACCGGCTGGAACGTAATCACTAATTACTTCGAAGGGCGCTACGGTGCGCTCTAGATCAGTAGTCGGACGCGTCATTATCCAAGACTACGCGGAAATCTGAGTCCAGACCTTTTGCACTTCTTCCCGTAACTCCACCAAAGTGCTCGAGTTGTCAATTACATAATTTGCAATTTCTCGCCGTTGCTCATCTGTTGCCTGATTACTCATTCGCGCAATTATGTCGTTTTGCGCCAAACCACGAGCTAATAAGCGCTGGGTTCGCAAGGCCTCTGGAGCCAACACCACTATCACCTGATCAAATTGCTGTTGCAAGGACTTCTCTATCAGCAGTGGGGTATCATAAATAATTATTGCGCCCGCTGGTAACGACTCACGAATCTGTGCCACTTTATTGGCAACAGCTGGATGCACAATCTCTTCTAGTTCTTTGAGTTTGGTGGTATCCCCAAAAACTTTCCCTGCCAGAACAACTCGATCAATATTCCCGGAGGAATCCAAGATTTCCTCACCAAAGTTATTAACTACCGATTCATAGCCAACTTGACCTGGCTCAAGTACTTCTTTCGCAATCGCATCCGCATCAATGACGATCGCACCTAGATCAGCGAACATTCGGGCAGCAGTTGACTTTCCGCTACCTATTCCACCCGTTAGTCCTAGATACATATTTCTACTCTAACTTTTAAATCGTAAAAGATTTGCCTACCTGAATCTCAATCAAAGTTAGATAAAAAAATGGGCCCCTACTCGCGTAGTGGCCCATTTTGTATCAAGATCTATTCCGTTTTATCAACCAGTTCGCTTCGCAATGCTTGCAGCGCCGCATCGTCGGAAAGTGTTCCCTCTGATGTCGACTCACCTGAGTAGGAAGTTGGAATCTCAGCGTCCGCATTTGCGGCGGCATCTGCCTTCTTTGATTCTCCAACTGCTAGCTTATGAGCCTCCCACTTAGCGTGAGCCTGGGCATATTGAAGTTCCCAAGCAGCTTTCTTCTCTTCATTACCCGGTAACCATTCGTTGGTATCAGAGTCGAAGCCTTCTGGGTAGATGTAGTTTCCGTTTTCATCATATTGATTCATGCCATAAAGACCTGCGTCAAATGAGTCTGCCTCATCAACATCCACATCTTCATTCGCTTGACGAAGTGAAAGTGAAATACGGCGACGTTCCAAGTCGATGTCAATAACCTTTACGAAGGTTGAGTCACCAACTTGAACAACTTGCTCTGGGATTTCAACGTGACGACCCGCAAGTTCAGAAATGTGCACCAGACCCTCAATGCCATCACTTACTCGAACGAAAGCACCGAATGGAACTAGCTTGGTCACTTCGCCAGGAACAACTTGTCCCATGGTGTGAGTGCGAGCAAAGTGCTGCCATGGATCTTCTTGGGTTGACTTAAGCGAAAGCGAAACACGTTCGCGTTCAAAATCAACTTCCAAAACTTCTACCGTAACTTCTTGTCCAACTTCGACCACCTTGGATGGATGATCCACGTGTTCCCATGAAAGCTCAGATACGTGAACTAGTCCGTCCACGCCACCGAGATCAACGAAGGCTCCGAAGTTAACGATGCTGGAAACAACACCCTTTCGGATTTGTCCCTTTTCAAGTTCATTTAGGAAGCCATGACGAACCGCGCTTTGTGACTGTTCAAGATATGCCCGACGCGAAAGCACAACATTGTTGCGATTCTTATCAAGTTCAATAATTTTGGCTTCAATTTGCTTGCCAATGTATGGCGCTAGGTCGCGAACACGTCGCATTTCAACTAACGAAGCTGGCAAGAATCCACGAAGACCAATGTCCATGATTAAGCCGCCCTTGACGACCTCGATAACAGTTCCAGTAACGATGCCATCTTCTTCTTTGATCTTTTCGATAGATCCCCAGGCGCGTTCGTACTGTGCGCGTTTCTTGGAAAGAATTAATTGACCTTCTTTATCTTCCTTCTGCAAAACAAGTGCTTCGATTACTTCACCAACAGTTACAACTTCGTTTGGATCAATATCGTGCTTGATGCTCAATTCGCGGGATGGAATTATGCCTTCGGTTTTGTAGCCGATGTCGACGAGTACTTCGTCTCGACTTACTTTTACAACAATGCCTTCGACGATGTCTCCGTCGTTAAATGGCTTTATGGTGGCGTCAACGGCGGCCATGAATTCTTCGGCTGATGCGAAATCGTCAACGGTTATGGAGCTGGTCTTGTCAGAAGTGACAGTCATTAAGTTATTGCCTCGATGCGGATAGAAATAGTAAGAATGTTGCATTCTTTCCTTGCGGATCCTGCGGAACTAGGTCTGTCCTTGGGCAAATAGCAACCTTCTAAGGATAGGCACCCACTTGTGCTGGGTCAAAACCGCAATCCAACAATATTTGGACTGGATTTTAGGCACTCGCCGGACTTCCCAAGCACGGACCTAAATCAATGTCCAGCAGCTGCCCAAGAAGTACCAATTCCAGTGGAAACATCCATTGGAACCTGCAAGTTCCCCACGCTTTGCATGTTGGTAACCACAAGCGCTGTTACTGCATCGAGTTCACCGGGGGCAATTTCGACAACTAATTCATCGTGCACCTGAAGCAACAATCTCGATTTCACGTCAGCCTTCTTAAGCGCAGCTGCGACTCGAATCATCGCTACTTTTACCAGATCGGCTGCTGAACCCTGGATTGGAGCATTAAGTGCCATCCGCTCTGCCATGTCTCGAAGTTGCCGATTCTCGCTATTGAGATCTGGCAAGTATCTCCGGCGGCCCATTATCGATTCCGTGTATCCCAATTTACGAGCCTCAACAACGACATTAGATAAGTAATCTCGCACCCCACCAAAGCGTTCAAAGTAAGTATTCATTAAGCCTTTAGCTTGATCGTTGCCAATGCCTAATTGTTGGGCGAGCCCATATGCCGATAGTCCGTATGCAAGTCCATAGGACATTGCCTTAATCTGACGCCTCATGTCTGCATCAACTGCCTCGGGTGGCACCCCAAAAACTTGTGAGCCAACCGTGGTGTGCAAATCTTCACCTGTTTTTAAGGCTGCGATTAAACCTGGGTCATTTGATAAATGCGCCATCACGCGAAGCTCAATCTGACTGTAATCCGCAGTCAGTAAGGTTTCATATCCTTTGCCAACTACGAAACTGCCACGGATAGCGAAACCTTCTGCGGTTCTAATTGGAATGTTCTGTAAGTTTGGCTCAGTGCTTGATAACCGACCAGTTGCGGCCACCATCTGATTAAAGCTGGTGTGAATTCGACCATCAGGTGCCACAGAACTGAGCAGTCCAGTTACGGTCTGTTTCAATTTACTAACTTCGCGGTACCGCAATAGTGCAGTTAAAAGTTCATCGTCTGGAAACTTTGCAAGTAATCCCTGTAATGATTCCGCATCGGTTGTGTACCCAGTTTTAATTTTTTTAGTTTTTGGCAGACCACGCTCTTCAAAAAGTACTTCTTGAAGTTGTTTTGGGGAGCCAAGATTAAACTCGTGGCCCACCGTGTCATGCGCTTGCTTTACAGCTGCTGCGCTGTCACCTTCAAAGTTTTCTTCCAGTTTTTTAAGCGCCTTAACATCTACCGCTATGCCGAAGTTTTCCATCTGAGCGAGAATGGAAATCAGTGGCAACTCAACATCTCTAAATAACTCGCTGCCACCGCGGTTGATCAATTCGGCTCCCAAGAACTCACTCAAATCCAAGGTCGCCCGAGCCGCCAGAGCAAGTTCTTGACCTGAAACTTCAGTGGATCCATCCAGGGATAACTGGGCACTTGGAGTGGCTGTTGACTCATCCAATGACTTGTTTAAATAGCGTTGGGCTAAATCTGAAAGGCCAAAGTTTCGCCCTCCTGGTGACACCACATATGAAGCAATAGCAGTGTCAAAAATTAATCCATTAAAGCCAAAGCCTGCTGCTGCGAAAGCTAGCATTGGACCCTTGGCATCATGAGTAATCTTTGGGCTCTCACTTTCTAGCCAAGCAAGCAAAGGTTTGCCACCATCAGCCACAGTGCACCAAACACTTGCACCGCTATTGGCGAC
>DJBM01000124.1:27120-27722 GCA_002430405.1 Actinobacteria bacterium UBA5976
GCAAAGTGCCAGTGCCGCTACCCCAATTTCCGGCAACGCTAAAAGCAATGTTTTGCTCCGCGTGGCTTTTCAGCCAGGTGGCAAGCGCGTCAGCTTTAACCTGCTGGGTAACTACTTCAAAACCAACATCTGAATTTGAATCAGAAGTAGCAGGCGCATCAACTTTTGCGTTCTTGCTTGGCTTTGCAGGCGCGCTCGAAGTTACTGGCGAATTTGTGGAAGCTGGCCAGGCTGCGAACAATCTTGGACGAAGCGCCGAAAATTCCAGTGCATCTAGTACTGCGTGCACCACACTCGCGTCATATTCTCGCTTTGCATAAGATGCAATGTTTGTATCAACAGGAGCATTCTCGACGAGTCGGTTTAACTCATAATTAAGTTCGACTTGCGCTAAGTTTGCCCGCAGCGCTTCCCCAACTTTGCCACCGATTGAATCCGCGATTGCAAGTATGTTTTCTAACTCGCCGTACTCAGCAATCCACTTTGCTGCGGTTTTAGGACCAACACCCGGTACGCCTGGCAAGTTATCGCTTGTTTCACCTACTAGTGCGGCAAGTGTCCGGTATTGAACTGGTGTGACTCCATATTTTTCAAAAACGGAG
>DJBM01000124.1:27776-36497 GCA_002430405.1 Actinobacteria bacterium UBA5976
TACCTGAAGAATCTTTATTTATTGATGATAAAATTGAAAATACAACATCCGCTTCAAAACCATCGGCTTCAACAACGCAGATATTTAACGACTCCAATACCTGCTTAATCAAATCAACTTGACCCTTGAATTCAGGTGGTGTTTTTGCTCGAGTTGCTTTGTATTCAGGATATTTTTCACTTCGGAATGTTTTTCGCGAAACATCAAATGCCACCACTAAATGGCTGGGTTTACGATCCTTTAGGACATTGACCAACATTGACACAAAACCGTAAACCGCATTGGTGTGCTGGCCCGAACTTGTGGCAAAATTTTCGACAGGCAGACCGTGAAACGCCCGATAGGCAAGCGAGTGACCATCCAAGATGAGAAACTCAGGGGTAGCATTCACATCTTGATCCTAGAGGGGTACCACTTGAGTCAGAGCCAAGACAACCAGGCGCAGCACGTGCAGGTCGGCGCCATGGCCGAGCGCATGGGAATTTCTATCAGTTTCGCCACAGCTGCGAAGGTCGTAGGTCACATGCCAGTGGAGGGAAACACCCAGCCGTTTGGATTATTAAATGGTGGCGCGTCTATGGCAATGGCAGAGACCCTTGGCTCGGTGGGTGCCCATCTGCACGCTGGTCCGACCCGAAGTGTTGTGGGAATCGATATAAATGGCACGCACCATAGGAGCGCAACATCGGGAATCGTTACTGGCACAGCGACTCCCCTAAGTCTGGGCCGAACTATTGCCGTATATGAAATTGTGGTGACAGATGAGCGGGATAAGCGACTTTGTACTGCACGGCTAACTTGCTTATTGCGAGATTTACCTTAATTCTTTAAATCCCCCACTTGTAAAAATTTCCTGAAAGGCTATTGGCATGTTCATTGGGTCTGGCACATTAATAAATGTCATCGCGGTTTTAATTGGTTCCACCATTGGCGTCTTTATTGCGCACCGATTAAATGAAAAAATCCGTGATGTTGTAACTGATGGCCTTGGATTAGCCACTGGAATGATCGCAGTGCTGACTACCGCCGCCATAACCAATCCCCTGCTTACTCAAACTCTTGGCTCAGGTAGGCCCGTGCTTATTGTGCTCGCCAGCGTTGTTGTCGGCGGCATACTTGGCACTTTGCTGCGAATCGAAGAACGACTAGAGATTTATGGTGACCGACTAAAGGCGAGATTTTCTGGCGAGGATGGCTCACGCTTCACTGAAGGATTTGTCGCAGCTTCGTTGCTTTTTTGTGTGGGAGCGATGGCGGTACTAGGTCCAATAACTGATGGACTTGGCGGAGGAAATGAAATCTTGGTTTTGAAATCCACACTGGACTTCTTTGCCTCAATAGCGTTTGCTTCGGTATTTGGTTGGGGAGTCGCTGCATCCGCGCTGACAATCTTGCTGTTTCAAGGCAGCCTGACGCTACTTGGATATGCTCTTGGAAACTTCATGTCAGAAGTTCAAGTACTAATGCTCACTGCAACTGGTGGGCTCTTACTTCTTGCAATTTCCCTGCGATTGTTAAACCTTAAGCAAATACCAGTGGGAAATATGTTGCCCGCCCTAGTTATCGCTCCGCTTTTAGCTGCTGTCTTTTCCTAGTTCTTGCCGGAACAAAAAATAACCCCAACTCTTTTGAGTTGGGGTTATTTTTTGTTCTTAATTAACCGCCTAGGTAAGCCTTCGCGATTGCCGGATCGTTAGCAAGCTTGGAGCCATCACCCTCTAGCTTGAGGTGACCTGATTCCAAAACATACGCATAATCTGCAATTCGAAGGGCCGCTAAAGCATTTTGCTCAACCAACAGAATCGTTACACCAGACTTACGAATTGTCTCAATTGTTTCAAAAATCAAATCAACTAGAACTGGCGCAAGACCCATCGATGGCTCGTCCATGATCAGAAGCTTTGGTTCCCCCATGAGGGCGCGACCAACAGCAAGCATCTGCTGCTCGCCACCAGACATGGTTCCCGCTTTTTGAGTAATGCGTTCCCGCAAACGTGGGAAGAGTTCCAGAACCCGCTCTCGGCTCTCTTTTACAGCAGCCGAGTCTTTGCGAAGGTAAGCTCCGAGATCCAAATTCTCATCAACCGTCATTCGAGGGAAGATACGACGCCCTTCTGGCGAGTGACAAATACCCTTTGCGACGATCTCGTGGCCTGGCATTCCGTCAATCTTTTCCCCGCGAAATTCTATGCTGCCTGTCTTTGGATGCATGAGACCGCTGATGGTTCGCAATGTCGTTGACTTACCAGCCCCATTGGAGCCGATAAGTGAAACGATTTCACCCTCGCGTACTTCAAAGGAAATACCCTTGACAGCTGTGACTGCGCCATAACCGACAGTTATGTCACTTACTTTTAGTATTACAGGTGTTTTTAAACGTGCCATTATTTGCTAGCCTCCGAACCGCTCTTGCCTAGGTAGGCTTCAATAACTCGTGGATTTGATCTAATTTCTGCAGGAGTTCCCTCAGCGATTTTTTGTCCCTGATCAAGAACAGTAATCCGCTCGGATACTTGCATAACAACGCTCATGTCATGTTCGATGAGCAAAATACTGATGCCTTTGTCTTCCTTTAACTTTCGAACGAACGAAACGAAAGTAGCTGACTCATTTGGATTCATACCTGCAGTTGGCTCATCCAAAAGCAAAACACTTGGACGAAGTGCTAGTGCACGAGCGACTTCTAAACGCCTTTGGTCACCGTAAGAAAGGTTGCGCGCATACTCGTGAGTTGTGTAACCAATTCCCACGTAATCCAGAAGCTCTTGCGCAAATCTGCGTGCCTCTTCCTCTTCGGCACGCTGCTTCTTAGTGCGTAAAATCGTGGCGAATACTCCTGCGCTCATATGTGAGTGCATGGCTACCATGACATTTTCTTGCGCAGTCATTAATCCGAATAACCGGATGTTTTGGAAAGTACGCGCCATGCCACTCTGGGCAATTTTGTGAACGTGGTCACCCGTAATCTCCTTGTTTTCAAAGATTACGGCGCCACTTGTCGGCTTGTAAAGACCGGTGAGTACGTTGAAGAATGTGGTTTTCCCCGCTCCGTTAGGACCAATCAACGAGACGATTGATCCTTGTGGAATTGTGAACGACACATCGTCAACTGCGACTAGTCCGCCAAACTCGACACGAATGTCTTGCGCATCTAATACTGCTGTGCTACTTAAGCTCATGCTTAATGGCTCCCAATCTTTGTGTCGTCAGTGACCTTTTCTAGATCTTCGAGTTTTTCTTCATTCATAACCATTCGCATTCGAGCTTCCGGCAAGAAACCCTCACGACGGAAAAGCATCATTAATACCAGTAGCAAACCGAATAGCAAGAACTGGTATGAAGGGAAATTGAATTTTGTATCGAAGGTGTTGTTAATCAATTGGCCTACTTGCACAAGTCCTACTGAGTTAACCCATGCCAACAGGGTAGCGCCCACTACAACACCCCAAACGTTACCCATACCACCGAGAACTACCATGGCCAAGATAATGATCGAGATAACGAAGTTGAAACGATCGGCGTAAACGCCGCCCACCAAGATCGCAAACCCGACGCCGCCAATTCCACCGCCAACTGCTCCGATTGCGTATGACGAGAACTTGGTGCGCCATAACGGAACACCCATCATGCTGGCGGCGAGTTCGTCTTCACGAATTGCCAACCAAGCTCGGCCTAGACGACCATCGCGAAGCCGAATCGAGAAAAAGATCATTGCCCCAGCCATCAAGGAAACCATCAAGAATTTCTGAGGAAGTGCAAATGTTCCCATTACATAACCGAAAATATTTGGTTGATCCAAACCACCGATACCTTGGGCACCGTTTGTTACGTTGAGCCCGAAAATGTTCGAGCCATTGAGCATGAACTGCGGAATGATCTCTCCGAAACCAAGCGTAACCAAAGCTAAATAGTCGCTCTTTAGGCGCAGCGTTGGCCCGCCAATGATGACGCCCCAAATCGCAGTAAACACCCCACCAAGTATCAGAACTAAGAAAACATGGAAATGAATACCTTGGTCAAAGCCTACGCGGGCATTACCAAAAAAATTGACTTGAAACTGACTTAAAAACGGTGACATTAACCAACCGGCAACGTAACCGCCGAGCGCCCAAAAGGCAACATAACCGAGGTCGAGCAATCCGGCGTATCCAACAATGATGTTGAGTCCTAGCGCCATCAAGATCCAAATCATAATTTCAGCAAGTGAGTTCAAGGAAAACCAAGCATTAAAAAATCTTTGCACTTGCGTATTGGAATTAGGTAAAACAAATACGTTAAGTAGGAAGATAACTCCAACAACTGTGCTGAAGCCAATTGCCCACTTCTTGTTGTTGACGCCTGCTGCATGATGAGCCGGTTGTAAGTTTGTCATGTTAAACCTTTTCCTGTGAAGACTGACCCAAGAGGCCACCGGGACGGTAAACCATTAAGAGAATCAAGATTGTAAAAACCATAGTTTGCGACCAACGTTGCCCTAGTCCAACTGCCAAACCATCGTTAAATGCCTGGATTAGCCCAACTAGTAGTCCACCAAGGACCGCGCCATAAAGATTACCAACTCCGCCAAGAACCGCCGAGGTGAATGCAATCAAGCCAAGCTGGAATCCTAAGTTGTAGGAAACGGTACCGATAGTTTGCGCCCACATAATTCCAGCAGCGCCTGCTGCGGCGCCCGCGATAGCAAATGTGAAAGAAATAGTTTGATTCACATTAATTCCCATTAATCGTGAAGCATCTTTGTCTTGTGCGGTGGCACGCATAGCACGCCCACGTCGAGTTTTATCAACGACGAATGCGAAAAGAATCAAAATTGGAATGGTTACTGCGAAAATCACAAGCGTCTTGAATGCTATTTCAATTCCACCGAACTGATACCTGGTGGCAGGTAGCACGGTATTAACATTTACCGGTACGGAGCCGACCCACTTTAGACCCATCCACTGCAGAACGAATGACATTCCAACGGCAGTAATCAACGGTGCTAATCTAGGCGCATTACGTAATCGTCGGTATGCGACTCGCTCAATTGTCACATTTACAATCGCTCCAAAAGTCATGGTCAACAATAGGACTATCAGTAGCAGCGCGAAGTTTTTTGTACTTGGCGCTTTAGCGCCAAACAACTCTGTCAAAATCGCAAAACTGAATACTGAGCAAAGCATGAACAAGTCACCATGCGCAAAATTGATTAACTCGATGATTCCGTATACCAGGGTGTAACCCAGTGCAATCAAAGCGTAGAGCAAGCCATTATTAATTCCGTTTATGGAAACTTGGATGAAAGCGCGCGGATCATTAACGAGGTTAAAGCCCAGCCAGTAAACAACTACTGCGATCACCATGTACATCGAAATTTTTAACAAAATCTCGGAAGTGTTAAATTTTCTTTTTCGGGCTATGCCTGATGCCACCGTAGTCATCTACTAGATCTCCTATTGATTGGTACTGAAATGTCGGCTAATTATCACTTTATTAAACACTATATTTTGAAAAATGCTGATGTAATTAAGGAAATGGGTGGGATTGGTTCACCAATCCCACCCAAACCTTTGCTACGTCAAATTAACGCAACCGTTAGGGGTATTAACTGATGTCAATTGTACGGATGTCAGTTTCTACTCCACCAGTCATTTGCTGCAGTGTCATGGTAACTGTATCTACGTCACCAGTTTCTGTGCTTAAGCAGAAGCCCATACCAGATACTGATTCTTCAGCAGTTAGACAGATCTGCTCGCCAGCAAATACTGCATCAAGGACACCCTTACGGGTACCATCTGATGCTGCAATTGCCTTCATGATTACCTGCATCGCTACGCCACCGTAAACAGCGTATGAGCTATTTGGCTCATAGCCGTACTTTGTTACGTATGCATCGATGAACGCAGCAGCCTGGCCGCCGCCCTTTTTGATGCCATCAAGTGACTTACCAGCAAATGTCATCCATAGACCTTCAGCTTCTGGCATTTCGCGCAGTACTGGGTAGCCGGAGAAACCGTCTGGAGCCATTGATGGGAATACAGTGTTGTCGCCAAGAACTGCAGTCTTATCCTTCACTAGCTGAACACCATTGTTATCAAAGATGCCTGCGTAGTAAACGATGTCAGCGCCCTGTCCCTTTACTTTTTCAAAAGTAGAGGTGTTGATTGAGCCAGCCTTGATGTCCCAACCACTGCGAAGTACTGTTCCACCTAGCTTGGTGAACTCAGCTTCAACAGCGTCGGCTAGACCGATACCGTATGCCTGGGTGTCATCAAGAAGTGCAAGAGTGCGCTTGCCTAGCTCGTTGTACATGTACTGAGCTGCAGCTGTTCCCTGGAAACCATCGTGTGCAATTACGCGAGCGTAACTGCGAGCACCACTTGGGTAATAAAGTGCTGGTTCGCCAGCATCCCATGTGATGGTTAGACCTGGGTAAGTGTTTGCGTGAGAAACCATTAATAGGCCAGCTTCGTTAGCAACTGGAAGAATGATCTTTGCACAACCGGAGTTGTATGTTCCCATGATCGCAACTTCGTTTGCATTTGCTACGTGATCCTGTGCATTCTTCGCACAAGCTGCATCGTCCCAAGCACCCTTAGCTGCTGTTGAGTCATCATATTCCTTGACTTCTACTGTGTAGTCTCCTGCTTTGCCACCGGCTTGTTCAAGAACAAGTGCGATAACTTCGTTTGTTGACTTGCTGGCATCAGCTGAAGCACCCTGAAGTGGAAGGTCAGTACCTACTACAAGTACATCGCTACCAGCAGAATCACTGCCACCGCTGCAAGCAGCAAGTGCAAGTGCGCCAGCAATAGCTAGAGCACCAATTTTGATCGGCTTGATCATTTATATTTCCTCTCGTTGTCCCGACGAATTCTTTTCGGGCGACTCTTAAAATAACGCACAAACTTGGGTTATTTCACCCAAAACGCGACGATAGCGGTAGGAGTTACGGGTTTGTTACCTTAAAAAAATGGACTATCGTCCCAAGTTGACTAACTGGCGGACTTACCGTCGTCGTTTTTCCCGAATTCGAAGGTTAATTACTATCGGAGAGCCAATAAAGCCAAATTCTTCTCGGAACCGTCGTTCTACGAATCGGCGGTAACCAGCTTCCAGAAAACCTGAAGTAAAGAGGACAAAAACCGGTGGCGAGACGCTGGCTTGGGTGCCGAACATGATTTTTGGCTGTTTGCTGCTGCGAACTGGGTGCGGGTGACTTGCCACAATCTGCGCCAAGAATGCATTCATTCGACCAGTTGGCACCCGAGTCTCCCAGCCTGCAATCGCAGATTTCAAGGCGGGAACTAATCGATCTTTATGCCACCCAGTTTGAGCGCTGAAGTTGATTCGCGGGGCCCAAGCAACTTGAACTAAATCACGTTCAATTTCGCGCTCCAAGTAAAAGCGTCGTTCCTCATCAACTAGATCCCATTTATTAAATGCAATGACAAGTGCCCGGCCAGATTCCACAACCATGGAAATAATTCGCAAATCTTGTTCTGTCATTGGCGCACTTGCATCCAACAGCACAACGGCTACATCGGCTTTATCAAGAGCTGATTTAGTTCGCAGTGTGGCGAAGTATTCGTGGCCTGAGGCGTTCTTAGATTTACGTCTAATTCCTGCGGTATCTACCAAGATCCATTCTTCGCCATCCAACATAACTAGTTCGTCTACTGGGTCCACGGTAGTGCCCGCAACGCTATCTACTACTGCGCGTTTTTCGCCAGTTAACGCATTTAGCAAACTTGATTTTCCAACGTTTGGTTTACCAAGGAGCGCCACCCGATGTGGTCCCCGTGGCCTGGCCAAACCCGATCCGTCTTCTGGAAATGCAGCCAACACAACATCGAGTAGATCGCCGCTGCCACGTCCGTGTAATGCTGAAACCGTGTATGGCTCGCCTAGGCCAAGTGACCAAAGCCGAGTTGCTTCAAGTTCGGCGCGCTCATCATCAACTTTGTTAGCAACTAAAATTACGGGTACTTTTGCCTGTCTTAGCACTCGCACAATTTGTTCGTCAGCATCGGTGGCGCCAACTGTTGCGTCTACGACAAAAACCACGACATCACTTGTGTTAATTGCTGCTTCAGCTTGCGCAGAAACCTGTGCACTCATTCCAATTGCGTCGTATTCCCAGCCACCCGTATCAACAACTATGAACGGTACGCCGCTCCATTCGGTTTCGTAACGAACCCGATCGCGTGTGACACCAGGTGTGTCTTCGACAACGGCCTCGCGCCGCCCGATGATTCGATTAACCAGAGTGGACTTACCAACGTTTGGTCGCCCTACTACGGCAACAATTGGGAGTGCTCCCTTGTCTTCAAATATTTCGTCTATCTCATCGATTGGAATTCCAATTTGATCCAACAACGCTGCATATTCTGACTCACTTAAATCTTCCCAGCGCTCCGGAATTTCTATGGTGTCGTCTAGTTCAACAACGTCGCCAGCAATGTCGTAAATAATCGTCTCGGCATTCGGGTCCAACGAATTATCCATAGGAAGCCCGCGCCAAATCGAGCACTTGATTAATTACTTCCCTAAGTTCCATATGGGTAGTGTCGATAACTGTCGCGTCTTTGGCTATTTCAAGTGGTGACATGGCTCGCGTGGAATCTGCATGATCCCGCTTTTCCATACTCAAATTCGTATCGCTCATATTTGCGCCCACTTCTTTGGCGCGGCGCGCTGCCCGTGCTTTTGGATCAGCAGTTATAAATATCTTGATAGGTG
>DJBM01000090.1 GCA_002430405.1 Actinobacteria bacterium UBA5976
AACTTTTGTGGGTGGTAGATGTCACCACATCGGCATAGGGCACGGGGTTGGGATAGGCGCCGCCCGCGATCAAGCCTGAATAATGCGCCATGTCCACCATCAGGTAGGCACCAATGCTTTTTGCCACCTCGGAAAACCGCTGCCAATCAATCTTGAGCGAATAGGCCGATGCCCCAGCGATGATGAGCTTGGGTTTGTGGGTGTGTGCCATGCGCTCCATGGCGTCATAGTCAATCTCTTCAGCGGCGTTCAAACCATAGCTGACCACGTTGAACCATTTGCCACTCATGTTCAGATGCATGCCATGCGTCAAATGGCCACCTTCGGCCAAGCTCATGCCCATGATGGTGTCGCCAGGTTGCAGCAAGGCCAAGAACACGGATTGGTTGGCTTGCGAACCCGAATTGGCCTGCACGTTGACGAAGTTCGCGCTGTAAAGCTCTTTGAGCCGGTCAATGCACAGTTGTTCAACGATGTCGACAAATTCACAACCACCGTAATAGCGCTTACCTGGATATCCTTCGGCGTATTTATTGCTAAGTACTGAGCCAAGCGCAGTTAATACAGCCGGTGAGGTGTAATTCTCTGATGCAATTAATTGAATACCAGTGCGCAAGCGCGAAAGTTCATCAAGAAGAACTTTTGCAATTTCTGGGTCGGTTGAATTCAATTCATCGAAGTCTGATCCGAAAAATGTGTCGCTCATGTTTATTCACCTTTGGTACTCGAGGCGCTGGTGCGCAAGCCACAAGTCTAAAGGCTTGACTACTTAGACGCAGAAGCGTCGATAACGGTAGGCATGGCCTCGCGGATTTGTGCCAATGTTAATGCGCCCTTGCGAATTAAGCGGATTTGGTCAGTCGTGGCATCAATTACCGTTGAAATTTCCCCAGTTAATTGCCCACCATCTATATAGACATCAACCAATTCACCAAGTGCACTTTGGGCTTGTTCCACATTCTGGATCGCTGCCTCACCCGCGAGCTGCGCGCCCGTCATAACTGTGGGGCCAATCTCGCTTAATACCGCAAGTGCTAGCTCATGATGTGGAACCCTAACTGCGAGCGCAGTTCCAGGCTGGCCTAAATTCCAGGAAAGTGAATCTTGGGCAACTGTCAAAATAGTTAACGAGCCAGGCAAAAAAACGCACGCTAAATCATTAGCGGCAACTGAAAAATTTGCAACGCCGCGAATGGTTTCAAGTGAGCCAGCAGCAACCGGCAGGGCTAAATCAGAAACTTGTTTTTTTGCCATCCGCAATTTTGTAATTGCGGCTGTATTAAAAGCATCGCAAATCACAGCGTAGGAGGTATCGGTTGGGATCACAGCTAAGCCGCCATTTTTCACGGCAGCAACGGCTGCGGCAACTGCAGTCTTAACTTGCGCTGCCGAGGAGGAGTTGGTTGCACTAAACACTTGTGACACAGTCCTATCCTCCAGCATTCTGAAATTTTGTCTGCTCCTGCGTACGCAAGGCAGTGGTGTATCTAGGAAGTTTGTTGTAGTCCTGATTGTCTTTAACCTGTGACCAAATTCCACTCATTTCCTTGAGCAAACTTGGCACGCTCTCTCCTTGCACATCAGCATGCTCCATTCCAAAAAAACCGCCAGGAGCCAATGCATCGGCTGCAACCAAGACAATATCGCGGGCCGCCGCTAATCCATCATCGCCACTAAATAACGCAATTGCTGGATCGTGGTCTCGGGCTTCAGGATCTCGAGGAATCATTGCATTTGGGATGTAAGGCGGATTGGAAACTACTGCAGCAAATTTTCCAGCGAGGTTGGCAAGTAATTCGCGATCCCCGGCATTACCGTGATGAACAATCACATGCGAACCTGTGGCTTCAAGCTGGGCCGCATGATCAATTACATTGTGTGTCAACCACTTCACGGCATCATCGGATAGTTCGACTGCGTGCACGGTAGTTCCTGGAACTTCAAGTGCAAGGCAGAGCGCGATTGCGCCGCTGCCAGCACATAGATCGACTGCAAGTTTTCGCCCGGAAAGTGTTTTTAGATGCGAAATTGCGGCTTCCACCAATAATTCTGTTTCTGGACGTGGCACAAAAACTCCCCGGCCAACTGCAATTGAAATGTGACGAAAGTGCGCAACTCCAGTTAGGTGTTGCAGTGGCTCGCGATTGGCTCTCCGAGAAACCAGGGCTTCAAAATCAAAGTGCTGTTCCGCAGTAATTGAAGTTACTGTTAACAAATTCGAGCGTTCGATGCCAAGTACGTGAGCTAAAAGTATTTCCGCATCAACTTGTGGACTTCCGACGCCGGCTTGATCCAACAATTTAGCAGCGGAATTAATAAGTGCAGTGATGGCAATCATGGCCAATTAATCTCCGAAAGTTGCCAAGCGCTCTTTGGTATCTGCTTCGATGCAGGCGCCAATCACAGGATCCAAGTCGCCATTCATTACGGCGTCCAAGTTATTGCTCTTGAAACCAACGCGGTGATCAGCCAGACGATTTTCTGGGAAGTTATATGTACGAATTCGCTCCGAGCGATCAACGGTTCTAACCTGGCTTTTTCGCACGTCTGAGGCCGCAGCATTGGCAGCCTCTTGCGCTGCTGCCAGCATTCGGGCGCGCAGAATTCGCATCGCTGATTCTTTATTTTGAAGTTGTGACTTTTCGTTCTGACACGAAACGACAATTCCAGTTGGCATATGTGTGATGCGAACTGCAGAGTCAGTCGTGTTAACGCTTTGCCCGCCCGGGCCCGAAGATCTAAATACGTCAATGCGCAAATCATTTGGATCGATAGTGACGTCAACCTCCTCGGCTTCAGGAAGTACTAAAACTCCTGCTGCGGAAGTGTGAATACGTCCTTGCGATTCAGTTACTGGAACTCGCTGAACCCGGTGTACGCCACCTTCAAATTTAAGATTTGCAAACGGTGCATCCTCTGGTGGAACTACACCTTTTGATTTAACGGCTATCGCAATATCTTTATAGCCACCCATGTCGGATTCTTCGGCTTCTAAAACTTGAGTTGCCCAGCCACGCTTTTCCGCGTACTTCAAATACATGCGCATCAAATCGCCAGCAAATAGTGCTGATTCTTCGCCACCTGCGCCCGCTTTAATTTCAAGAATTACATCATTGCCATCCATTGGATCTCGCGGAATCAGCATTTCTTGCAGTTTTTCGGCAGCAAGATCTCGGGCAACCGCCATTTGGTCAGCTTCAGCTAAAAATGCTGCGTCTTCTTCGCCCATCTCGCGCGCGGCTTTTTCGTCGTCAAGTAATTGCAAGTACTCACGGTACTTGGCAACGACTGGCTTTAATTCCGCGTGACGCTTTCCAATACGCCTAGCTTCATTTGGATCACTATGAGTTGCCGGGTCGCTGAGTTTGGTTTCGAGATCAGTTAATTCAGTAACGATTGCTTCGACTTTGTTGAAGTCTTGCGCCATCAGGATTCCTTAGCTAGTAATAAATTAATTCGATATAAAAAATGAGGCGCTGTCATCATCCGAAGACGACGACAACACCTCATTTGAAAAGCTAGGACTGCTTACCGAAGCGCTTCTCGAACTTGGCTACGCGGCCACCAGTATCAAGAATCTTCTGCTTGCCCGTGTAAAACGGGTGGCAAGCGCTGCACACGTCGGCGTGAATTGTGCCGCTCTTTTGGGTGCTGCGTGTGGTGAATGTGTTTCCGCAACCGCAGGTAACTGCAGTGTCTACGTACTCTGGGTGAATTCCAGTCTGCACGACTTACTCCTTATTAATACCGTGATCGGGTCGTAGGCTCGGATGCCGTACGTGAACCGACTAACCCCTTGATTCTGCCAGTTTTTGGGCATTCCTACAAAACGCAAGCGAAAAACGCTAGGTATGTGCTCTTTGACAAGCAAGTCAAGGACTCAAACCCAGTAATCACGCTTTCAGATATAACCTATAAAACATGTTCACTCGCGCCGATGCCCTCGCCCTAGATGCCGCCGATCCATTGGCCAAATACCGCGACGAGTTTGTGATCCAAGATCCAGATATTTGCTACTTGGATGGAAATTCTCTTGGGCGACTGCCTAAAAAGACAGTTGAGACAATTAATGACTTCTTGGTTAATGGCTGGGGTTCCAAAATGGTGGACGGCTGGTCGGAATGGATTGATAAAGCGCAGTCCACAGGCGACCTCATTGGCCGCGCTGCCTTAGGTGCGGGCGCAGGACAAACACTTGCCATGGACACAACAAGTGTTAACTTTTATCGCCTAGTGCGCGCCGCAATTTCCGCGCGCCCTGGTCGCCGGACAATAATTACCGATGAAGCAAACTTTCCTACTGACCGCTACATCATGCAAGGTATTGCTGATGAACTGGATTTAAATCTGGTGATTATTCCTAATGAGCTAACTGAGCATGCATCTGGAGATTCAGTTAGCGACGAACGAGTAACTTCCAGCATTCTTGAGCCATATCTAAATGATGATGTTGCACTTGTAACGCTGTCAGTCGTTGCCTATCGCTCTGGCGCTCTTCATGACATCAAGGAACTTACTGAATTAGTTCGATCATATGGCGCACTTATGATTTGGGATGCTAGTCACGCGGTTGGCGCCGTGGACATGCAATTTGATCGTGACGGGGTAGATCTAGCAGTTGGCTGTACCTATAAATACGGTAACTCTGGACCAGGCTCACCTGCGTGGTTGTATGTCAGCAAAAAAATTCAGTCACAATTACAAATGCCTATTCAAGGTTGGTTTGCTCAGCGCGAGCAATTTTTAATGGGCTCAAAATTTGATCAAACAGATGGAATGCGCGGCTTTCAAATTGCTTCGCCGTCAATTATTGGTTTGCTATGCATTGATGAAGGTTTTTCCATGATTGAGCGAGCATCAATTGCAGCCATCAACGCCAAGGCTTCTACGGGCACGGACATGATGATAAAACTTCATGACCAATGGCTAGTTGAATTGGGTTATGAATTGATTACGCCACGAGACTCAAAACTGCGCGGTGGACACATCACTATTTATCACCCAGAGGCTGGACAAATTGCCCGAGGTTTACGAGATCACAAAAAAGTTATTCCTGATTATCGTGCGCCAAATAGCATTCGGGTTGCTATTTCCCCACTGGCTACCACTTATTGCGAAGTATTCGATGGTTTTGAACGAATTCGGGATTACACCAAATCGGGGGAATACAAACAAATAGATCTCAGCAGTATCAAAGTCACTTAATTATTCGCCGTCATGCGGCTAATGTGAAACTATGGCTAATCAAATTGAAACCTTCATTACCGTTCAACTAGAGAATCGCGACCGGAAATCTGTTGCGCTTCGCATATTCTTAGTTATTCCGATTGCGATATTTCTCTCTTCCTTCACCGCTTTGTCGGGTTCTGGTGAGGCTTCAACTTTCTTAGTGGGCCTGATATTCATGCCAGTTGTACTCGCACTTGTCTTTAGAGGGATTTATCCTTCTTACGCATTGGCGTTCAATAAGTCACTCTTGTCACTTTCTACTCGCGTAACTGCCTACATTCTGGTGCTCAACGACAGTTATCCTTCAATCGAAGAAAGTGCCGACGTAAAGATTACGTTTCCTGAAATTGATGGGGGCGCTAAATTAAATCGTTACCTGCCATTAGTTAAGTGGCTACTTGCAGTACCGCTTTACATCGTTGGTTTGGTTTACGTTCTTTATGGGTTAGCGGTTTTACTCTTCGCGTGGTTTACGATTCTCTTTACGGGAAAGATGCCAGCGTCTAGTGGTGCGGTGCTCTTAGGAGTTACCCAGTATTGGAACCGCGTTTATGGCTATGCATTCCTGCTTGTTACCGATGAGTATCCAAGTTTCTCGCTTTAGTTTTTAATTATTTTTGCGAGGTCCTTTAGGCTAGGTGCGATTATGGCACCTCGGGGGCTATGGTTCGAAGCGCACTTGAAATTGTTTCAATTTTTGAATCCATTGTTGTCAATCCAAGTTCAAAAGTAACCGCTGTAGTTTTAGGGAATATGCTATTTACCCAGATCGTAAAAGTTCCAGTGTAGGAATTAGTTACTGAGCCAGATTTTTCTCCTGGAATGCATTCTGAACGGTAACCAGTTAACCCCGATAAACGGTCGCTTATCTGCGTGGTTCGCTCGGGTGGGCAATCAATTTGGTCAAAAGGCTGGTGGAAAACCACGATCCGAGTTGGTTTAATTTTTTGCACGGCGTTCATTAGTGCAACAGTCTCTGGTTCACTTGCCGGACTTGGGCCGCTGTATGTTCGCAGGCTTGGATCTGATGCCAGCCACTTAATTGGAAAGTTTCGATTTATGTCGACTTTGTTTGCGTTACGTCTTGTTACTAGTTCTGAGCCATCTGGATTTCCATCGCGAATAACCCAAATTTCAGTGCCTTGCGGAGCTGGATTTTTTAGCAACTCATCTACTACCCGGATGCCATCTGGTTCATTTCCGTGAATCGTGCCAATAACTAGGAGAGCATTTTGCGAATCAATTGTGGAACCCGCAATCTGGCAAGCTTCAATTTCTGTACCGGCTACTGATTTGCCGATGGTCATTGTGTGCTGACATCCGACTTGCAATGACAGCGAAGAATCACCTGAAACAGCGTTCTGTGATGAATTTGAAAATTGAGCAACAATAATTATTGCAACCAGGAAGCTGATTCCACTTACGGCTATGAGCCAGAACTTCAAACGCATTTCTAGAATCTACCTGCGATTTGGGCTACGTGCAGAAAAGAACCGACCCTAATATTTCGGGTCGATTCTTTTCGCTAAATATTCGGATTAATTGGCCAGTACTTACCGACGTTGATTAATCCTGCGGATTAATCGGACAGTACTTACTCACGTGGATTAAACCAGAGGTTTAATCCACGTTATCCATGCTGTCTGAGCCCATGCCACCAGGTGCTTCAGGTGTGGTCTTTTGTACCTGCATTAAGAAGTCAAGGTTGCTCTTAGTCTCACGAAGTTTGGTTAACAACAATTCAAGAGATTGCTGTGAATCAAGAGCGTGAAGAACGCGACGTAGTTTCCAAATGACTTTGAGTTCATCAGCAGCCAACAGAATTTCTTCACGACGAGTACCAGATGCTTCCACATCAACTGCAGGGAAAATGCGACGATCTGCCAAGCGACGATCAAGCTTGAGTTCCATGTTGCCAGTTCCCTTGAATTCTTCGAAGATAACTTCGTCCATTCGAGATCCGGTATCAACTAGCGCAGTAGCCAAAATAGTTAGCGAACCGCCCTCTTCGATATTTCGCGCAGCTCCGAAGAACTTCTTAGGTGGGTAAAGCGCTGCAGAATCAACACCACCGGAAAGAATACGACCGGAAGCTGGAGCCGAAAGGTTGTAAGCGCGACCTAAACGTGTCATCGAGTCAAGCAAGACAACGACATCGTGGCCCATTTCAACTAAACGCTTAGCGCGCTCAATTGCAAGTTCGGCAATAGTGGTGTGGTCTTCTGCGGGACGATCAAAAGTTGAAGCAATAACTTCACCCTTAACTGAGCGCTGCATATCGGTAACTTCTTCTGGACGTTCATCAACTAGAACAACCATCAAGTGAACTTCTGGATTATTTTCTGCAATTGCGTTTGCAATGTTTTGCAGAATCATGGTCTTACCGGCCTTTGGTGGGGAAACGATTAGACCACGCTGACCCTTACCAATAGGTGCGACCAAGTCAATCACGCGAGTAACTAAGTTATTTGGAACAGTTTCCAGGCGTAACCGATCCTGCGGGTAAAGCGGGGTTAACTTACCAAAGTCAACTCGCTTGATTGCCTCATCTGGCTCAAGACCATTGATTGATTCAATTCGAACAAGTGGGTTGAATTTCTGTGGTCGGTCACCTTCGCGTGGCTGCTTAACCTGTCCAGTTACCGCGTCACCCTTGCGAAGTGAGAAGCGCTTTACAAGTCCCATTGAGACGTAAACATCGCTTGGACCTGGCAAGTAGCCGGAGGTGCGAACGAATGCATAGTTGTCCAGGATGTCGATGATTCCAGCTACTGGAAGCAACACATCATCTTCAGATACTTCTAAGTCGTAATCCCGATCGCCACCACGTGGACTGCGAGTGTTGCGGCTGTTGCGGTCATTGCGATCGCGGCCACGACGGTTGCGATTATTGCGGTCATTGCGATCGCCCCGATCACCAGAATCATTGTCGTTGTTGTTGTCGTTGTTACGTGGTGCACGATCTTCGCGTGG
>DJBM01000138.1:0-358 GCA_002430405.1 Actinobacteria bacterium UBA5976
TTGAGAGGGCGGCGTGCTAGGCCGCTACACAACGGGGCCGCACCTGTTTACAATAACGTAAATGCGTCTAAGTTCTAAATGCCAAGCATTGACTAGCCACGTGCTTTTAGCGAATCGCTAATGCGATTGGCAGCAGTGACAACAGCCAAACTATGTAGTCGACCGGGCGTACGAGTTAACCGTTCAATTGGTCCAGAAATTGAAACTGCCGCAAAAATTTTTCCATTGGCTCCGCGAATTGGAGCGCTAACTGATGCAACGCCTGGTTCTCGCTCGCCAAGTGATTGCGCCCATCCACGTCTGCGCACTCCAGATAAATCTGTCGCGGTAAATTTTGCGCCTTGCAGGCCGCGGTGTA
>DJBM01000138.1:534-4582 GCA_002430405.1 Actinobacteria bacterium UBA5976
CAAAATTTGGGCAGCAGATCCCGCGCCCATAGTTAGGCCGGCGCCAATGGGCACTGTGTCGCGCAGTCCAGTCATGCGCTCTGCTGCAGCTACACAAATTCTTTGGTCGCCCCGTCGGCGATATAGTTGCGCACTTTCCTGAGTTGCATCCCGCAATGCAATCAGAATTGGATTTGCGATCGAAAGTAATTTATCTTCGCCAGCAGCCCCAGCTAATTCTTTGATGCGCGGCCCAAGTATGAAGCGCCCGTTCAAATCGCGAGCCACGAATCGATGCTGCTCCAACGCGGTTGCCAATCTATGCGCAGTGGGACGAGCTAGACCAGTAGCGGCCACTAAACCAGCCAAAGTCATTGGCCCTGATTCCAAAGCGTCCAGAATGTGGGCGGCTTTATCCAGAACGCCAACTCCGCTACTACTATCGTTCATATAGTGATATTGCTGTCTCGAATGATGAGATGTCAAAGTCGAGAGTTATAGGAGGCAGTTATGGGTCGGACATTGGCACAAAAGGTGTGGGATGACCATGTAGTTCGTCGAGCAGATGGCGAACCAGACTTGCTCTACATTGATTTGCACCTAACGCATGAAGTTACTAGCCCACAAGCATTTGATGGATTACGAGCTGCTGAACGTACCGTTCGACGCAAAGACTTAACTATTGCGACTGAGGATCACAACGTCCCAACAACTGACATTGATAAACCAATTGCGGATCCAATTAGCCGTGCCCAGATTGAGGCGCTTCGAATAAACACTAAAGAATTTGGAATTGAGAATTACGAGTTAGGAAATAAGGAACAGGGAATTGTCCACATCATCGCGCCCCAGTCTGGACTCACTCAGCCTGGTATGACGATTGTTTGCGGCGACTCCCACACTTCAACTCATGGTGCTTTCGGTTCCATTGGTATGGGTATTGGAACCAGTGAAGTTGAACACGTGCTTGCTACTCAAACTTTGCCGCTAAAGCCATTCAAGACCATGGCAATAACTGTTAACGGAAAACTTCCAATCGGGGTCACCGCAAAAGATCTAATTTTGGCGATCATCGCCGAAATTGGAACTGGTGGTGGACAGGGTTACATTCTGGAATATCGCGGCGAAGCAATTCGAGCGCTCTCTATGGAAGGCCGCATGACAATGTGCAATATGAGCATCGAAGCAGGCGCTCGCGCGGGCATGATTGCACCGGATGAAACGACGTATGCATATGTTCAAGGTCGAGATCATGCTCCGAAGGGCGCAGACTGGGATGACGCGGTTGCGTACTGGAAAACTTTGCCAACTGATGCCGACGCGGTCTTTGATCGTGAAGTAATAATTGATGCAACTAAGCTCAGCCCATTTGTTACTTGGGGAACTAATCCAGGCCAAGGTGCGCCACTTTCCGCAAATGTGCCAAGCCCTGATGACTACACCGATCCAGTTGATAAGACTGCTACCGAAAAAGCGCTTGCCTACATGGATCTAACTGCCGGAATGCCGATTCGAGACATAAAAATAGATACTGTTTTCGTTGGATCTTGTACTAATGGTCGAATTGAAGATTTACGAGCAGCCGCCGAAATTTTAAAGGGTAAAAAAATTGCAAGTGGACTGCGCATGATGGTGGTGCCAGGTTCAGTTCGGGTTCGCCTCGAAGCAATGGCCGAAGGCCTGGACAAAGTATTTGCCGATGCTGGCGCTGAATGGCGTGAGGCAGGTTGCTCAATGTGCCTTGGCATGAACCCTGACAAGTTGGCACCCGGTGAGCGAAGTGCATCAACATCTAATCGCAATTTTGAAGGACGCCAAGGCCCCGGTGGCCGAACCCATTTAGTTTCTCCGCAAGTTGCAGCAGCAACTGCAATTCGCGGAACACTTTCCTCGCCAGCAGATCTAGTAGGAAGTGCAAACTAATGGATAAGTTCACAGTTCACACCGGCACCGCAGCTCCACTTCGAGCAAGCAATGTCGATACTGATCAGATTGTGCCAGCGGAGTACTTAAAGCGAATTACCCGCCATGGTTTTGAGGATGGACTATTTAACTCTTGGCGTAAAGATGCCAACTTTGTCCTAAACCGACCCGAATACCAAGGCGTCAGTGTTCTAGTTGCGGGCCCAGATTTTGGAACTGGCTCAAGTCGCGAGCATGCCGTGTGGGCGCTTATGGATTATGGGTTCAAAGTCGTAATTTCTTCGCGGTTTGCCGACATCTTCCGAGGAAACTCTGGAAAAGGCGGTTTACTCACTGCAGTAGTAGAGCAAAGTAGCGTCGAGCAATTATGGAAAATTATTGAAGAAGACCCAACTACTCCAGTAACTGTTGACTTAGTGGCCCAAGTAATTACTGCGGCTGGATTCACAGCGAAGTTTGAAGTCGATAATTACGTTAGATGGCGCCTAATGGAGGGCCTAGATGACATTGGCCTAACCCTTAAGCACGTCGATGAGATCACTGCGTTTGAGGCAAAACGTCCACGATTTAAGCCCACCACAGTCTAAATTCGAGAAAAATCCCAAAAAATCCCGAGAATTCGGGTTTCTTTGGGATTTTTGGGCGTGTCAGGCTAAAAACCCTTGATTTTGAGCCGTAAAGTCACAAGTGAGCCAGGCGGGGAAGCCTGGAACAACTCAAGGGTTCGTTAATTCGCAAGGGTTAATGAGAAAAAAGATCGCCGGCATTCATCAAAGGAAGTCGGGAAACTATGGAGGATCCAAAGTGAACAAGGCAGAATTAATTGATGGTGTAGCTGAAGCCGCAGGCTTGAACAAAAAAGATGCAACAGCAGCCGTAGATGCAGTATTTGATAGCATTTCCGTTGCTGTATCCAAGGGTGACAAAGTTTCCCTAACTGGCTTTGGTATCTTTGAGAAGTCAGATCGCGCAGCACGTGTTGGTCGCAATCCACAAACTGGTGCGCCAGTTCAGATTTCAGCAACATCTGTACCGAAATTCCGCGCAGGCGCAGAATTCAAGAAAAAGGTTTCAGGTAAGTAAGCCTCAAAACGTTTAGCGAATCGGACTCGTTGGGAAACCAACGAGTCCGATTCATTTTTGTGTCAGGATAATGAAGTTATGAGAAAATTCCCCGCACAGTCTCCACGCGGCTTTTGGTACCGATTCATCTCAGGAATTTTGCGCCCACTTTTACTGGCAGCTACTGCGCGAGATTGGCGCGGTGGGCACTATCTGCGCGTAGATCGCGGAATTGTGGTGGCCATGAATCATCTGTCTTGGTATGACCCGCTAGTTGCTGCACATTTTGTTAATGACAATGGTCGTCCAGTTCGGTTTTTAGCAAAAGCAGAAATTTTTAAGATTCCAGTACTTGGCGCAATTTTAAAAAGTGCTGGACAGATTCCAGTCCAACGCGGTAACTCTGATGCAGCAGCCGGATCACTTCGCGCGGCCTTCACGGCAATAGAAGACAATCAGTGTGTTGTGATTTACCCAGAGGGAACTTTAACTCGTGACCCGCAACTGTGGCCAATGACTGCAAAGACGGGTGCTGCGCGAATAGCACTTATGACGGGAGCACCTGTCATCCCAGCAGCGCAATGGGGCCCGCAAGAGGTGATTGCTCCTTACGGCAAACGCATTTCCTTATTTCCTCGAAAAACAATGCATGTTTGGGCTGGTCCAGAAGTAGATCTAGATGATCTTCGCGCCTTGCCAGTGACTGCAACAACGCTTCGGGAAGCAACAGAGCGAATCATGCGAGACATCACAAATATATTGGCGCAGCAGCGGGGTGAAGTTCCTCCGGCAACTCCGTTGGATCGTCGCACAGCGCTTCCAAAGAAAGCAGACTCCTAATGCGGGTAGCGGTTATGGGGGCTGGTTCCTGGGGGTCAGTATTTTCGATGATTCTTTCGGATGCAAATTGCGATGTCACACTTTGGGCGCGCAGTAGCGCAGTTGCGGATGACATCAACAGCACTCACATCAATCATGCTTATCAACCAGATTTAATTTTGCCGGCAAATGTAGTTGCCACGGCAAATCCTGATCAGGCACTTGCTGATGCTGACTTAGTTGTTTTGGCCATGCCAGCTCAGAC
>DJBM01000089.1 GCA_002430405.1 Actinobacteria bacterium UBA5976
GCATAAGCAAGTGCAACAGTAACTATGCCTCCATAAAGTGCTCCCATTAGAAGCACTGGATCCTGCAAAAAACCAAAGTCTTTGCCATAGCTAAGTGGCGCTTGAAACAGAGTTCCGATAGTGAACATCGGCGCAACGCACTGAAATGGGGTGTGGCGCTTTGAGATCATTCCCATTCCAGTTGCTTGCAAGGAATAACCAAAGGCTGCGGCTAGTGCAAAACCAATTCCTAAAACATTGACGGTGTTATTTCCACTTGGCCAATTAAGTGCAACCACTCCAGTTACGGCGATAAATGTGCCAATCGCCCATTGCTTGCCAGGTGGTTGACGCAGCGCGATCCACGCAATGATTCCAACAAAGATGGGAGCCACACCGATTGAAACTACGGCTGCAACGCCAACGCCAGTTAATTGAAACGCCAGAATGAATAACGGGAAGAATAATGCAGCGCCAGTGCCAGCAATCAAAATCGGCACGATGTCTTGTTTTGTGTAGCGCTTCTTATTCTTGGAAAACAAAACTAGCAACCAAAGAGCGGAAGTTCCAGTGAGATTGCGCACCAGTGAATACTGAAACTCTGTTCCCTCTGGGAAAAGCCCTACAACTGGGCCTACCGTGCCCCAGATAATCGTTCCTAGGGCAACAGCACAGATTCCAATTGCGCGACCATTAGATGGCTTGCGGTGTCTACCCGTTTGTTGGGAAGCCAAGGTTCAATCCACCATGGCTTGGGTCCAACCAACGGCTGGTGATAACTTTGCCACGAGTAAAGAAGTGAACGCCTTCAGTTCCGTGTGCGTGAGTGTCACCAAACAGCGAAGCTTTCCAGCCACCGAATGAGAAGTAAGCCATCGGCACAGGGATCGGCACGTTGATGCCGATCATGCCAACTTCAACTTCGTTCTGGAACCGGCGGGCTGCGCCACCATCGTTGGTGAAAATTGCAGTTCCGTTGCCGTATGGGTGATCATTAATTAATTTGATTGCTTCGTCATAAGTCTTGGCGCGAACTACTGAAAGTACTGGTCCGAAGATTTCTTCCTTGTAGATCGTCATGTCCTTGGTGACGTTATCGAACAGTGTTGGTCCAATGAAGTAACCCTCACCATCGCTATCTGGAACTACATCGCGCCCATCAACGACGACTTTCGCGCCCTCAGCAACACCCTTTTCGATGTAACCCTTGACTTTGTCGCGGTGCACACCAGTAACAAGTGGTCCCATGTCAGTGCCACGAGTTCCATCGCCAGTCACGATCTTGCCCATGCGATCTTCGATCTTTGAAATCAAATCATCTGCAATTGGGCCAACAGCAACAAGCGCGGAGATTGCCATGCAACGCTCTCCGGCAGAACCAAAGCCTGCGTTAACTGCAGAGTCAGCAGCTAGATCTAGGTCAGCGTCTGGCAGCACAACCATGTGATTCTTTGCGCCACCTAGAGCCTGGATGCGCTTACCGTGCGCCGTTCCAGTTTCGTAGATGTATTTAGCAATTGGAGTTGAGCCAACGAAGCTAACAGCCTTGATGTCTGGGTGAGTAAGAATACGATCGACTGCTTCTTTGTCACCGTGCACAACGTTGAATACGCCATCTGGAAGTCCGGCGTCTTTCCACATCTGCGCAATAAGGTTTTGGGCGCTTGGATCTTTTTCAGATGGCTTAACAATGACTGAGTTGCCAGCAGCGATTGCGATTGGGAAGAACCACATCGGAACCATGGCCGGGAAGTTGAATGGCGAAATGATTCCAACAACACCTAATGGTTGACGGATGCTGTAAACATCAACGCCAGTTGAAACACTCTCCGAGTAACCACCCTTTAGAAGGTGTGGGATACCGCAAGCAAATTCCACAACTTCTTGGCCGCGCATTACTTCGCCAAGGGCATCAGAGAGCACCTTGCCGTGTTCCGCGGTAATTATCGCGGCAAGTTCTTCTTTGCGGGCGTTGAGGATTTCACGGAAGGCAAACATGATCGTCACGCGCTTTGAAAGCGAAGTGGCTGCCCATTCCAGACTGGCACGTTTAGCAACAGCGATTGCTGCGTCCATGTCTGCAGTAGAAGCGAAGTCAACTGTTCCAGACAATTTGCCTGTTGCGGGGTTGTAAACCTCACCGGTTCGTGCTGCTTTGCCAGTCCAGGCTTTGCCATCGATCCAGTGCGTGATGTGGTTAGTCATAGATTCTCCTTGTTGCGGTAATACCCAAATCTAGTGGGTGAAGGACACGGTTAGCGAGGTAGGTTATGTCCATGACGAAAATCCGCTCAATAGTCGTATCCACCCAAGAAACCCTGCGCGAGAGTGGCACTGAGGTGAACCCAGCAACTGTGAAAGTTATTGCTGCGGCAGTGGTTACAAATCCCCTTGCTGGCAAGGCATTAGTTCAGGATTTAACTGAACTAGAAATGATGAGTATCGAAGTTACTGGGATTCTGGCAGAACGCGCCGTAAAAGCCCTCGAGGCTTTGGGTTTAAGCGCAGCTGATATTCGAGGCTATGGCAAGGGCGCCATTGTTGGTACGGACGGCGAACTTGAACATACTGCAGCTGTATTGCATCCCCGGTTTGGTGCATCGGTTCGCGCTGCAATCGGTGGTGGCGCAGACATAATTCCTGGAACAAAGAAAGTTGCTGGACCTGGCGCTTCGATCACTATGCCAATTGGTAATAAAGATGATCGCTGGGTTTTTGATGACATGGATTCTGCTGAGCTAACTATTGGTGATGCCCCGCGAGCAGATGAAATGGTAATCGCAATTGTTTACTCAGTCGGTGGCCGCCCTCATGCTCGCGTAACGAAGGTGAAGTAAATGTTTAAAGCAATAATCTTGTTAAAGCGTGGCGAGAACATGAGTCACGATGAATTCAAGCAGTGGTGGCTGGTTGATCATTCCGGTAAAGCCGCACAGTTACCAGGAGTTCGTAAAATAGTTTTTAATCTAGCGGATGATGGCAGTTCCTTTGATGGAATATCTGAACTCTGGTTTGATTCTAAAGAAGCTTTTGAAGCAGCCTACGAAACAGAAATAGGCAAGGCAGTAGCTGCAGATTCCATTGCTCACCTGGCTGATCGGCAGCGAATTTTTGTCACTGAAAATGACATTGTTTAGCAACTGATTAGAAATTTAGTTAGGACAGATAATCATGGCTGAGAAACTAATCATTGAAACAATCGACGCTCACGCTGAAGGTGAGGGTGGTCGAGTTATTACGAACATGGCTCACCTTGTAAAAGGTAAGACCATGAAAGAGCGTTTCGATTATTGCGAAGCACACCTGGACTGGTTCCGCCACGCAATTTTGCATGAGCCACGTGGTTACCCGGCATTATGCGCGGTGTTTATCCTTCCGCCAGTAAATAAGGGTTCAGATTTTGGAATCATTGTTCTGGAGCAAGGTGGCTTCACTGCCATGTCTGGCAGCAACACCATGTGCGCGGTAACTGCTGTGCTCGAAAAAGGCATCGTAAAAATGCAGGAGCCTGAAACCACAGTAACCATTGATACTGCAGTTGGAACTATTTCTGTGCTCGCACGCTGTAAAGCTGGCAAAGTTCTTGATGTTTCAATTCGAAACGTTCCAGCGTTCACGGTTTACATCGACAAAGTTGTGGATGTTCCCGAATACGGACCAATTCCAATTGACTTAGTCTTTGGTGGCCAATTCTTTGCACAGACCAATATTGCAAATGTTGGCTTAGAAATTAAGCCGGAGAATGCAAAAGCGATTACTCGTGCTGGAGCCGCAATCAAGTTTGCCGTTAATCAGCAACTGACATTTGAACATCCAGAAAACCCAAGCATCAATAAAGTAGGCATCGTAATTTTGCATAACGGTAACCGTGAACCAGGTAAGCAGGCGCGTAATTCTGCAGTTTTGACTGGCGACGACTTAACTGCTGATCCACAAACTTGGAAGGGAATGTTAGATCGCTCCCCATGTGGCACTGGAACTTCAGGGCGGATGTCCGGACTCTATACGCGCGGTCAACTCGAATTGGGTGAAGAGTTTTCCCACATGAGTTTCTTAGGAACAAAATTCTTTGGTCAAGTTTCAGATCCCATAAAGCTTGGTCAGTACGACGCAGTAATTCCCACAATCCGAGGCAGTGCTTGGGTTACAGGCACGGCTACCTGGGAAATAGATCCATCTGATCCATTCCAAACTGGCTACACGCTCGGCGACATCTGGTAGCAAGATAAGGCTTGCTCATGAAGGCGCTTGTAAAAACTTCCGAGGAATAACTACGGAGAAAGCAACAGTCTGCTGATTAGAGCGCGGGTAAAAACTTCTGAGGAAAAACTACGGAGAGAGCGTCGGTCCCAAGATTTCATGCTGATCCACAGGATCTGCATACTGAAATTGGGGACGCGAACGGAGCGTTTTAACGAAGAAGGTTTTTACCGGCGCTCTTCTCGAATCCGTGAGCTGAGGGGGCAATCTCGGGCGTAGCTTCCGAGTTGCTGTGCATGAGCCGAATCCGTGAGCTCGGCAAAATGAAAAAGGACCGCCCTTTGGGCGATCATTTTTCATTTGGTGGAGCTGAGGGGAACCGT
>DJBM01000088.1:0-1422 GCA_002430405.1 Actinobacteria bacterium UBA5976
GTTGCGAAAAGAAGCACCCGTAGCTTATGTCCCCGCAGTTAACCTATGGCTGGTAACTCGAGCCGAAGATGTTGAGTTTGTAACGACACATCCGGATCTCTTCACTGCGCAAGTAACAGATTCGACGCTCGATCGATCCTTTAATGGGAAAAGCCTTCTCACTATGGACGGTGATGAACATTTAAATATGCGCAAGAGCCTAGATAGCAAGTATCGCCCTCGCATGGTTTCCACTTATATTGATGATTTAGTCATGCCGATAGCGAAACAACAACTGACTGAAATCATTTCTAATGTTCGTCGTGAATTGGTAGCTTCATATTTTGAGCCAATTTCAGTTTTGAGTCTCGGAGCAGTCTTGGGTCTAGGCCACTTGAGTGCCGACACATTGCAGCACTGGTTTCATGGGTTAGCGATGGGTGCCACTAACTTTGAACGCGACCCAGAAAAGCAAAAAATTTCAGATGCAGTTGAATCCGAGATGAATGATGAACTGCTGCCAATTATGGCGCGGTTGCTGGCGACTCCTGATGATTCAACAATTTCACACATGCTGCATTCTGGAATGCCAGATGGTGAGAAGCGCAGCGCCGAGTATATTTTGCCAACTCTGAAACTTACGATTTTGGGTGGCATGCAGGAGCCGGGCCATGGCGCAGCAGCTACATTTTTCGCATTAGCAAATATTCCAGGAGCATTTGATCGACTTCGTCGAAGTCCGGAACTTTGGGATGACGTAATTCAAGAAGGATTGCGCTGGATTGCACCAATTGGAACTCAGACTCGCCAGACTACCCAGGACGTTGAGTTAGGTGGAGTCGTTATTCCTGCTGGTTCGGCGGTTGCGGCGGTCATCGCTAGTGCGTCAAGAGATGAAACAGTATTTTCGCAACCAGATGTTTTCGACATGGATCGACCTCGTGAATCAAATGCTTCATTTGGTTATGGGCCACATTTTTGTGCCGGACATGCATTCGCGCGCGGCGTTGAGAGAATCTCACTTCAGGTTCTTGTTGAAGGTTTACCAGATATCTCATTGCGCGACAGCGACGAAGTTAAATTCGCTGGTTGGGAATTCCGAGCACCTACAGCGTTGTATGCAACTTGGTAGCTATACCTCGATGGTGACTGTCATTGGGCCATCACATACTGCGCTAATTCGCATATCAGCACCAAACTTCCCAGTTTCCACATTTGCACCTAAATCGCGAAGTGCACGAATAACTTCATTTACGAGTGGTTCTGCTTGTGGTCCACGCGCTGCTTGCTGCCAAGTTGGCCGCCGCCCGTTTGAGGTGTCTGCGAAAAGCGTGAACTGACTGATGGCAAGTATGGGTAGCGAAGCATCCGCAGCCGCAACTTCAACTGAATCTGAATTAACTTTCTTACCAACATTTTTCAGACTGGCTGACTCAAAAATTC
>DJBM01000088.1:1486-5703 GCA_002430405.1 Actinobacteria bacterium UBA5976
CACCAACATTTTTTAGACTGGCTGATTCAAAAATTCGAAGTTTCCAAATTTTGTCAGCCAAAACTGCGCACTTAGTTTCATCATCATCAACACTCACGCCAATTAGCACTAATAGACCCGGTCCAGTGAAAGCGCCGATAACTTTGCCATCCACTTCAACGCTGGCACCATCAACTCGTTGTACTACTGCTCGCATCCCTACATTCTGGTCGATAACGCGGGGCATGGGCATTAGGCATTAGGTATTGGGTCGTGGAACTATAGACGGATGTCAGTTCCAGTTGCATATGTGGTTCGAAGTGGCCTGGTCGAAGGCACCCATTTTGGTAGCGCAGTTGTTGTAGATGCCCAAGGCAAAGTTGAGTGGTCCATAGGTGATGTATCAAGCGCTATGTTTCCTAGGTCATCTAACAAACTGATGCAAGGTTTGGCTATGGTCCGCAATGGGTTGCCGCTCAAAAATGAACTATTAGCTTTAGCCTGCGCATCACATAGTGGCGAGGATTTCCACTTAGCTGGTGTTCAAGATATTCTTAATGCAGCAAATTTGGGAACTGACTCCCTAAAATGCCCACCTGATTATCCGCTTGATGAAATTGAGCGAGACACTTTTTTGGCCGAAGGCCTGGGCAAGGCATCGCTTTACATGAACTGCAGCGGAAAGCACTCGGCGATGCTTTTTACCAGCGTTTTGAATGGCTGGGATACCGAAACTTACTTAAAGCCAAATCATCCGTTACAAGTTGCATGTAGAGAAACGATCGAATCTGTAACTGGTGAAAAGGTAGAGCATATCGGTGTCGATGGTTGCGGCGCGCCATTGATGTCGATGTCGCTAACAGGACTTGCTAGATCGTTTTCTCAGTTTTCCGGACCAGCCGCAGATGCGAATCAAAAGAAGATCGCAACTGCGATTAAAGAAAATCCCCAGTACCTTGGTGGCACTAGACGAGATGTCACCCAACTGATGCAAGGAGTCCCAGGTCTGGTTGCCAAAGATGGAGCTGAAGCGGTTTATGGAATTGGCTTGGGCGATGGGCGCGCACTTGCTCTAAAGATTGAAGACGGCGCAGACCGAGCTCGCATCGTCGTGGCAATGTCAGTTTTGCAGAAAGTATTGGGCGTTGTATCTAAAGAAGTTGAACGTCAGTTGGATAGCCAGGAACTTTTCGGCGGCGGCGTTCACGTTGGAAAAGTAATCCCAGCGTTATCGATCTAGCTACGTTCCAAGAAGTTGTTTGCGGTACTTCATAACTTCTGAAGTCATTCCGATACCAACAACACCGATTAATACATCATTTCGGAAATAAGCCATAACTAGTTCACCCGATAACTCGCCATCAGCTAGTTCATATCGATCAGCAAGTCCAGGCATGCCAAAACCTTGAATTTTCATGTCATATTGATCTGACCAAAAGGATGGTAAAGGTGCGAAAGGTAGGGCTGCTAGTTCAGCAAAGTTATCTGCTTGCTCCAAGTACGCAGATAACACGGCGCCTACTCGTTTTCCAGTTTCGGTAGGGATGTTCCAATGCTCAATTCTTCTCGCGTCATCATCAAAAAGCGGATTCGCGAATCTGGCCAGGTCGCCAACGACATAAACACCTTCAACTGATTGCCCTTCAGTTGTAACTGCCCGAAGTGCTGAATCTGTTAGCACTCCGTTAGAAATGTCAAGGTTGGTATTTGCTAGCCATTCAACATTGCAGTGCGAGCTAATAGCTTCAACCAATACGGTGGCTTCCAATGATTCACCGTCATCGAGGATTAACCCAGACAGTGAATCTTTTCCTATCAAGTCCTTTATGCCATGGCCTAACCGAAAACTTACGCCATGACTTTCATGTCGACGCTGTAGTTCTGCTGCAAGCTTTTCCCCAAGCGGACGGATCATCGGAAAACTGTCAATTGCAACATTTGTGACTTCACAGCCCAAGCCTCTTGCGGTAGCTGCAACTTCACAGCCAATAAATCCGGCTCCGGCTACTATGACGCGAGCGCCGGGGACTAGGTCGGTCCGCAATCTGATTGCGTCATCTAGTGTGCGCACAGTATGACGACCTGATAATTTACCATTTGGGAGTTCAAGTGTCCGTGGCCGTAATCCGGATGCAATAACTAGTCCGTCGTAGTCAAAGGCTTTTCCTGAATTCGTTGTTACGACCTGTGTTTCTAAATCAACGGAAGTTGCTGGATCACCCAAATGCCAAATGACATCTTCGACTTGGGTTCGCAGCTTAAAAGCCACGGCATCGTGAGTTACTTCCTTTGCCAGCACTTCTTTTGATAGCGGTGGGCGGTTATACGGAGCGTGAACCTCCGCACCGATTACCGTAACTTGACCTTCGAAACCGTTATTGCGAAGTGCCTCGGCCGCCCGAAGACCACCCATTGAGGCCCCAACAATAACGACTGACTTTGACATATAGTAAGGCGTCAGTTATTCAACAATGGAGATTGCCTGCATTGGGCAAACGTCCACGGCGCTTTCAACATCGCTTCGCCGACTGTCATTGGCGGTAGCAACAAATTCAAGCTTGTCATTGTCATTCAACGCAAAAATGTCTGGTGCCTCGAAGACACATTGCCCATAATGTTGGCACTTATCCATGTCGACATCGATGGTTATCATTCCTTCTCCTCAACAGTTGATGGATATAAATCTTTGGAGGGAGTTCGAATTCCGCGGAACTCCCAATCACCACCCAAGGCAGTGGAAACCACTTCTTCACTTTCTGTTGGCTGGGCGCCTACATCAGTGCGGATGGCAGTTGGCCCCGTGACGATTGTGTTGGTCAGTTTGCCAAGGCCTTCAACTTCTACTTCAACCACGTCACCAGGTTCAACTGGACGTGAATTAGCCGGAGTGCCGGAGAACAAAATGTCACCTGGAACTAACGTGATCGTTCGGGCAATGTCAGCAACCAAGTAATGCATATCCCATTCCATGTTGCTGGTGTTGTCATCTTGCTTAACAACGCCATTAACTAAAGTTCGTATCTGCTTGCCTCGGAAGTCCCAATCGGTAATCAAGCCAGGACCAACAGGCGCCAATGTGTCGCTGCCCTTTACCCGAAGCATGGATCCAGCATCAGTATCGCGGAAGTCATGAAGACCATAATCATTGCCGATGGTGTAGCCAGCGATGTAATCCACAGCTTCAGCCGGGCTGATGTTGCGGCAAGTCTTGCCAATCACGATTACGATTTCGCCTTCGTAGTTCAACCATTTACAACCTTGTGGTCGAACAATTGATCCTAAATGACTATTTAGTGCAGTAATCGGCTTGTGAAAGTAGGTTGGTGCCGCTGGAAGTTTGGTCATGAACTCCTGAGTGCGACTGTCGTAATTCAAATGAACCGCAATGATTTTTGTTGGCTCAGTTGGTGGCAAGTGAATCGCATCAGCGATTGATACTTCTCTGCCATCAGGTGCCACAAGAGTTTCGACATGGCGAATTGCTTGAACTGCAAAGCCATCAAGCAAGATGCGACGATACTCAGCCACGTGATACCACTGGGTGTTTAACAGACGGGAAACCTTCGGCTGGTTTATCGAACCAAATGTGAACCTGGCCGGTACCAATCGAGTTTTCGTATTCTCCGTATTGGCGACCAGGCACCGTGCAATCCGTTTCGCCTAGCGCACCGTGCATCATCATGCCGTGTCCGTACCGAGCTTCTGGCTTGTACTTGTGGAACTCATCCATAGTGTCTAGCACCTTGGCATGTTCGCCTGCTAGGTACCAAGCAATACGTTCTTCGTCTGCAGCGCGAGCTGCTGGTGTATAAATGGAATTCAAGTCTGCAGACTCATGTTTGCGTAGTTCGCGCAACGGCCAGAACGTATGTGACAAAGCACCGGAGGCAATTAGCAGGACTTTACGATCTGAGTTTGCAATTGCTTCACCTACCGCGCGGCCTAATCGTAAGTTATCTTCGTCATCACCGGTTTGGCACATACCAATGCTGATCCAGTTCTTATCCAAGCCTTTTCCGAGATACATCCAGAGATTTAAAGTTGCGTAGAAAGTCGGCAGATGAGCGTTGTCGATCGGGGTGATCCAAGTCCCGTGCTTTTCACCAAGTGATGAGATTTCTTTAGCTAGCGCAGGGTCACCTTTCCAGTCATAAGGTACAGATGACATTCCGCGGGGCAGTTCTTCGCTGGTATAGAAACCTTCGCGCCGATCATGTGAGGTGACTACGTACTCAACT
>DJBM01000088.1:5755-17649 GCA_002430405.1 Actinobacteria bacterium UBA5976
CTGACTACGTACTCAACTGTGGTTGCCCAATGCGAGTCAAAGACAATTACTGTGTCGTAATCGACCTTTTCAAATACGTCTTTACGAAGTTGCTCGAGGCCAGCGACGAGCGTGAAATCTTCACCGTTGTTAAGTTCTTTACGAATCTCAAGTGGCAACACAATAGTAGGCACGTGGGCCAGTAAGCCCGCTCCAATAATTTCACCCATGATTTATTCCTTCCAACCGTTAGGCGCAAAGACCGTGTTCTTTACGTCTGCATAAAAATCAAATGACCAGATTCCACCTTCGCGGCCGATACCTGATTTTTTGGATCCACCAAAAGGTGCACCAAGATCTCGCACAAAGAAGCAGTTGACCCAAATCGTTCCAGCAACTAGCCGATTAGTGATTGCTTCAGCTCGCTTCTTGTTTCCGCAAACAACTACTGCGGCTAATCCGAATTCAGTCCCGTTAGCCATCTCAATTGCTTCTTCATCGGTGTCGAATTGCTGCATACTCAGCACTGGTCCAAACACTTCTTGAGTTACGATTTCGCTACCAACCGTTGGATTATCAATCAAAGTCGGCATGAAGAAGTTGCCGCCCAATTCTGGGTTTGGTCCACCACCCAAAACCACCGTTTGTCCTTCGGCTACTGCGCGGTCGACGAATCCCTTAACACGTGCAAAATGTTCTGGATGAATTTGTGGTCCGATGTCGGTAGCTTCATCGCGGGGGTCACCCTGCTTGATTTGTTTGGCTCGCTCGATAAATGCGGCTTTGAATTTGTCTGCGATTCCGCGCTGCACCAAAAAGCGAGTTCCAGACAAACAAACTTGTCCGGCATTGTCATACTGTTCAACTGCAACCGTCACCGCAATATCCAAGTCAGCGTCATCAGTGATGATGAGTGGACTCTTGCCACCAAGTTCGAAGGAACATGGCACAAGATTTTCCGCTGCTGCTTTAGCGACAAGTTTGGCAGTAGGAACTGAACCAGTAAATGAAATTCGGGATAAGTCTGGATGCGCAGTTAGCGCTGCGCCAGCTTCTTCACCAAAACCTTGCACAACATTAAAAACTCCCGGTGGCATTCCTGCCTCCGCAGTTATGTCTGCCAGTAGGGAAGCAGTGATCAGCGCCCACTCAGGTGGTTTTGCTACAACAGTGTCGCCAGCCGCAAGCGCGGGACCAATTCGCCAAGTTGCGAGCATAAGCGGGGCATTCCACGGTGTGATGATTCCGGTAACCCCTGCTGGATCCCAAGTTACGTGATTAGTATGTCCGCGAGTTTCGAAATCTGGGTAGTTCAGTTGATTCATTGCGTAGTCAGCAAAGAATCTAAAGTTCATGGCAACGCGAGGCATGACACCACGACGATGAGATCGTAGCAGCGAACCATTGTCTGTGGTCTCGACAACTGCCAAATCTTCGATGCGGGATTCGATAATGTCAGCAACCCGATTCAAAATCGCCCCTCGTTCAGCTGGCGACATTTGAGACCAAATTGGAAAGGCTGCTTTTGCTGCGGCGACAGCTAAGTCAACCTCTAGCTTTCTGCCACGAGAAATGTCTGCCAGAAAAGTGCCATCTATTGGGGAATGATCTGCGAACGTGGAATCAGAGGCAACCCGCTTGCCGCCAATGAAATGCCTAGTATCTACTTCAACCCCAGCAACTGTTGCCATTGTCATGCCATCCCCTGAAATATCGTTCGGGTACTAACGAATTACGATACGTTAAATTTAGTGATTTGGGAACCGAATTTAAGTAATTCTTTCATTAGGCTAGGGAAATGTCGTTACGTCCCAAAATCGCACTAATCGGGCGGTTTACAAACTCGGCATCGGCGCTTCGGTATGCCGGCGTTGTGAGTTCAAGAGCGCTCCTGGAATCACTGTGGAATGCAGGAGGTGACCCGGTAACTCTGCTAGCAGCACCTGAAAGTGACTGGGAGCAAAGACTTCGGGGATATCAAGGCGTATTACTTGCAGGTGGCGGTGACATTAATCCAGCTAGGTACGGTCAAGCACCGGATGCGAGCGTCTATGACGTGGATGATTTGCAAGATGATTCAGATTTTGGAATGACTGAGTACGTGCTGCAGCAGGGAATTCCTACCTTGGCGGTATGTCGAGGGCTGCATGTTGTAAATGTTGTTCGTGGCGGAACATTGATTCAGGATATGCAAGAGAATCACCGCCACGTTGTGCAAGAGGTAAAAGTTAGTGATTATGAATCCTTTGGATTCACCACAGAACTGGTAGGAACTTCGTGCTACCACCATCAGGCAATCGACAAAATTGGTACCGGATTAGAAGTGCTCGGACGTGGTCCAGATGGAACCATTGAAGCGGTTGGAATTGAATCAAGCGGCTGGGCTCGTGGTGTGCAGTGGCATCCTGAAGATACGGCCAAATCTGATGCAAACCAACATGGACTATTTGCCAGGTTAGTTAAAGAGGCTAGGGCCTAATTAGTTTTTGGGAATCTACGGTGATTGTGACCGCCCTAAGTAGGTCAGCGAATATGCCCAAATTAGATCGATTTAAGTCAGCTACGGCTAGCCGTTCACCGTTGTTGAATTGTGGAAATAACTGTTTCATCATTTTGCGGCCCTTGACAGTGAGCTTGACCAAAACTAAACGGCCATCTTTACTGCTGCGAGTTCGTGTGATGAGGCCGCGTCCTTCTAAGGTCTTCATTACACCTGTCAAGGTAGCTTTGGAAAACCCACCCTCTTCAGCAATGACTCGGGATTCGACTGGTTCCCAAATCCAAATCACCCAAAGGACTACAAATGCGGTCCAGGATAAATCGTGCTGCGCTAGCACGGTGCGCTCTAGGTAATTTCGAACGGCATTAGCAGCTCGGAAAAGGTTAGAGGTAACTGCCATAGCCTCGAAATCAATTTTTAGATCGCCAAGACGGGAATGAACTTGGCGTTCAGTTTCGTCTAAAGTGTGCTGACCAGCCATGGAACCTCAATTTGCTAGAACCTAGGCCAACTTTACCGACTTTGTTGAAAACGATCGCAGGATTGGCCAGAATCGGGTATCTTAAAACTGTTCGTACCCGAACGATTATTCCAACTTTGTGTGAGGTGAGTTAATGTCAGCCGCGACAGATGTCAGCTTGGCGAATTTAGATTTATTCGAAGCTCAGATTCCATGGCAAACTTTTGACGAGTTGCGTGCCGATAGTCCTGTACATTGGAGCGACGAATCTGCTCCGAATTCTGGATTCTGGTCGCTTACTCGCTATCACGATATTGTTCGCGTGCTGCGCGATACTGAAACTTATTCAAGCGAAAAAGGTACCGTAAACCTAGAAGAACTTGACGAGGAGCAGATGGAAGCTCGTAAATCCATGATTGAGACTGATGGTATCCGCCACCGAGCACTTCGTAAATTGATGCAAGATTCATTCACACCTAAAGCGGTTGCCGGATATGAGACCTTTCTTCGGGGATTGACTGCAAGCACCCTTGATGATGCTTTCGCAAAGGGATCCTTTGACTTTGTTAAAGAAGTTGCAGCAGACTTTCCAATTCGTGTTTTAGCTCGATTGATGGATGTGCCAGACACCGACATTGACAAGTTGATCGCCTGGGGTAATCGCATGGTCGGCAATACTGACCCTGAACATGCTGACGTTTTGTTGGATTCTCCAGAATCGGAAAAATATCGAATGTTGCCATTTCGTTCTCCGGCCGCTTTGGAAGTTTGGGCTTATGGCGATGACTTAGCTAAGCAGAGGTTAGGCGGAAAAGGTGTGGACATTGTTTCTACTCTGATCAACCAGACGCCAATTGATGGAGTACCACTTTCCACCAGAGACTTCCATGCCTATTTCCTACTTTTGATTGTTGCTGGAAATGAAACAACGCGCCACACGATTAGCCACAGCATGAACTACCTAATAGATAATCCAGATCAATTGACATTAATGCAGGAACGCCCAGAGTTGATTGAATGGGGTGTAGAAGAAATGCTTCGCATGGCAAGTCCAGTTTATCATTTCCGTCGCACTGCCACCAGAGACACGGAAATTAATAGCCAAGCAATTAAAGAAGGCGACAAAGTCGTAACTTGGTTTGCTGCGGGAAATCGCGATCCAGAAGTCTTCAAAGATCCTTACCGTATGGACGTAACCAGAAATCCGAATGAGCACATGACATTTGGTCGAGGTGGACCGCACATGTGTCTGGGTAATTCCTTAGCTCGACTTGAAATCAAGATCATGTTCGAGGAATTGCTGCCAAGAATTACGAATATCAAGCGGGTCGGTGAAGTGGAACGGCTACGCAGTAATTTTGTCAATGGCATTAAGCGTTTTCCCGTTGAGGTAACGCTTAGGTAATTAAATTAATTTAGCAACATCACTTAAGAACGCATCAACCAATCGGTAGGTGCGTTCTTTCGCAGCTGATTGCTCTGCTGCAGTATGGGCAAGTAATACGTCTGGGTCTTGGCCGTCTTTGATAACTAAGTCGCGGCCGCCATTATTGAGCCAACCAGCGAGCATTTCGGGTGTTAGCTCGGGATGAAATTGAACCCCCAAATTTCGAGCGTTGGTAAATGCCTGGCTTGACACCGAGTTTCGAGCTACTTCTAATGCAGCCCCAGATAGTTGCCACCGGTCGTAGTGAAATTGAAACCATGGGCCGGCGGAAACTAAATCTGGACGGTCACTATGAACTACGGTCCAACCAATTTCGGGTTTGGGTCCAGGCGCTACGCTGCCACCTAGCGCTCGCGCAAGCAATTGACCACCAAAGCAGATGCCAAAAATTGGCGTATCTTGCGCAATCGCTTTAGCTAGGAATTCCAATTCGGGCGCTAGCCAGTTTCCAATGCGATCATCATCCCAAGCTCCCCATGGGGCACCCATTGGGACGATCACGTCGTAGCCTGCTAGATCTGGGAATTCACGAACCACATTTGGTTCGGGGAAGTCTGCTTCAGGCACGACTAAAAACTCTTCTACTTCAAAGCCATGGTGCCGAAACCGCTCGGCCACGGGGCCAGGTGGGCTGACGTGGTCATGTGCAATTATGAGAACTCGCATGGCCACCCCTTTTCCTGGTCAGAATTTCTACCATTCTGCCCTAAAAAGTATCCCAAGCGATTAAAATAAAAAAATCATTCATACCCTAACGAATATTCGGAGGAAAAATGTCTCTCGATCTTTCTATGCTACGAGCCCAACTGCAGAGCGAAAACATTGATATTTTGCGGTTAGTCTACGCAGATGTACTTGGTATTCCTCGTTCTAAAGATTTAGTCGTTAGCCAAATGGAGAAAGCGGCTGCACATGGGCCAGCCTTTTGCCAAGGTGTTTGGGTTACCACTACGCGTGGCGGTGTTCTGGATGGGCATGGCAGTATTTCTGATGGCCTGTCAGACTTCGTCAGTCGGATTGATCCCAGCACGATCCGCAAACTTCCTTGGGAGCCTGGAGTCGCGTATGCAATCGTTGATGCCTTCGAGCCAAATGGAGATGATAATCCGGTTGCGCCTCGAACTGCATTGCAACGAGTGCTGAAAGCGTACGAAGAAGTTGGATTGATACCAGTCATTGGTCCAGAGCTTGAGTTCTATCTGGCAAAACAAGAAAATGACGAATGGGTGCGTGCACTTCATCGAACTGGTCGGGTTTATACAACGGGTGCGATAGTTGATCCAGATGGTACTTTTCTGTACATCTTGCGCATGTTAGATCAAATGGAAATTGGCGTATTTGCAGGTAATCATGAGTTTGCCCCAGCCCAATATGAAATTAATCTGTGGCATGGTGAAGCGCTGGAATCTACTGACAGAACTTTTTTGTTTAAAACTGCGATCAAAGACATTGCAGTTCGTCGGGGTTACAACGCAACATTTCTTGGAAAGCCTTGGGCTGAATCTGAAGGTAGTGGCTTCCATTTACACTTCTCGGTTGTGGATGCCAAAGGTAAAAATCAAATGCACAGTGGTGAGGAGCTATCTGAAGTTGCAAATCAAATGATTGCCGGAATTCTAAGCCATGCAAATGCGCTAACTGCATTTACCAACCCAACCATAAATGCCTTCAAGCGTCTTGGGCCAGATACCTTGGCGCCAAGTCGTGCGAACTGGGGCTATGACAACCGTGCAACTTTACTTCGCGTACCACCTGAGAGAGGTGAAGGTACACGGCTAGAGATTCGAATTGGTGATGGCGCAGCAAACCCTTACTTAATGGTTGCTTCTGTCTTGGCCGCTGGACTAGATGGCATCAAGAACAAAATGACGCCGAATAAAGCTGCAGAAGGTTGGGCATATGTGGATGAATCAGACCCACTGCTGCCACTTACATTCACTGCAGCATTAGATGCGCTTGATTTGGACCCGCTATTTGCTGATCTGATGGGACCAATTGTGGTTTCAACCCATTTAACGTTGAAGCGTGATGAGATTGAACGCTACGAAGCTGAAGTTTCAGATCCAAGTACTCGTGAGATCACTGCTTGGGAGTTAGAGGAATATATTTGGGATTACTAGACTGGATTTGATCGGTCTGCAATTAATTTGCCACCAGCGAAAGTCACCCCAACTTCGCGGTAGTAACCACCAAGCATTTCCTTAACTGGAAGTATCGAAGCTAGCTCATCCCATTGCGAATCACCTAGGACTAGTTCGGCATCACCTTTCCATGCTTGCCCGAGATCGGCATCTATGCCATGCATAGTTATTAGTTGATCCATCGATAGGCCAGCATCTTTTGTAATTGATGGCATGAAACGGCTGTGCAGCATTGCATGGCCATTTACAAATCCGTTGGTTTCAGAAGGCTCGCGAAGCGTCACAACTGCAGATGCCAGCCTGTGATCATAAGCAGATAAAGTTGCGCCAAGCTTTGCGCCAGCCTCTAGGCGAGGTGATGCTTTACCGCGATTAAAGATTCGCGTGACATGCGCGGATCCAATCTTCTTTGGATAGCCCTGGTACCAACCACGTGCAATCGCGAAATCTTTAGTAACCCAAATTGCCACACAGCGGCTGTAAGTGATTCCTTCGTACGAGCAGCGCACAACAGCAAAAGTTTCCAAGTACTGTGATCGAATCGGATCGAGTAATTCAGCGCCGCCTTCGCTGCAAGATTGCCAATCGGCCCATATCAAAGCGACGCCACCAGGTTGGTCTGGGGCCAAATCAATGTCGGGTGGAAGTATGGCTCGAATATTTGCCGGGTCGGTTAAGTACTCAACTGTAAGAAGAGTGCCGCTGTAGTACCAAGGCATTTCCGGAATGATTGCACTTTTGCCTGTTGGGGTAAGTGGCGGCATAAATCCATGAAGTTCAGACATGCGACTATCGTATTACGAAATATTCGTTAGGGAGCGAAAGATTCATCAAGTATTTATGGAGATTGCCTGCATCGGGCATAGGTCAACTGCGGCAAGTGCGTACTTTTCGTTTTCATTAGCAATCCCAGCTGCGACAGTGTGGGCCTGGCCTGATTCGTTTAACTTGAATATTTCCGGAGCCTCATGAACGCATTGCGCATAGCCTTGGCATTTATCAAGATCTATCTCAATATCCATCAAAGCCTATTCCGTTACAAAAATACTACGTGATGCTCCGATGCTGAAGCGCTGCCATATGGATCATTTCACGCGAAACTTTAATAAGTGATACAAATAGTGAGTGGATTTGATGACAAGTGTGGGTCATGAAGATTTGCGCTCAGCGATCTCTGCTGTTTGCGCAGATTACCCAGGCGAATATTGGCGATCACTTGAGCCAGATAAATATCCAGAGGAATTTGTTTCAACACTTACGAAGAATGGTTGGTTGTCCGCTCTCATTCCAGAAGAGTTTGGCGGCGGCGGAGCAACCTTAACGGAGGCCTCAATCATCTTGGAAGAAATCGCAGCTTCTGGTGGCAATCCAAGCGCTTGCCATGCCCAGATGTATGTAATGGGAACATTGTTACGTCATGGAAGTGACTCTCAAAAGAAACAGTATTTACCTAAAATTGCGGCTGGAGAACTTCGACTTCAGGCCTTTGCAGTTACTGAACCAGGAGCCGGATCAGAAACCACGAAGATTAGAACTAAAGCTGAGCGCGTAGATGGTGGCTGGAAGATAAACGGCCAAAAGATTTGGACCTCACGTGCGCTTCATTCCGACTTGATGTTATTGCTGGCGCGAACCTCACCATTTGATGAAAGTGGTAAACCATCTGCCGGTATGTCTGTGTTTATTTTTGATATGCGAAATCTTGAGGGATTAACCATACGTCCAATCAAAACCATGATGAATCACAACACTACGGAAGTATTTTTCGACAACGTTGTTATTCCTGAAGACTCACTTATCGGCGAAGAAGGAAAAGGATTCAAATATATTTTGGATGGCATGAATTCCGAACGTATTTTGATTGCGGCTGAGTGCATTGGCGACGGTCGATTTTTCCTCGACCGTGCGGTTTCTTACGCGAATAGTCGAGAAATATTCGGTGGCCCTATTGGCAAGAATCAAGGAGTGCAATTTCCATTGGCGCGGTCGTACATGCAACTTCGGGCAGCGGATTTAGTTAGGTTTGATGCTGCTGCTCGCTTTGATGCCGGCGAAGATTGTGGCGCACAAGCCAACACTGCGAAGTTCCTGGCTGCGGAAGCATCTTGGGCCGCTGGAAATGCGGCGATAGATACGCATGGCGGCATGGGGTTCGCTGAAGAGTACGACATTGAGCGTAAGTTCCGTGAAACCAGGCTTTATCAAGTTGCCCCAATTAACAATAACTTAGTTATGGCTTACATCGGACAGCATGTGCTGGGCTTGCCAAAGTCTTATTAAGACTTTTCAGCGGCTACATATTCTGAAATAAACCAATCGACTAACGTTTCACAGTTTCGCGCAGCGTCGTCAGCAATAGTGTTTACCTCAGCCATTAATATTTCAGTTGTCATACCAGCAGGTAAATAGTTCGCGCCGCCGATGTCTAACCATCCTTGCACCAAGTCAGCTGTTGCCTCTGGGTGAAACTGGAGCCCAACTGCAGTTTTGTGTCGAAAGACTTGCACAGCGGATGGAGTCTCAGCCAAAACTTCGATGTGATCAGGAAGGATCATTCGGTCACTGTGCCAAGAAAACCAAGGGCCCTCTGGAAATGGCAAACCGAGTGCGGTTTCCTTTATATGAAGTTCCCCTAGTTCAAGTTCATCAGACTTTTCAACACTGCCGCCGACCGCCTTTGCTAACACTTGACCGCCAAAGCAAACACCAAGAAATGGAACTTTCTGATCAAAAGTAAGATTTATCAATTCTTCTTCAGCGTCTACCCAAGTAGCGACCTCAGGATCATACGCACTGTAGAAAGACCCAAATGAAATAATAAAATCAAATTCAGATGGATCAGGGAAATTCAAGTTCAGTTCACCATCTTCGCCAAGAATTACGTGTCGCTTCGTTTCGATACCGCGCGATTCTAGAATGTCGCCAATTACACCTGGTCGGCCAGCTTCTTCATGACTGATTAACAAGGTACGCATGATCTAAATAATCTCCCGATAACGAGCAAGTTCCCAATCAGTAACCTGCGATGCAAACGTTGCTAATTCGACTCGTTGAACTGCGGCCCACATATCCACAAACGCATCACTAAATGCACGTCGAGCAAAGGCACTGGCTTCCCAATTGTCAATCGCTTCCCCCGGATGACTTGGAAGCCGATCCCATTTATCTTCAGGGTGTGGGTCTCCAGTAACCATTTCTGGCAGCGGTAAGTCGTTCGTAAGTCCTTCATATCCTGCAGCCAGAGCACCGTTTAGAACTAAGTAAGGATGCGCGTCCGCAGCTGCCCAACGCCATTCAATGCGATTGGAACTTTTTGCGCCATTAATGCAACGAACTCCAACTAAGCGATTATCCAGACCCCAGGTAACTTGCGTGGGCGAGAAACTGTAATCCACTAATCGCTTGTACCCATTAATGGTCGGAGTGTTAACTACCTGTAAATCTTTGGTGTAAGCCATCAATCCAGTAAGGTACTTTTCCATCAACGCCGAATCAAGAACACCTTTTCCGTCGTTTGCATCAAAAGCATTCTTGCCATCTTTGGTCACCAAACTTTGATGCACGTGCATACCGCAACCGGACTCACCCAGGATTGGCTTGGCCATGAAACTCGCTACTAAACCATGTTTCTGAGCAACCAATCGAACGATGTATTTGTACAGGACGGTGTCATCGGCCATTTTCATAGCTTCGCTGTAGCGTAAATTGATTTCGATTTGAGACGGTCCGTACTCAACGTTGCTGGCTTCAACAAGCATTCCAGTTTTTCTCAGAGCCTCTCGAATTTCTAGAATAATCGGCTCCAACTCTGCTCCTTTGTATATTCCGTAACACTGCAAAGAAGTGAAGAGTGGCGTGCCATCTGGATTGAATAAATAAAACTCAAGTTCAGTTGCCGCATTCACTGAGTAGCCCAAATCAGCAAACTTCTTCAAAGTTGTTTTCAACATTTGTCGCGGGTCGATGTCTACCGGCTCGTGCGCATCAGTGGTGTAGGTATCGCATAACACAACGCCGATGCCTTCATCCCAGCCAGCGACTCGGAACGAACTCAAGTCTGGTTGCGCGTGAATATCCTTTACCTCTTGTACTGGAGTGATTTCAATTTCACAGCGAGGTTGCCAAGTATGTACAACATTTGCGATCCCATAGCCTTCGTTACGCAAGAACTGTTCCGTCGGCAGTCGCTTCCCACGTGGGACACCCCAGTTGTCGACAATGATGCATTCGACTGTATGGATGTTGTGCTTTTGGCAGAGTTCTTCAACTTGCTTCAATTGAGAGACATTATCGTGCGACACAAATTCCTCCAAAGTCTGGTTTTTGGATATTCATTAAGAGTATTGTGCGTTGGGATTGTATGTATGTGATTCAACATTGAAATTGCCCCAAGTTGAAAACTATCCGAAAGGAAGTCTCGCCCTTGAAAGCCGTTGTTTTAAATGCAGTCGGTGCGCCGTTGAATTATTCGGATTACCCAGATCCAAGTCCTAAAGGCTCGGAAACCTTGATTCAAGTTACTGCCTGTGGCGTCTGCCACTCAGATTTACACGTGGTTGACGGCGTGTATCCAAGTCCACTGCCCATGATTATGGGCCATGAAGTTGTTGGAATCCACGAAGAACTAGGTCCCGTGATGGTTTATCCATGTTGGGGATGCTTGAAACCAGATTGCTGGGCATGCGCGAGTGGCCAGGAAATGATTTGCCCAAATGCTACGGAAGCTGGACTCTTTCGCAACGGTGGTTATGCCGAGAAAATGCTAATTAAAAATAGGTCATACCTGCTTCCACTTGGCAATCTAGACCCAGTATCTGCTGCACCACTTGCCTGTGGGGGGCTGACTGCTTACCGCGCAGTCAGCCATACGTTGCCAAACTTAACGAAGAAGAGTCGAGTTCTAGTCATTGGTGCTGGTGGGCTGGGTCAATTTGGAATTCAATTCTTAAAATTACAATCTGATGCCAAAGTGGTAGCTGCAGACTTGTCGAGCGACAAACTTAAACGTGCGCTAGCCGTTGGCGCAGATGAAGTTGCAAGCCCGACAGAGCTAGATGGAACTTTTGATGCGATTATTGACTTTGTTGGCGCCCAGAACACACTTGAGTTGGTAGCAAAGCAGATTGCACGTCAAGGCACAGCCGTATTGGTTGGGATTTTTGGTGGCAGGATCCCATTTGGATTTGGCGCAGTTCCACATGAAGCACGATTCATGACAAGTATCTGGGGAACGCAAGGTCAACTGGTTGAACTACTAGACCTTGCTAACAAGAATCAGCTCAAGCATTCAGTTGAATCCATTCCGCTGGCTAATGCCCAGCAAGCACACGAACGATTAATTGCTGGAACCGTTGCAGGCCGAATCGC
>DJBM01000088.1:17770-28355 GCA_002430405.1 Actinobacteria bacterium UBA5976
CTTGGTGCCCTAGAAACCAACTTGGAGAACGAAATGACCACAACTGAAGCCATCAACATCGTTGATCCGGCAATTTATGAGCAGGGGATCCCGCACGAAACATTTAGCTGGATGCGACGCAATGCTCCCGTTTATCGTCACGAGTATGCAGACGGCGACTTCTGGGCAATAACGAGATACAACGACATCATTCAAGTAACCAGAGACTGGGAAACTTTTTCATCTGCCAAGAAAATGGTAAATCTTTGGGATCTACCAGATGAGGCCATGGCGTCCAGGCGCTCAATAATTGAAAGTGATCCGCCGATCCATGCCCGATTGCGCAAACTGGCTATGCCACCATTCACTTTGCGCAAAGTAGCTGATTACGAAGCTGCAACTCGAAAGATCGCGGCAACGCTTCTTGATGCCGCAGTTGAAAACTCAAACGTAGATCTTGTTACTGCGATTTCATCTCCATTGCCAATTCAAGTAATCGTAAACATTCTTGGAGTACCGAGCGAAGATGCCGACTACATGGTTGAGTTAAGTGATCACTTAGTTGAAGGAACAACGGGCGAACCACTTGAACCAGATGCGTATGGAAATAAAACACCGCTAGAGCTATTGCCGTTCAATAGCCCAGCCGCTTTTGCACTTTTTGAATACGGACGTAAGTTAGGCGACGAGCGGCGAGCAAATCCACATGACGACGTGGTTAGCACGTTGGTGCACTCACAAGTCGACGGAGAGCATTTAACCGAAACTGAATTTGCAAATTTTTTCCAGGTACTGGTTTTTGCTGGAAATGAAACCACGCGCACGGCGATTTCAAATGGCCTGCATGCATTTATGGATAATCCAGATCAGTTAGAAATGTTTTACAACAATCCAGATCTAATTGAAAATGCGGTAGAAGAAATTATCCGGTACGCCACCCCAGTCCTACATTTCCGCCGCACTGCTAGCAAAGATACGCAGATCGCGGGCAATCCAATTGCAGCGGGGGACAAGGTTGTGATGTGGTACGCCTCATCAAACTTTGACGAAGAGTTCTTTGAAAACCCTTTAAAATTCGATGTTTCACGCCCGACACGCCCGAAACACCTAGCTTTTGGCGCCCAAGGCCCACATCACTGCATTGGAGCCTCATTAGCGCGCCTTGAAATAAAGATTTTGCTTGAAGAAATGCGAAAAAGACGGATTTTTTTGGAGAGAACTGGAAATATCGTTAGGAGCCGTTCGAATTTTGTGAATGGGGTGTTAAGTCTTCCAGCCTGTGTTAAAAAGGGTGGATGAGCACGACAAGTTGTTTGCATCGGGCAGGCAACGTAAGGCGCAAGTAAAGGACTCTAGGAGGAGCCCATGACAACACATAATTCTGATCATGAAACAGAAAAGGAAAGTCTGCGTAAAGGCAGCATTGGCGTTCTTGGCATTGTCTTCTTCGTTGTAGCTGCCGCTGCACCACTTGCCGGTATGACTGGCGCTGCACCAGTTGCAATTGTTCTCGGTAGTGGATCCGGCACCCCAGGTGCATACCTCTTGGTCGGACTTGTTTTACTTTTATTCAGCGTTGGATATGCAGCGATGAGTCATCGTGTCACGAATGCTGGTGCATTCTTTGCATACGTTGGTAGAGGCTTGGGAACAAACATGGGCGTAGGCTCCGCTTTTGTTTCGATGGTTGCCTATCTAGCTGTCCAGTGGTGTATCTATGGCTTCTTTGGAGCCGTAATGGCTGGACAGATGTCAGCAAAGTATGGCCTAGACATCCCTTGGTACTCATGGGCATTTATTGCGCTCGTAATTGCCACAGTTCTGTCGCTATTGCGAGTAGATGTTGGCGCCAAAGTTTTAGGTACTTTCATGCTGGCAGAAATGGCCGCACTAATTATTACTTCATTAGCAGTACTTGTTGATGGTGGGCCAGAGGGCTGGAATTTGGGAGCGTCTTTTTCCCCTAGCAGCATTTTTGCTGGTGGCTTACTTGGAACTGCTGGCATTGCATTCGCCTTCGCATTTGCCTCGTTCATCGGATTCGAAGCGACTGCAATTTATGGTGAAGAAACTAAAGATCCAAAACGTGCGGTGCCTCGTGCCACCTACTTCGCGGTAGGAGCAATTACTTCAGTTTTCGTTTTAGTTACTTTTGCAATGATCACAGCGATGGGATCATCGGAAGCAGTGAATAAAACTGTTGAATGGTCGTCGGTTGATGGCGTACCTCTCGCAAACCCAGCAAATGTATTGATTACAGTCGCAAGCACTTTTGTTGGTCCTTGGCTAGGAACGATCATGGGCTGGCTGATTTTGTCGAGTTTGTTTGCGGCCGTTGTTGCATTCCAAAACTCTGCTAGTCGATATCTATTTGCCATGAGCCGTGGCGGAGTGCTGCCACCAGCACTTGCAAAGGTTAATAGTCGTGGAGCGCCACAAAATGCTGCCATTGTTACTTCGGCACTTGCGGTGATTGTTATCCTCTACTTCCAGTTAAACGCTCTTGATCCAATCCTGAATCTGTTCTACTGGCTTAGCGCAACTGCGGTTATTGCAATTGTGTTGGTGGAAATTTTGGTCAGCATTGCAGTGATTGCATTCTTTGCAAAGAACAAGGTGGATGAAAACGTTTTCGTTCGCCTTATCGCACCTGTTCTAGCTGCAATTGGGTTGGCTTTCGGTCAGTATTTGCTGATGTCACGGTTCTCTTTACTTGCAGGCACCGTAGCGCCAGACATTGACCCAACCGTAACTCCCTGGGCACAAAATCTGACGGGCACAGTGTTGCTGGTTGTTCCGTTCGCAGCGCTATTGCTCGGTTACCTAATCGGATTAGTTCGGAAGGAAAAGGATGAGGCAATCAAGGACCTTGTTGGCTAGTTAGGTTAAAAAGTAGGGGCTACCGGTTGCGGTAGCCCCTACTTTTTGCTTTGCGTATGAACTGCTTGCTCGCGCATACTGCAATAAAGCCCAAGTATTTTATACCGTGATCTTGTGATAGGTGTTGTTCATCCAATTGGCCCCGAGGAACCGGTGGTTTATTGGCGACGCAGATTACTGGTCGGGTTATTAGCCGCTCTAACATTATTTGTACAAATACAAACGTTTTCTGGTGGCGACGATGGGAATCCAGTGGCTGTTGCAACCCCTGTGACAGATGCTTCGGCTACCCCAAGCACTTCGAGTTTGCCAATTGATGCCAGCACAGCGCCTACCACCCAAACCCTGCAGCCAACTGCCCAACCCACAGTTCAAGTTGTGGCAGAAGGGGAATGCTCCGACGCGCAAATCTCAATGAAAGTTGAAATTGATCGCACCACAACTCCGGTTGGTGAAGGTGTTCACATCAAGATGATTTTGAAAAATACTTCTACAACAACGTGTAAGCGGGACGTTGGCAGCGGTGCAAATGAAATAACTTTTGAAAAGTTATACGTAACGTTCTAACAAACTTGCTTCGGCCACTCTCGATAAGTTTTCCCGAATTGCGCGGGCTCTTGTTTCGCCCACACCTTCGACATCTCGCAATTCTTCAGCCGAAGCTGAGAGCAAATTTTGCAAACTGCCAAAGTGAGCAATTAAGTTTTCGAATATTTGCTCTGGCAATCGTGGCACTCTGGCGAGCAAGCGGAAACCCCGAGGGTGGACCAAGTTATCTAAGGACTCTGTGTCACTAGGTAAGCCAATGACTTCAGCAATTTTTGAAACATCCAATAATTCATGTGCATCTAAATCGGAAAGATTCTGCAGTATCGCCCCGACTTTATCGGCTTTTCTGCCACTACTTGGTAGGTAGTCTGCAATGACGTATCGCAAATCAGGCAGAGTTCCCGTAATAAGTTCCTCAAGTTGAAGTGATAATAATCGACCGTCAGTACCTAGCTCAATAACATGAGCTGCAATTTCATTTGAAATTCTGCGAACCATTTCATGTCGCTGCACGACAGTTGAAACATCCCGAGAAGTTACTAAGTCCTCGATTTCCAAAGTGGAAAGTGAACCGGCAACTTCATCCAAGCGGGCTCGATACCGTTCCAAAGTTGCTAGTGCCTGATTCGCTTTAGAAAGTATCGTTGCTGAATCTTCTAGTACATAGCGACGGCCATTTAAGTAGAGCGCAATTATGTTCATAGATTTACTAACGCTAATTACTGGCAAATTTGATTGCCTCGAAACACGATCTGCCGTACGGTGACGCGTTCCCTGTTCATCAGTTGGAATTTTAGGGTCTGGGAGCAATTGCACCGCAGCCGAAATAATCTTGAGCGCATCGCGGTCACAAATCACGGCGCCATCCATCTTTGCCAATTCGCGAAGTCGGGTTGCCGAAAAGTCGATGTTCACATCAAAGCCACCACTGCTTATCGCACTGATTACTCTGTCCTGACCAAGGACAATTAATGCGCCTGTGCTTCCACGAAGAATTCGCTCCAAGCCATCGCGCAGCGCAGTACCTGGGGCAACTTGAGCGAGAACTGAACGAAGAACTTCAGCGGAATCAACTTGCTTTTTGACGACCACGACAGCTCTTTCTTTCTAGAGTTGAGATGAGATGAGTCTATGGTGAAATGAACTGGTTTTTAGGAATTAAAAAAATCAGACTGCGTTAACAGCGTCGCCAAGTGAACTCACTTCAATTAGTCGAAGGCCGGTTACACCCGGTGGCAACTTAGTGCTTTTTGGTACCAGAGCAGTTTTAAAACCGATCCGAGCTGCTTCGCTGAGTCTTTGATTCATCCCAGGCACTGGTCTGACATCACCACTGAGGGCAACTTCGCCAATAGCCACTAAGTCGATGGGCAAGGCCTTGTCGCGAGCAGAGGAAGTTATGGCTAAGCACATAGCCAAATCTGCACCCGGATCAGAAATCTTGGCGCCAGCGACAGTTGCTAAGTAAACGTCTTTATCCCAGAGTTTCAATCGGGCGGCTCGCTCGGTCACTGCGATCAACATCGCGGCCCGCGCATTTTCAAATCCAGTTGTTCGTCTCATGGGGTTATTTCCAGGACTTGTTGTAGTTAGCGCTTGTACTTCAACTAGTAATGCGCGACGACCTTCCAGTGTGATGGCAATACAAGTGCCAGGAATTGCCTGTTCCCGTTGCGAGCGAAATAGCGCAGAAGGATCGGTAACTTGGCGCAGGCCATCATCAGCTTGTTCAAAGCAGGCAACTTCATCGGCGGGGCCATATCTATTCTTGTTGGCTCGCAGTAAGCGAAGCGGTGTTCCCCGGTCGCCTTCAAAAGTTAGAACTGTGTCGACAAGATGTTCCAGGGACCTAGGGCCTGCAACAGAGTTCTCTCTTGTGGATTGTCCAATTAGTAGTAGTGGCATCCGGCGGCCCTTAGCTGCGCGAGTCAATACCTGAGTAACTTCGTGTACTTGTGCGACGCCACCTGCGCGGCCATCAAGTTCAGCTGAGGCAATTGTTTGCACACTGTCTACTATCAATAAATCTGGGTCAACCTCTTCTACGTGACCAAGTAGCACAGCTAAGTCAGTTTCGTCTGCGATCAAAAGCGTCTCGGCATTAACGCCAATACGCCGTGCTCGAATTCCAATTTGTTCAGCCGATTCTTCCCCAGAAATGTAAAGCACTCGCCGTGGTTTGCTACCAGCTCGCGCAAACTTATCTGCGGCTTCCAGTAACAACGTAGATTTTCCAACACCAGGTTCGCCGGCTACAAGTACACATTGACCAGCGACTAATCCGCCACCTAAGACCCGATCAAATTCTTCGATACCAGTAGAGGTTCGTTCAACTTCACCAAGGGGAATGTCTTTTACAGGACGAGCGGGTTTCCCAGGTGCTACTCCAGCAGTTGAAGTGCGAAGTCCCACGCTGCTCGCGTTACTTGTTGATTCGGTAACAGAACTCCAGGCTTGGCATTCTGGACAACGCCCAACCCATTTGTGACCAGCCCAACCGCACTCGGTGCATTTGTAGGTTGGACGCGCTGCTTTCGCCATGCCCTTAGATTACGGGTTGGCACAGACAATCAAATACGCGCTACTAGAACTATTTAGGTGTAGCCGGGTGGATCGCGAGGTACTTGATTGCTCGGGTGTTATTTGTTGCCTTTGCAGCTGCAATAACCTCTTCGCGGGCGCTGCAGTGCTCAGCCAAAATTTTGTAGGCTTTTTTCCCCATAAGGGCTGTGAGTTCTGGTTCGTAAGATTGGTAAACCGCGCGCGCACCAACATGTGCTTCGGTAGCGGTTGTGCAATACCAATCAAGATCTACCCCGCCTGGACCCCAGCCACGCCGAGTGTATTCCTCAATACCTATGACCGTTATTTCCACATCATCAGGTCGCGTAACTTCTTCGAAAGTGCGACGAATTGGAAGTTCCCAACATACTTGCGGCTTTGTTACCAGCGGATTTACCCCAAGTTTTCCGGCCAGGATATGTAGTGAACAGCCATCGCCACCTTCAAAGTTATTTCGATTATGAAAAATACAGGCGCCGTTAAAGGCTCGAGTTTTGCGATCGCCTTCGTCATCTTTTTCAAACATGCCGTTCTTGTGACCCTCTTTGTGGTTTTGCCAAATGTCAGGTGTCAGCATGGCTGCATATTTTTTTGTATTTTTAAAGTCTTCTTTGTCCGCTATGTGCGCGCCTAGGGTGCAACAACCAACGTCAGGATTTTCCTTGTCGATACCTTTGCAGCCATTTCCCCAAATACAAGTCCAACGACTTGTGAGCCAAGTTAAATCGCATCGATATAAATTTGTCTCATCTTCAGGATCAACAAACTCTACCCACGCGCGAGGGAAATCAGGATTCTTTTCAACCACATGTGAATCCTAATGTGCTGTGGTGTGCTTGCGCACCTTGCACTCGACTCACCAGTACAGTTTTGAGTATGCGATTGGCTGTGTTGGACGTTGGGTCAAACACGGTACACCTTCTGATAGTTGATGCTTATGCAGGTGCAGCGCCAGTACCAGCGATGTCACAGAAGTATGAACTCAGATTGGCTGAGCAATTAAAAAATGATGGCGCCTTAACTAGGTCATCGGTCAAATCTTTAATAAGCGTGCTTCGCGAATGCAACGCATACGTAAAAGATCATGCCTGCGATGAGTTGCTGGCATTCGCGACCTCAGCGATCCGGGAATCAAAAAATGCTGATTCGATTTTGGCCAAAATTAAGCGAGAAACTGGAATCGAACTCCAGGTTCTAACGGGCCAACACGAAGCCGCGCTGACTTTTCTAGCAGTGCGGCGTTGGTTTGGCTGGTCCTCCGGACAGTTATTAGTAGCTGATATTGGCGGCGGCTCATTCGAAGTGGCCTATGGCGCAGACGAACATCCTGTTCTGGCGCAGACAACACCGCTGGGTGCTGGCCGGCTAACGCGGGAGTTCTTCTCCGGCGAAGTACCAAGCAGCGATGAAATAAAATTGTTGCGCAAACACATAAAGAGGACACTCGAAGAAGATTTTTCAGAGCTAAAAAATCTCGACTTTGATCATGCTGTGGCAACCAGTAAAACCTTTCGCCAACTAGCCCGAATCGGAGGCGCAGCTCCGTCAAGTGAAGGCCATCGCGTGCAGCGCGAACTCACGCTAAAGACCTTAAATACGTGGGTGCCAAAGATAAGCGAAATGACTTTCGCGCAGCGCGCTCAACTACCCGGGGTATCAACGGGGCGAGCTGAGCAACTGGTCGCGGGCGCGATTGTTGCGCAAGAAGCTATGGAATTTCTTGGATTAACTGTCTTGGAAGTTTGCCCATGGGCACTTCGCGAAGGGCTAATTCTGCGCCGGTTGGACTGGTTCCCTGACGATGCATGACTAAAAATTAAGCGTAAAGTTAAGGCTAGACCGTAACTCAAGGTCTAATACGGCAGGAGAATCATGCTTCGCGAATTATTGGTTTCGGCGTCCCGAAGTGAAAAGTTGGAGCACCTAGTTTCTACCTCACCTCTTAGTCGTGGTGTGGTAAAACGATTTGTAGCCGGAACTACGACAGCGGATGTTATTTCCACAGTGCAGGGCTTACATGACAATGGTTTGTTAGCTTCCGTAGATCGCTTGGGCGAAGACACCTTAGATCGCGCGGCAGCTGATGCAACAGTTTCCGATTACAAAGATGTGCTTAATGCACTTTCAAGTTCGGGCTTAACTGGAACTGCTGAAGTCTCAGTTAAGTTATCAGCAGTCGGCCAGGCACTTGGCGCAGATGGTGAAAAAATTGCCCTGGAAAACGGGCTTGCAATTTGTGCGGTGGCAAAGGCTGTTGGAACAACTGTTACTTTCGACATGGAAGACCACACCACAATTGACTCAACACTTCGAATCCTCTCCGCGATTCGATCCGAGTACCCTTCTGCTGGTGGGGTGCTGCAAGCACAGTTACTTCGCACTGAAGATGACGTTGCTGCGTATTCTTATCAAGATTCTCGAATCCGGTTATGCAAAGGTGCCTACGCTGAAGCTTCCGACGTTGCATATGTAGAGCGCATCGAAATCGACAAAGCATACGTTCGCAGCATGCGAAATCTAATTGAGTCCACTGCGTACCCAATGTTGGCCACACATGATCCTCGATTAATTCAAATTGGCCAGGCTCTTGCTTTAAGTAGTGGCCGCGATAAGTCCTCCTTTGAATTCCAGATGCTTCTTGGAGTGCGCCCAGAAGAGCAACTTCGCCTCGCAGAACTCGGTCACAGGGTACGAATTTATGTTCCGTATGGCCAGCAGTGGTACCCGTATTTAATGCGTCGAATGGCAGAAAAGCCATCGAACTTGGCGCTGTTCTTGCGCTCCTTAATTTCAAAAGGCTAGATGTAAATCACGAGCACCGCGATCTTTGGTGCGGGTGTTATAGGACGAGGCCCTGCTCGCTGGACTTGTGCACGCGGGCGTGTGGGTATGCAATAGCCAGTTCTTTTGAGCTAAGAAGAATAGGTCGAAGTTCATTCATGAGGTGCCCAAATTACACCGATGTAACTTGCTGAGTTTTTAATCTGACTTTCACTTGAGCCCCATTCGCCACTAATGTAAGCAACTACGTACAAGTGTGATGTTCAGCCCGGAGGGGAAGCCGGTGCTTAACTCGCACAGAATGGTGTCGGTGACCTATGGGTGCATCTAATGAACGTCCTCTCGGAGAGGTTCGGTTTTTAACCGTTGCTGAAGTTGCAACCGCTATGCGAGTTTCAAAAATGACTGTGTACCGATTGGTTCACAGCGGTGAGTTGCCAGCAGTTCAAGTTGGTCGCTCATTTCGAATTCCAGAACAGTCAGTTCACACCTACTTACAAGAATCATTTGTCGAAGCTGGTTAATGAGCGGGCTTACATCGCGAATGTTAATGAGCCGAATTACGTTGTGAATTAAGTGCGCCGTAATTATCCCCAAGTTAAGTGCGTAGACTCGTAGTGAACAACAAATGTAAAGGTGGTCCAAATGGGCTCGGTGATCAAGAAGCGCCGCAAGCGCATGGCCAAGAAGAAGCATCGCAAGATGCTTAAGAAGACGCGTTCACAGCGTCGAAATAAAAGTAAATAACTTTTACGAAAAAAACTTCAGGCGCGGGAGCGCCGGGATGCCGCAATTGCGAGCCCGGCACCCGCGCCTACTAATGCAATGGCTGTTGCGCCAACTGGTATCCCGTAACGTTTTACCAGCCGCTGGCGGCGAAAATCGTGGATTGGCCAGTTATGAGAATTCGCATGATTTCGCAAAGTAGAGTCCGGATTTATCGCAGTTGGATTTCCAACACTGCTCAGTAGGGGTATGTCGTTACTGGAATCTGAATACGCAAAACTGTGATCGAGATTAATTCCCTTTTCCTCGGCAAGTTGCGAAACTGCGAGTGCTTTTTGCTCGCCATGCATCGGTGGACTTTTTAACTTTCCGGTGTACTTGCCATTTTCTATTTCGCTCACCGTGGCAATTGCCCCAGATAATCCAAGTTTGGTAGCAATGATGTTAGCGAGTTCGATAGGCGCAGCCGAAACTAACCAAACTTGATGTCCCGCTGCAAGATGAATTTGAGCTAATTGCACAGTACCTGGCCAAATTTTGTCAGCCATGATTTCATCAAAAATTTCTTCTGATAGAGCAGTTACTTGTTCAACTGATCTGCCAGTAACAAACGACAAGGCATTTTCTGTGATTCGTGCCATGTCGGACAGATTCTCGGAACCGTAAGTTAAAAACTTCCCTTGCGCAATTGCAAAGTTTGCTAAGTCTGTGGCGCTTAAAAATTTTCGCGCAAAAAGACCACGGGCAAGATGAAAAATACTGGCGCCACGCATAATTGTGTTATCAATGTCAAAAAATGCACCGATGTTTTGGGACTCAATCAAAGGCTCGTTAGCTGCGCTCTGGCGCAGATCGGCCTGATTTTTTACATGATCGCTTGCAGTCACTTTTAAAGCGTACTGGGAAATCCTTACTGGGAACTTGAAATGCAATGTGCCACACTGGGTGCAACTCGAAGGAAGTAAAAACATGGATTCACGACTGGTTCTCATAGCAAAACCAGAGTGCCACTTATGTGAGAACGCAAGGTTAATAATTGCTAAAGTGTGCACGGAACTTGGCGAAACGTGGAGTGAATTATCAATCCTGGACGATGCACAGCTCGCTG
>DJBM01000088.1:28429-28558 GCA_002430405.1 Actinobacteria bacterium UBA5976
ATCAATACTTTGAATCAATCCCAGTGGTATTAATCGATGGCAAGATTCACGACAAGTGGCGCGTGAACGAACAGCGATTACGCACCGCACTATTAAAAAAACCAAGTTAAAAAACGCTCTTAGTCAAAT
>DJBM01000088.1:28806-29012 GCA_002430405.1 Actinobacteria bacterium UBA5976
GCGATTACGCGCCGCACTATCAAAAAAACCCAGTTAAAAAACGCTCCTAGTCAAATCACAATTTTCACGTTTGTCACACCTAAAATCCCTAATTGTCCTAGCACGAATTGGGGTATCCGCGCCAATTTTGCACTCAGCGAAATAGCGCATAACCTAATCGCCATACGGTCACTAGAGGGGTGGATTTCATGGCGCTTTCACAGGCT
>DJBM01000088.1:29165-48079 GCA_002430405.1 Actinobacteria bacterium UBA5976
ACAGGCTCCTAAAACGCACCTAAGTTCTCGCGGTGCGATCCCCGATGCAACTGTGAGTCGCCTACCCATGTATCACCGCAACCTCGTATCGCTAACTGCTCGTGGTGTAATTCTGGTCTCGTCCGAAGAACTGGCCGAGGCCAGTGGTGTGTCTAGCGCAAAACTTCGCAAGGATCTTTCATTTCTTGGTTCGTATGGAACACGTGGTGTCGGTTATGACGTCGAATTTTTGCTTTATCAAATTGCTCGCGCGCTCGGTTTAACGCAAGAGTGGCCCGTTGTGATTGTTGGTATTGGAAACCTAGGACATGCTCTTGCTGGCTACCCAGGTTTTGCATCGCGTGGATTCTGCGTTGTTGGATTATTTGATACAGACAAAGAACTAGTTGGCCATCCAGTCACTGTTGCTGGAAAAGAAATTGTCGTGCAAGACATTTCTAAATTGGCTCAGGTTGTGATGAGTTCAAAAGCGTCCATCGGAGTAATTGCCACACCAGGCACAGCCGCCCAAGAAGTTTGTGACTTGATGGTTCGTAATGGCGTCACAAGTATTTTGAATTTTGCGCCGGTACAAATCGAAGTTCCAACTGGTGTTGATGTGCGTCGCGTTGATTTAGCGACTGAATTACAGATACTTGCATTCCACGAGCAACGTAAATCGCAATCTGCGTTGACGCAAGCGAATGTGGGTTAATAAATGACTTCCCAAAGCTGCAAGTACACAAACAAGGTAGGTGTGTAAATGGCTAGCTCGCAGGTATCTGCCGCTGTCGGAGTGTCTTTTGTGGTGGCCGGACCTGGCGACCCTGATCTGTTAACGGTACGTGCTCACCGGCTACTTCAGGCCGCTGACGTCGTAGTAGTTGATGAAGACATCACTGCGCTCGCTGAATTGGTTTCTTCCGGTCAAGTTTTGGTTGCCATAGACAATGTTGGTGCGCCACTGTCACTAGCAGCCCGAACCAAAGTTTTAATTGATGCGCGAAAAGTTGGTCAGCAAGTCGTACGACTGCTTTCTGGTGATCCCGTTCTGGACGGTCGCTTGGCTATGGAAACTTCTGCGTTAGCAAAAACTGGACACGCTTTTGAAGTCGCTGCCGGCGTTTCTCCGTTAACTGCAGTTGCCGCACATGTTGGAGTGTCGCTAACTGGTGGCCGTACCCGCGAGGTTCGGATCATCGATGCTGATTCCCCGACGGTTGATTGGGCATCACACATCGATCCCCTTGTGACTCTCGTGGTGCACAACGCAGCGGATCGAGTAACAGAAGTATCTAAGGCATTGATTAAAGCTGGACGGGAAGGCACAACTCCAGTGGCTATCGTTCGTGATGGCGCGACAGTTGAACAGCGCTCATTGCATTCAACTTTAGAAGCGCTACCAAACGCAGTGAAACTTGCAAAGCAAATGGGAGCCGGAATAGTAATAATCGGTGATGCAGTTGGCGAACGTATTTCTTGGTTCGAAAATCGGCCTCTTCATGGTTGGCGCGTATTGGTGCCTCGTACAAAAGATTCAACTGAAGACCTGCGTGAGCAAATAGTTTCCTTTGGCGCGGTTCCATTTGAAGTACCAACAATGTCTGTTGAACCACCGCGCACTCCGCAACAGATGGAACGCGCCATTCACGGCTTGGTTTCAGGGCGTTATGAATGGGTCGTCTTCACGAGTTTGAACGCAGTCCGCGCAATTCGCGAAAGGTTCCAAGAGAGTGGGCTTGACGCACGTTCACTTTCAGGAATTCGCATCGCCGCGATTGGACTCGACACCGTTGCAGCTCTCGTTGCAATGGGCGTGCGACCAGATCTCGTCCCAGAACTTGAACAGACCACAGCCGGATTGCTCGAGGAGTGGCCAGAGTTTGATTCCATTAATGACCCAATCAACCGCATCTTCTTGCCACGCGCCGACATCGCAACTGACACTTTGGTCGCAGGTTTAACTGAACTGGGCTGGGAAGTAGAGGACGTTACGGCATTCCGTACTGTTCGTGCGTCGCCTCCTGCAGTAGAAACTCGGGAAGCCATTAAGAGTGGTGGCTTTGACGCAGTGGTATTCACTTCAAGTAGCACGGTGCGAAATTTAGTAGGTATTGCCGGCAAGCCGCATCCAGCCACGATCATTGCTTGTATCGGACCAGCAACTGCCAAGACTGCGCAAGAGCACGGTCTGCGAGTGGATGTAATGCCAGAAGATGCCACGATAACGGCGCTTGCTAACGCATTAGCAGTCCATGGAGGTGCGCTCAGAGATGAAGCTGCCACTGCTGGATCTGTGGGCTGGCGACCTTCTCGCAAGCGCGCTTCTGCACGACGTCGCGCAACGTGATGTGATTAGTAGTATGCGAACAACGGTTCACTTACTGCGTCATGGTGAGGTACACAATCCTGACAAAATTCTTTATGGTCGACTTGCTGGCTTTAGACTTTCCGAACTTGGACACGAAATGGCGCAGCGCGCAGCAGATGCGCTAGCGGATCGAGACATCACGGTAGTGACTGCATCACCACTTGAGCGGGCACAACAAACCGCTGCTCCAATTGCAGGAGTCCACAAGTTAACAATTGGAACAGATGAAGACGTGATCGAAGCCGATAACGTTTTTGAAGGCAAACGCGTTTCAGTTGGCGATGGCGTACTTCGCCAGCCAAAGGCTTGGCGACACTTGTATAACCCGATGAAGCCATCTTGGGGTGAACCGTATGTCGTTGTCGCAAATCGAATGCGTCAAGGCGTAGCTCGCGCTCGCGAGGCAGCTCGTGGCCATGAAGCCGTAATTGTTAGCCATCAATTACCAATTTGGATTTGTCGGCTAGATTTTGAAGGTCGCCGATTTCCGCACGATCCGAGAAAACGTCAATGCAGTTTAGCTTCGCTTACTTCACTTACTTTTGATGACGATGAGTTAGTTGCGGTGCTTTACACCGAGCCGAGTGCCGATTTGCTGGCGAAGGCGAGCAAAGTTTCAGGTGCGTAAAGCAGGAGTTACTGCTTTGGTTGCTATTTCCACCTTGTTACTCAGTGGTTGTGGAACGAGTTCAATTGCCAACAATTCTGATACTGGTTTTATTTCAGGTAATGGCGCCACGGTTTTAGTCTCACCACAGGAGCGTGGTGAAGTAATTGAACTCGCAGGCGAAACGTTAGACGGACAACCACTTGACATTGCTGATTGGCGCGGCGCGCCAGTCGTCATAAATCTTTGGGCATCTTGGTGTGGTCCTTGTCGCGCTGAAGCTACTGATTTAGAAAATGTCTATTTGCAATTCGAATCAAGTGGTGTGGAGTTTTTGGGATTAAACACTCGAGATGGCTTAGCCGCAGCCAAGGCATTTAATACTCGATTCAAAACTTCATATCCTTCGATCCAAGATAAAGACGGTCAACTGACTTTAGTTTTTGGAAACTTAGGTCCAGCTGCAACGCCATCCACGATGATTTTGGATTCAAACGGAAGAGTCGCAGCGCGAATTTTAGGCCCGACGACACAGTCGCAATTACGGGTTGTTCTCGAAGCTGTAATCGAAAGTGATAAGTAATGCTTTCAACTGGAATCGCGGAAGTCGTAACTTCAGGATCATTGCTACTGGCCATCCCACTCGCATTTGCCGCAGGTTTGATTTCATTTTTGTCGCCGTGCGTGTTGCCGTTGGTCCCTGGCTATCTGTCCTACATAACTGGTGTTGCAGGCGCCCGCGCAACTTCGAAGCGAACTTCCGTTTCTAAATCTCGCGCAGTCTGGGGCTCAATTATTTTTGTCGCGGGTTTCTCGATTATTTTCATTTCGTACGGCGCGCTTTTTGGTGGAATCGGGCAAATATTTCTCGAATACCAGAGGCCAATACAAATGGTTATGGGCGTTCTAGTGGTGATTTTGGGACTTGGATTCTTAGGTGTGATCCCCGCATTACAGCGCGACATCCGGATTCACCGAATCCCAACCGGAACGTTATTGGGCGCATTCCTTTTGGGCGCAATTTTCGCGATTGGCTGGACACCGTGTATCGGACCGACACTTGCTGCCGTTCAAGTTATGGCACTTACTGAAGCAAGCGCCGTTCGGGGGGCGATTTTGAGCGCCGCTTATTGCTTGGGACTTGGGCTACCATTTATTTTGTTGGCGTTATTTTTTGAGCGAAGTATTCGAGCAGTTTCGATTTTGCGCAGACATTCACGAGGGATTATGTATTTCGGCGGCGTCATGCTTATTGTCATCGGGATGCTACTTGTTACCGGATATTGGAATGAGCTAACTATTGGGTTGCGAGTCTGGGCTTCACAGTGGGGAGTGCCAATCTAAATGCAGCAGATAAAAAGTAAAGCGGCGGTGAGTGCATAGTGGAAACTTTGCGCTGGTTGTGGCGCCAACTCACAAGCATGCGAATTGCGTTAATACTTTTGTTTTTGCTTGCCCTAGCAAGTGTGCCTGGTTCGATTTTTCCACAACGCGGCACCTCGCCGTTGCGCGTAAATGAATTCTTGAAAGATAATCCAACATCAGGTCCAATTCTGGATCGGTTGTATATGTTTGACGTTTTCGCCTCACCTTGGTTTGCCTCTATTTATTTATTACTTTTTATTTCACTCATGGGATGCGTGTTGCCTCGAGCGGTGGAGCATTACAAAGAAATGCGAGGCCTGCCTCCAGAAGCACCACGGAATTTAAGTCGCTTGCCAGTTCACTTGCAATGGAATTCCAACTCTGCAGCCGATCAAGTGATTAAGGAAACCCAAATTGCTTGGAGTAAACGCGGCTGGCGAGTTCGCACTGGAGATGACTGGGTATCTGCTGAAAAAGGATATTCCCGAGAAACTGGAAACTTACTTTTCCACCTTTCACTTCTTGTTCTTCTAATTGCCGTCGGTGTCGGTGGTATTGCCGGATTTCGTGGCAACGTTATTGTTCGCGAGGGTTCGGGGTTTGCGAACAACGTTACGCAGTATGACACATTTACTTCTGGCCGAAGTTATAGCGCTGATAAATTGCCACCAATTTCATTCAAGCTCGAAAATTTCATTTCCTCATTCCAAAGGGGTGGTCAACAAAATGGCGCACCGCGGGAATTTTATGCAGATTTATTAGTTAAAGATGACCCATCGGCAGAGCCCAGGGAATTTCGAGTTGAAGTTAATCACCCACTTCGAACTGCTGGCATCACGGTTTATCTGGTTGGCCACGGCTATGCACCGGAATTCACAATCCGTGATGCAACTGGAAACGTGCTGTGGCAAGACGCCGCAGTTTTTCTGCCACAGGATGCCGGATTTACTTCCAGTGGAGTTGTAAAAATTCCCGACACAGTTCCACAGTTAGGCCTGCAGGGCTATTTCTTGCCAACCGTGTCAGCTGATTTCAGCAACGGACCAATCTCGGAGTTTCCAGCAGCCGATGATCCAGGTGTCTACATCAGTGCCTGGCAGGGTGATTTAGGTCTCGATTCCGGAATGCCGCAGAGCGTGTATCGGCTCGATACGAAAAATATGGAACGAATCGGAATTGAAGAATTAGCTCCGGGTGAAACTTGGACTCTGCCAAATAGCGGTATGACTGTTGAGTTTACGGGTTACCGCCAATGGGCTACTTTTGCCATTACGCGCGATCCAGCAAAAGGTTGGGCGCTTGGCGCGGCAATTTCCTCGATCGTAGGTTTGTCCCTCTCACTGTTAATTCCACGTCGACGAGCTTGGCTGCGGGTGACGCCAGCAGCAGGTGGCGGTAATCTTTTTGAAGTTGCTGGGTTATCAAAAACGGAAGCACCTGGTTTAGCGGATGAAATTTCCCATCTTGCAAACTTAGTTAATACAAAAAAGGAAAACTGATGACAGTGAATGAAACTCTTGCGCAAGCAAGTAACGCCATGGTCTACGGCGCAATCACAGTATTCACTGGTTCCATGGTTGCCTTCAGCATCTCACTTGCCAAAGGCCGCAGACTTGAGGCTTTAGAAACTTCGGCGCAACGAACAACCGCTTCGCACCAAGTTCGAATGGGTTCGACTGAAACTTTAATCAAGCCAGCTGTCTCAACTTCAGTTTCTGTTGACGGAGGTCGTGGTGAAGGTCGTCGTGCGGGAAATATCGGCATGGCACTCACTTGGCTGGGCACTATTTTGTTGGGCTTAGCTATAACTTTTCGTGGACTCTCTGTTGGCCGATGGCCACTTGGAAACATGTATGAATTTTCACTTGCTGCCGGCTTCGCAGTTTCTCTTGTGTACTGCGTGATGTCGTTAACGCGAGACTTACGCTGGCTCGGGTTATTTATTACGATCCCAGTGTTGCTCAATTTAGGGTCTGCGATAACAGTGCTTTACGCGGAGAGTGCGCAACTTGTGCCCGCCCTAAATTCGTATTGGCTATTGATTCACGTCGCTGCCGCAACTGTTTGCATCGGCGCATTCACAGTTGGGGCAGCGCTATCTGGTTTATATCTTGTGGCACAAGCAGCAGAGGATCGGGTCACTAACGGACTTGCGCCCGGGCGAAGCGCAGCCATAGCACAGCGCGTGCCTGCGGCTGATCGTTTGGATTTGCTGGCATATCGAATTCACGCTTTTATGTTTCCGATTTGGACTTTCGCAGTTATAGCTGGTGCTATCTGGGCGGAAGCTGCCTGGGGGCGTTACTGGGGATGGGACCCGAAAGAAACTTGGGCGTTTATTACCTGGGTGTTTTACGCCGCATATCTACATGCTCGCGCAACAGTCGGTTGGCGCGGACGTAAAGCGGCTTACATTGCACTTGCTGGATATGGCGCCATAATTTTCAATTACTTCATTGTGAATATTTATGTGCAAGGATTGCACTCATATTCAGGCCTGTAATTTTTAGATCAACGCTTAGGCGTTAGATCGCGCATGAAACTTGGGTCATCATCCGGAGCAAAAACATCGTCATCGTCTCGGCGCCAACCTCGCCCACCTGGCCTACCAAATAGCAGCCAGAGAAGTGGACCAACAACTGGCAGGATCGCAATAATTGCTAGCCAGAGGATTTTTGGAAGCGCCTTAGGATTTGGTGTCTGCAGGCAATCAACAAATGCATAAACCGAAAGTCCAATGATCAGGACATACAAAACAAATCTAGGCATGTATACAGCGTAAGTCAGAATTGGAAAGTTTGCGCACAGGCTTAAACTTAAGTCTGTGAATCCATTTATTTCATACACTCTGGCGCGGATAGTGCTGTTGGCAATCTTCCTTGGTCTTGGCTATTTATTTGGGCTGCGTGGCCCTCTGCTGCTGATTTTGGGATTCCTAGGTTCTGGACTTGCTTCCCTAATAATTCTTAACAACCAACGCTCACAACTTGGTAGCCGTATTGCAGATTATTTTGCCAGGATCAACGCCAAGATCGATGCAAATTCACGCAAAGAAGATTCAGCGGAATAAGTTCTAAAATCCGTTCGGCGAAAGCCAAATTGACACGGAAATAAATCCTGCGAAAAGCAAAAGCAAGCGAGCAGTATCACCAAGTACGGAAATCAATTCCATTCCAGTGGCGCCACTTCTAAGAATTTGCAGCGGTCGGCGAGCACTAAGTATCGCGAAAAGCCCAATGTAGGCACTTACTGGTCCGTTATCTAAAAAGTTCATTGCAAGTGGCATGGCAAACCCTATGACAATACAGAGCCGATAAAGTTCGCGAGTTTTTGCATCGCCCAAGCGCACTGCAAGGGTATGTTTGCCGGCGAGTTCGTCGGTTGGAATGTCTCGCAGATTATTGGCCACCAGGATTGCAGTGGCTAATGCGCCACAGGCAACACCGCCAAGTAATCCCAATGCGGTAACTTTGCCGGTTTGACTCGCACTAGTTCCTGCGACTGCGACTAGCCCAAAGAATACGAACACGAATAACTCACCGAAACCGGCGTAACCATATGGTTTAGATCCACCGGTGTAAAACCAAGCAGCTGCGATCGCAGCAATTCCAATTGGAATTAATAGCCAAACTTGGCTAATTAAGACCATTGCAAGTCCTGCACCTGCACTAACTAAAAAGGAAATTATTGCAGCGCGCTTCACTTGCACCGGACTTGCAAGTTTTTGTCCCACTAACCTAACGGGCCCAACACGATCATCATCAGTTCCACGGATACCGTCGCTGTAATCATTTGCATAATTCACACCAACCTGAAGTCCAAGTGACACGACAAAAGCAAGCAGCGCAACAACGGGTCGAAATGAGCCTTCGAATTCGGCTATCGAAGTTCCAACAAGAACTGGGGCAATTGCAGCAGGAAGAGTTTTTGGTCGAGCGCCAGCTAGCCATTGTTCGCGAGTTGCCATTTCATTACCTTTGCTGGACTTGGTAAGTCCGAGAATTATTGCGGGGTTCCTGGGTTTTGGTGTGGCCCCTGCGTGTTGTCAGATGTCGTTTGTAAGCGCAAACTTATCCGATCAATCTTTCCAGAGTCGAGCATGGGTAGGGATGTCGCAAAATATATTCCTCGTGGAACAGCAGCGCTTCCAATTTGGTTTCGAATGGTGTCTTGAATTTCAGAAATTAAGTTCGCAGTATCAATTACCTCTGCGCGAGTCACGAGGTGAGCAATTGGAATTGATCCCCACAAGTCATCTTGGATGTCGATTACCGCAACATCTTTGATGAGGGGATGATCTCTGATCAACGACTCAACTGCGCTAAGTGCAACATTTACGCCACCAACAATTACCACGTCATCGAGACGGCCGAGAATTTGTAACAGTCCAGTTGAGTCAAAATTGCCCGTATCTTGGGTCTGGAATTGGCCAGCAGCAAAACTAACTTCAGTTAATTGCGGCGCAAGCCGATAACCACTTGCCACGACGTTTCCGGAAATTGTAATTCTGCCTGGCTCAATCTCATCTTTGGTGTCAAGAGAAATTTGAACTCCTGCAAGGGGGACTCCGTCGAACACGCAACCACCACAAGTTTCCGTCATTCCGTATGAGATGGAAACTTTGATGCCGAGTTCGCGCAGTCGCAACTGCATGGGTTGTGGGGTTGCAGCTGCGCCACTTAAAACTAAGTCGTAACTTTGCAGTGCCTCTATGCCGACGCTGCCAGCATCTAGCAGTCGGGTAATTTGAGTTGGCACCAGCGAAACCATCAGGGCACGACCGTCTTCAGCACTTTTGTGTTGGGCGCGCTTGGTTGTCTCAGCAAATGTTGCAGCGTCAAATGCACGGGCACCACCCACGCTGGGATCAATTTCAAATGGGCTCTCATGCAACATGGATCTAACTAAGACCATGATTCCTGCGATTCGATGAACCGGCATTGAAATCACCCAACGATTGTTCGTGCCAAAGCGCGTCCCAAATGCTAAGGCAGAGGCTTCGAGTGCGCGTTGACTTAGCAATACTCCGCGCGGGGTCCCAGTTGATCCGGAAGTCGCACAAACAATTGAAATGTCAGCAGACTCAAGTGGGAAGTTTGGATCATCGGGCTTGAGGCTTTCCAGACTCTGCTGCAGTAGTTGCGCGGGAGTTGTAGCAATCGGCAAAATTGCGGGTCCCGTCCCAAATAGGGCAGGACTTAATTCCCTGGCAAGTTTTTCCACCCCGGCCGCGCCAGGTGGCACCGTTACCGCAGTTAGTTTGCGGGCAAACGGAGATTTAGTAAATATGTCAGATTGCGTCATCGAGACTAGCCTAGAGCGAAGTATTAACCCACAAGATTTTTATAAGGTTTGTTATGGATACTCGCACAAAGTACGTTCTGCCACCAGTAGTTGCCGACGATAGCCCAGCCAAGACTAATCCAAGTTACTCCTCAATCACACTTGCCAGCACCTGGGTCAGATCAGGGGATTACACCGACATAATTTTCGAACGATCGACATGGGAAGTTTCCGGAATTGCCAAAATAACAATTAACCGACCAGAAAAGCGAAATGCTTTTCGGCCCCAAACAGTTAAGGAATTAATACACGCTCTTGATGTGGCGCGCGATGACCCAAGCATTGGCGTTGTAATTCTCACTGGTAAAGGTGACTGGGCATTTTGTAGTGGTGGCGACCAAATGATTCGCGGAGACGATGGCTACATCGGCGATGATGCAATTGCACAAGCCGGAGTTGGTCGACTCAATGTGCTCGATCTGCAAGTTGCAATCCGAAGAATTCCAAAACCAGTTGTCGCAATGGTTGCTGGATATTCAATTGGTGGTGGACACGTGCTGCATGTCGTATGTGATTTAACAATCGCTGCTGACAATGCTCGCTTCGGTCAGACTGGACCAATTGTCGGCTCCTTCGATGGTGGGTACGGTTCGGGATTACTTGCGCGACACATCGGACAAAAACGGGCACGCGAAATTTGGTTCTTATGTCGTCAGTATGGAGCCGAGCAAGCATATGACTGGGGTCTAGTGAATTCTGTGGTTCCACTTGCAGATTTGGAAATTGAAACAGTGCAATGGTGTAAAGAGATGCTGCAGTTATCACCACTTTCACTTCGCATGTTGAAAGCAAGTCACAACGCTGCCGATGATGGCTTAGCTGGAATTCAACAACTCGCTGGGGATGCCACATTGCTGTTCTATATGAGTGAAGAAGCTCAGGAAGGTCGCAACGCATATAAAGAAAAGCGTCGTCCAGACTTTAAACAATTTCCCAAGCGGCCTTAGTCAAACAATCAATAATTTAATTGTCGTATTGATGAGAACCGCTAGCTAATGTCGATCGAATTAATCGCACGGCAGTGTGCGCCGTTTTCGTTGAATTTAACTACTGAATTTCGTGGAATTGGTGTGCGAACTGGCGCATTAATTAGTGGTTCAACGGGTTGGGGCGAATTTGCGCCATTTCCAGAATATGACGACAAAATTGCTGCTCGTTGGTTAGCTGGCGCGCTCGAGGCAGCTTTTGGAAAGTTTCCCGAACGCGTTCGGTCATCGGTTCCCATAAATGCGATCATTCCAATCATGGGGCTAGCACAAACAAAAACTGCAGTTGAATCTGCAGTGACAATTCATGGCATGACTACGTTCAAAATTAAAGTTGCAAATGATTCCCCAGTCTCATTTGCTGCTGACTTAGCCCGCATCAAAATGGTGCGAACCACGCTTGACGAAATAGTTGTTGGCGGAAAAATTAGAATTGATGTAAACGGCAGCTGGACCGTTTCCCGCGCCCTTGAATCTTTAACGCAAATCGTTGCGGAAATTGGAGAACTGGACTACGTCGAGCAACCATGCGCGGACATCGAAGAATTACTTAAATTGCGAAACAAAATGAGTGCTTGGTCGCAACCCGTACGAATTGCGCTCGATGAATCAATTCGGCAGGCGACTCAAATTGATATTTCAACTTTGCGTGAGGTTGCTGACGTTATCGTTGTTAAGGCCATCCCGTTAGGTGGAGTGCAGCGCTCCCTCGAACTCGTTAATGACATTGGCTTACCGACTGTGGTCAGTGGCTCACTTGATAGTTCAGTTGGCCTATCTAGTTCCATCGCGTTAGCAGCAGCCGTGCCAGAGCTATATGGTGCTTGCGGACTTGGAACTGGAACACTTTTTGCGCAAGATTTAGTGACCCCAACGACGCTACCCGAAAATGGTCAATTGCCAGTTCGACGTAGTTCACCAGATGCCCAACTTTTGACCTCTGCTGCAGCGCGAGTCACCCAAGCAGATCGTCTTTGGTGGCAGGAACGAATCGTGCGTGCGTGGGATAGTGGAGCAAAAGAAATGGTTTCCAATGATGTTCGAGATGCGGTGCTGGCATGACGATAAATAATGCAACGCAGTGCGCGAGAGCAATTGTTCAAGCTTGTATTTCCCAAGGCGCAAAGCATGTGGTTATTGCGCCAGGCTCTCGTAATGCCCCACTTGCTTGGGCTTTTGCGCAAGCAGAAAAAGCAGGGGCAATTAAAATTCACATTCGAATTGATGAACGAGATGCTGGCTTCCTCGCCCTTGGCATTGCAAAAGCAACTCATCAAATCGTTCCAGTAGTTGTTACTTCTGGTAGCGCAGTTGCAAACTTGCTGCCTGCTGTGGTCGAGGCATATCAAAGCGCTGTGTCATTAATTGTTTTAAGCGCCGATCGGCCTGCGAAATTTCGCGGTCTGAGCGCGCCACAAACAATTAAGCAATTTGAAATTTTTGGCAGTTTTGCCAAAGTAAGTATCGATGTCGAGTCAACACAAAAAGATTTTGAAAACGTGACGCATGCACTTAATGCCGCCCAAAGCACGCGTCCAGGGCCGGTACAAGTTAACGTGCAATTCGATGTGCCTCTAATGCCAGATAGCAACGAACTCGACTGGTCTCCCGAAACGCCTGCCAAGAATAGTGCTGAAGTAAAAAATCAAAAATCTAGCACTTTAGTTCCTGTCGAATTAAATGTCGCAACTAATGGCATTTTTGTTTTAGGTGACAACGCAGATGCAGATGCCGTTCTAGAAATTGCGAACCTTGCCACGCAATTAGCTTGGCCAATAGTTTGGGAGCCCAGTGCGAATGCACACTCCTTGACAAACTCAATTTCGCATGGGGTGCTACTTCTGCAAGCAGGAGTCGCTCCGCAACCCGATGTGGTAGTAACACTTGGAACTGTTGGGCTATCGCGCGCGGTGCTGACGTTGCTAAAGAATTCCCCCAATCACATAGCAATCCACAGCTCACTTTCTGGCCCAGATTTACCAAATCCAGTATCGAGTGCAACTCAAATTCTGGATCAGGTGCCACTGCTGCGAAATATCCCTGATAGTAATTGGTTAGGGCTCTGGCAGAAATTGGATTCACAGACAGGCGATGTGATCAAGAGTTTGCTACCGCAAGATACCTTGAGTGGGCCGAGTAGCGCATTGACGCTTTGGAATAGTGCGCACGATGAAGATCAAATTTTTGTTGCCGCTTCTTGGGCAGTGCGACATTTAGAAGCTTATGCGCCAAGGCGAAATGGCTTAACGGTATTTGGTAACCGGGGAGCTAATGGCATAGATGGACTGATATCAACAGCAGCTGGAGTAGCAATTGGCTCCGGTAAGCACACTTACTTACTCATGGGGGATATTGCTTTCCTGCATGACATAGGTGGATTAAATCTTGGTACAGATCAAGATGAACCGAATTTAACGATCGTGGTACTTGATAATGATGGCAGTGGAATTTTTAGTCAATTAGAACAAGGTGCCAGCGAATATCGCGAACACTATGAAAAGATTTTTGGAACTCCGCACGGTAAGGACTTGTGGGTAATCGCTGAATCGCTTGGCATTCCAGCCAAGCAGGTGTCAACGGTTACTGACCTAAAGTTTGCATTAACTAACTTCCGAAACATTCCTGGAATGAAAGTTGTGGTTTGCCTGACAGGTAACCGAGTTGATGAGAACAATTTGATAAAGCGAATAATTGAAGAAACTTCCAAGAGTTAAGGAATTCAAATGCGCGCTCGCGATTTAGGAATAGTTTGTGATGGCACCCCAGGAAAATTAAATGCCATCACTGACGTCCCAGGTCTTGAAGTGGGCATGGTTACTTTGATTTCGGGTGAAGGTGAATTGGTTCCTGACAAAGGTCCGGTCCGCACTGGCGTAACCGCTATCTTGCCCGTCGGCCGCGATCGGATGCAGCAGGCTATTCCGGCGGGGATCTATTCACTCAACGGCAATGGCGAGATGACTGGCTCGCATTGGATTTCTGAAACGGGTGGTCTATCTGGTCCCATAATGCTGACGAACACCCACGCTGTTGGCACAGTGCATCGTGGCGTTATCGAATGGGTTAAGCAAAATAATCCGCAAGCTGCCATGGAATGGCTACTACCTGTTGTTGCCGAAACTTGGGATGGCTATCTCAACGATATAAACGGACCACATGTAACGACTCAGCACGCGATCACCGCAATTGATTTGGCAAAAAATGGCGAGGTACTCGAAGGCTCGTTTGGTGGTGGTACCGGAATGAACTGCTATTCGTTTAAAGGTGGTAACGGCACGGCGTCTCGAGCGGTAGATTTTGGCGGCAAAGAATATGTTGTTGGAGCATTTCTCCAAGCAAATTTTGGTGACCGCAAGGAACTTCGAATAACTGGAATTGATATGTCAGACCTAGACGTTCCAAATCCAATGGCAGATTCGACTTGGATAGAAAAAGATAAATCGCGAATCGCCCCTGGTGGTGCCGGCTCAGTGATTGCCGTGATTGCGACTAATGCACCGCTTCTTCCAGACCAATGTCGTGCGTTAGCTCGCCGCGTCCCGCTCGGTTTAGCTCGCACTGGAACAGCTGGTGGACATTTCAGTGGTGATATCTTCTTAGCTTTTTCAACTGCTAACCCAGGCCCACTTTCGAGTGGCTTTCCTACTTTGCCGCGTCACGATGCCAAATTAAGCACACTTGATTTCATACCTTGGAATTACCTTGATGCTTTCTATACTGCTGTGGTCCAAAGCGTCGAAGAAGCAGTCTTGAATGCTTTAGTAAACAACGTAACAATGATTGGCCGTGATGGAAATGTTTCGCATGCCATCCCACATGATCAAATTAAATTACGTTTGGCAGCACGCTAAAACCCGTTTTTGTCAGGTTTGGCAAGTACGGTTAAGGCAGTCAGAGAGGTTTCGATGTGGTAACTAAAGCAATGCGAATTGAAGTAGAGCAGCCAGCAACAGCAAGCCTGCCGAAACGAGTTTCTTACTCTCAAATGTCCTTGTATGAACAATGTCCTTTGAAATATTTTTTTTCTTACATTGCCGGCTGGCGGGAACCGCCCACTTCGGCCTTAGCGGGTGGCTCAATAACTCACGAGATCTGTGAATATTTATATCGACTTGAACCACAAGATCGAACTCTGGATGCTGCGATGAATCTGCTTCGAGAGCATGGACCACGGATGCTTCGCACCACTGAATACAAACCATTTGAAAATGACTTAAAGATGAAATACAGCGTCAAGGAAGCCATCGAAAATCTATTTAAAGTCGAGGATCCTACGCAAGTTGTGGTGCAACCCGAGCACATAGAAATGGAACTTAGCGTTGAAATCAATGGTGTTAATTTTTTTGGAAAAGTTGATCGCTTTACAGTTGATGGAATAAATCGAGTTACTGATTACAAAACTGGGAAAAGTCCAGGAAAATTTGTTGATGACAAGTTAGCCCAGCCATACCTTTACGCGCTTGGCTTCAAAACTCAATATGAAATTGAAGTTGATGAAGTGGAATTGATTTTTTTGAATGCGCAGGAAGTCGTGCGTCGCCCAGCTGATTCTGGCTTGGTTTTAGCGCAAGGAGAAAAATTAGCGCAGATGAGAACTGCAAGTGAATTTGATGTGGCAAATTCATCATGGGAGGCGCGAGTCTCACGGCTGTGTGATTACTGCGCATTCCGGGAAGTTTGTCCAGCGCGCACTCCAGATGCTCCAGCACCGGGATCTTCCCAATGCAACACGAAATTAGCCGAAGCTGGCTTGCTTCACAAATAGTCCAAGCGGGCACAACCGAGTTGATTCAAGTTCTACAATTGAGGCATGCGTAACTCCAGATACCGATACTCCCGCCTTGTAATGGTCATCGGCTCGATTGTTTTTGCAGGAAGCGCCGCTGTTTTATTGATAGACCCAATTTCATTCTTGATGTACATCGGATTAATAGTTACTGATTCGACGGTATGGTCCTTTAGATTAACCGGCTTGTTGCTGGTAGCACTTGCCGCGCACATGGCAACTACGTCAAGACATGCTGGTGATCCAGCATTTCGCCGCGCAGCATCCGTGATGGTTATTGTTTCGGCTGGCCTTAGCGCATTGACTTACCTAGCCCCTGGAGTTGAGACAACAGGTAGGTGGGTCTTCATTGGAATCGGCGGCGGATTCGCGGCCTTATATTTAATAACCCTGCCAATAAAATCAATCGGTTACAAAGAAGAGCAGCCACACAAATCATGAGTTTTGGTGACATCCTCGATACGAGGGACCCTGCCACTGTTGCTAATCCATATGAAATTTATCGAGAACTTCGCTCCCATCGTGATCTAGTTTGGAGCGATCGACTTGGGCTCTGGTTAGCTCCAACTCATGAAACTGCAAATGCAACGTTGCGAAATAAACACCTTGGTCGCATATATAAACCGCAAGAGCCACTTACGCAGTGGGAAATCTTCAACTGGTTACATTCGGATTCCATCTTGGACAGTGAGCCACCAAAGCACACCAGACTTAGATCACTAGTTCAAAAAGCGTTTACTCCTGGCCGCATTAGTGCGTTAGAACCAAACATTATTGAAATCTGCGAACAGCTGCTAGCTGGAGCGGCATCCAAAATTAAGTCGGAAGGCAAATTCGATGTCCTAGCTGATTTTGCTGAACCACTACCTGTACTTGTTATCGCAGATCTCTTGGGCGTGCCACGCAGTAAAGCAGATGACTTGCGTCGCTGGTCGCAGGACATAGTAAAAATGTATGAATATGGCCGAACCCAAGCACAAGAATTGTCAGCTCAGAAATCGGCAGCCGAGTTCAGTGCCTACATTTCGCAACTCGCGGCGCAGCGCAAAATTGAACCAAAACCAGATTTAATAACCGCCCTAGTGGAAGTAGAAGAACAGGGCGAAAAACTCAATGAACATGAATTAATCGCAATGTGCGTACTGTTGCTAAATGCTGGTCACGAAGCATCCGTGAATGGCTTCGGAAATGGCATGGTGGCAATGTTCAGGCATCCATTGCAATTGGATCTGATGAAGAAAAATCCACGCAAGCATGCAAAGACAGCCCTGGAAGAAATGATGAGATTTGATTCGCCACTTCATATGTTCGAAAGAACCGCTACTTCTCAAACCGTAATTGGGAACACCACTGTCGAAGTTGGGCAAAAAGTAGTTTCCATGTTGGGTAGCGCAAACCGTGATGAGAACGCGTTCGTAGATGCAGATAATTTTGATATCACTCGCGAATCAAATCCACACATTGCATTTGGCGCCGGCATACATTTTTGTATTGGCGCGCCACTTGCCCGTCTTGAAATGCAAAATTCCTTAGCAATGCTGTTTGAAGAATTTCCTAACTTACAACTTGTCGGTGAACCAGTTCAGCGACCAACTTTCGTACTCCGCGGCTGGGAAAGTATTTCAGCCACAAATTAAGCGCTAATCCAGCGCGGCCTTCATTGCACCAAATTTTGCCTGTGATTCAGCAACTTCTGATTCACCCGTTGAGCCAGCAACAATTCCACAACCCGCAAAGAGCCGCAATTTTGTGCGCTCCGTATTTTCGATTAAGGCACAGCGAAGCGCAATTCCAAATTCGCCGTCACCATTAGCAGCTATCCAACCAACGGGCGCCGAATAGCGACCCCGATCCATTCCTTCGAGTTCGCGAATAACTTGGGTTGCTCGTTCTGTTGGTGTGCCACAAACTGCTGCAGTTGGATGTAGGGATGCCGCTAATGCCAGGGCTGGAGCCGCATCAACTAGTTCGCCAGTTACATCGGTTGCTAAATGTTGCACGTTAGCTAAACGCAAAATAAATGGCTGTGCTGGAACTTTCAAGTCAGTACAGTGCGTTGCTAATGCTGCAGCGACAGATTCAACTGCGTACACATGTTCCTCTTGATCCTTGTCAGATCCAAGTAACTCAGCAGCAAGTTGTCCATCTCTATCACTGTCCCTACTTCGGCGCATAGTTCCAGCAAGCACCCGACTTGTGACGTGTTCACCATCACGTCTGATGAGAAGTTCGGGAGTTGCCCCAACTAGTCCATCAACACAAAATGTCCAACACTCTGGGAAAGCTTCATTTAATCGAAGTAATAGTGAACCAATGTGAAGTGGTTCATCGAGTTGGGCGACGATGTCTCGCGCCAGGACAACCTTGTCTAACTCACCTAGATTAATTCGAGATACTGCCACATCAACGGCAGCTTGCCATTGTGTCACTGGTCGGGAACCATCGAGCCACGTTACTTGATTCAATCCTCGAGAAAGTGCGTGCGGCCGGCTAACTTTCGCAATCAATTCCGAAATTTCAATATCAGTAACTGGCGAATCACTTGTGATCGTTAGCGTGGTGCCAAGTTCATCTCGCTTTACCGAAACTTTTGGAATCACTACGACAGATGTTCCAGGTTGTTTGTCAAAAGCAAACGAGGCAAATGCAATGGGCTTATCACCTTCGGAGATTGCGCATTGTTGTGACCACCACCGCTGGGCTCGGCTAAATCGCTCTGGACCAGAAATTGTGATGCGGGCAATCTCATCCCAGCCAACAATCCCATGTTGATTTGTTGCCGGACCATGCACCCAAGCCAAGCCACCCTCAGCAGGCAATAAGGACAAGAGATTTGTGATGTCTGGAAGTTGCGCACTTCTAACATAAAGTTTCGTGGCAAGATCCACAGCTAAGGACGTCATAACTATGTAAGCCTACGAGAACATGAACCACAGAGCACTTTCTCCCAGATAACTGGCAGAATGAAGATATGTCCCGTGCCTATTTGAACAAAGAGCCACATGAAGTGGCAGCGATGTTTGATGCGGTGGCAAAGAAATATGACATTACAAATGACGTACTTTCACTTGGTCAAACCCGCACTTGGCGTAAAGCAGTTGTCACAGCGGTAGCGCCACTAACAGGTGAAGAGATTTTGGACTTGGCCGCTGGAACCGGCACAAGTACCCAACCTTTCTACTTAGCGGGAGCGACTCCAACTGCGTGTGATTTTAGTAATGGCATGCTGGAAGTCGGACGAAAGCAATACCCACACTTAAATTTCGTCCAAGGCGATGCAATGAATCTGCCATTTGCGGACAATTCTTTTGATGCAACAACAATCTCATTCGGTCTGCGAAATGTTCAGGATCCAGCTAAGGCACTTTCAGAAATGGCCCGAGTGACCCGACCTGGTGGTCGGCTAGTTGTTTGCGAATTTAGTCATCCAACCTGGGCGCCATTTCACACTTTGTATATGGAATATCTAATGAAGGC
>DJBM01000088.1:48194-49686 GCA_002430405.1 Actinobacteria bacterium UBA5976
TCCAACGCCACATCTACAAGTCGCCATTTTCGCCCCACCAAATAAACTAATGACGTAATGGTGTGTGTTTTCACAAAGACACAAACGTAGATTCTTTCCGCGTCTTTTCGGCTCTAGGATTGAATCGATTAGGCGTGAATTAGCAAGCGAGAGGTGGCCGCAAAGTGGGTCAGGGCAATGTCTACCTCCCCATTCTTTTCTTGGGACTTTTGGCATTTGGCTTTGCCGCTTTTTCTGTCACGATCGCCTCGGTAACCGGACCAAAAAGATATAACCGAGCAAAAGTTGATGCCTACGAATGTGGAATCCAGCCAGCCCAGGTGCAACTAGGCGGCGGCCGCTTTCCAGTTAAGTACTACATCACTGCAATGCTTTTTATTATTTTCGATATCGAAATCGTTTTTCTTTATCCCTGGGCAGTTTCGTTCGACATGCTCGGACTATTTGGATTAATTGAAATGATAATTTTCGTCCTAACCGTATTTGTCGCTTACATTTTTGTTTGGCGCCGCGGTGGGCTTGAGTGGGATTAAGAAAAACGCAAAAGGCAGACTTGAGGAAATTATGGGTTTAGAAGAGAAGTTACCAAGTGGTGTTTTACTTACTACGGTTGAAGGCCTCGCCGGCTATGCCCGAAAGAATTCACTCTGGCCTGCCACGTTTGGTTTAGCTTGCTGCGCGATCGAGATGATGGCAACTGGCGCAGGTCGATACGACATAGCTCGCTTTGGCATGGAAGTATTTCGCGCTTCACCACGGCAAGCAGATCTGATGATTGTTGCTGGCCGTGTAAGTCAAAAAATGGCGCCGGTACTTCGCCAAATTTATGATCAAATGCCAGAGCCTAAATGGGTGCTGGCTATGGGTGCCTGCGCTTCTTCAGGTGGAATGTTTAACAACTATGCAATTGTGCAAGGTGTAGATCACATCGTTCCCGTAGATATTTATTTGCCGGGTTGCCCACCTCGCCCCGAAATGCTGCTTGACGCACTCATGAAATTGCAGGAACAAATTGGTGACACAAAACTTGGCGCAAATCGCAAACGTCAAATTGTTGAATTAGAGCAGGAAGCGCTACTTGCCACTCCGGTAACTGCAGCCAGAGGGCAAATTTAATGAATGAAGATTCGATGAGTGGTGAACTCGTCCACGCAGGACAGCCACTTCTAGAAGTATCAGGTGTGAGCCAAGGAATGTTTGGCGCATCTGGATCGGGTGACACCTCTGGTTTTGGCGGATTAGTAACCGTCATACCCGTTCCTGCCGCGTCATCGCGTCCGTTTGGCAGCTACTTTGATGTCGTCGCAGATGAGTTAAGCGCAGGTCTTCCAGATTTTGGAACCTCCTGGGATAAGGCAGTTGAAAAAGTCGTCGTTGAAATGGATGAATTAACAATCCACGTTCGGCCAACGGAAATTATTGCATTCGCAAAAGCGTTACGCGATGAACCTGGTTTGCGTTTTGAACTTTGTCTAGGGGTTAGTGGCGTGCA
>DJBM01000080.1 GCA_002430405.1 Actinobacteria bacterium UBA5976
CAAGCCCAAATCAGTAAAGCTCCAATTACAATTTCGGAACTAGTTTCAACCGGATCAAATCCTCTCGCCTTAGCAGATGAGGCAACTTGGAGAACTGTTGAACTGACTGGCACTTGGATTTCGCAATCACAGGTACTTGTCCGCAAACAAAGTTTTGAATCAAACTCTGGACTCTGGGTCATTACCCCATTGCGACTAACTGATGGCAATGTTGTGCTGGTAAACCGAGGGTGGACGCCCGCTGGGAACTCAGCCATGGATAGTCCCGTCGTTGCTGCGCTACCCTCTGGAGTTGTGGAGGTCCTCGGTCGAGTTCGCGCAGTTACACCCCGCACGAAATCTGCGCCAACTGACTTACCGACTGGTCAAGTGGATCGCATAATTCCACTTGAGATAAATTCTTCTGAATCGACGATCAGTAATTCCTACATTGAAATGACCGCAAGCAGGCCTGAGTCTCGCAGTGCAGAGATTCAAGAATTGCCAGCACCGCAAGTCACTGAAGGTAACCACAGATCGTATGCGATTCAATGGACATTTTTCGAATTTCTAACGGTCGTTGGATGGCTAGTTTTGGTTCGCAATGAGGTAATTGACCAAAGGAAAAAAGTTCAGTCCTCTTGAGTAATTACATCCACGAATTGGCGTTGATGTAGGTCTGCATACAACCCACCCTGAGCTAGCAATTCCTCGTGAGTACCACGTTGCACAATAGCGCCGTCATCTAAAACTAAAATCTGGTCAGCTTGTCGGATGGTGGAGAGTCTGTGCGCAACGACAATAGAGGTACGACCACGAAGCGCGATTGCCAAGGCAATCTGCACTGCGGATTCGTTCTCTGAATCTAGGTGTGCCGTCGCTTCATCCAAGACCACGACATCAGGCGCCTTCAATAGTAAGCGCGCAATTGCAAGGCGTTGCTTTTCACCACCAGAAAGTCGGTGGCCTCGGTCCCCGACCACAGTATCCAAGCCTTCCGGAAGTTCACGGATCATCTCGGCAATCTGGGCGTTTGTGCAAGCTTCCCAAATCTGTTCTTCCGTTGCCTGTGTGTTTGCATACATTAAGTTGGCGCGAATTGTGTCGTGATACATGTGAGCGTCCTGCATAACGACACCTACAACTTTATGTAAAGATTCTTGCGTCAAATCTCGGACATCAGTTCCAGCAAGTTTTACTGAGCCTGAACTGGCATCATAAAGACGTGAGACTAGCGCAGTTATCGTGCTCTTTCCCGCTCCCGATGGGCCAACGAGTGCGACAAGCTCGCCCGGCGCAGCCTTAAATGAAACGTTATGCAAAGTGAGTTCAGATGTGGAACGACTTTCTGGTTGGGCCACCATTTCAAGACTTGCAAGGGAGACTTCCTGCGCACTTGGGTAACGAAAATCAACATCTTCAAACTCAACACTGATTCCACCGCGCTTTAAGTCCACTGCATTTGCTTTATCGGTGACCATTGGTTGCAAATCAAGAACTTCAAAAACTCGCTCAAATGAGACAAGTGAAGTCATGATGTCCACGCGAACATTTGCTAGTGCGGTAATTGGACCGTAAAGTCTTCCAAGCAGTGCACTCAAAGCCAAGAGTGTGCCCAGAGTTAACGTGCCATTAATAACGGAAACTCCACCCATGCCATAGACCAAAGCTGTCGCTAATGAACCCACTAAAACAATGGCCGTGAAGAAAACCGTATTTGCCATTGAGATCCGAATACCCATAATTCGAACCGCATCAGCTTTCTCGGAAAACATTTGCGATTCTCGCGCTGGTGTACCAAAAATCTTCATAAGAAGTGCGCCCGATACATTGAAGCGCTCAGCCATCTGGGTACTCATTGCCGAGTTGTAATCTGCCTGCTCCCTTGTCATGGTTTGCAAGCGACTCCCCATCCAACGGGCGGGAATCATGAAAAGTGGCAACATCAATAGAGATGCGACGGTTATTTGCCACGAAAGGAAAACCATAGTTGCTGCAACAACAACCAAACTGATCAGATTGCCAACAACGCCACCAAGCGTGGAAGTGAATGCGCGTTGGGCACCCATGACGTCGCTGTTTAAGCGAGATATCAATGCTCCAGTTTGTGCTCTGGTAAAGAATGCAATTGATTGTTGTTGCACATGATCAAAAACTTGAGTTCGCATATTAAAGATGAGACCTTCACCAATTGTGGAGGACATCCTTCGACTAATCAGCCCTAAGACTGCTCCCAAAATTGCGGTCCCTGCGATTAGCAGCGACATGTAAATTACCATTCCCGAATCCTTGTTCGGGATGGCTGTATCAACTATTTGCTTGAAAAGAAGTGGCGCAGCGACCACCAATAGCGAATCAAAAACCAAAAGTGAGAGATAAGCAAAGATGTAGGCCCGAAATTCAGTTGCGTATGTCATTACCCGCTTGAGAGTGCCCGAGGAAAGCTGCTTCTTTTTTACCGAGCGATCATTTGTAAAGCCTTGATAGGCAGCCCAAGGATTGCCACCATGTAAACTCACGTGTTTTTGCCCTCTAATCCAAATTGCATTCGAAACATCTGCCTATTCGTAACTGTATTACTAGGCAAGTGAAATCAAGTCCAGGTAATCCTGATTCCAAAGATCCTCAACTCCATCAGGCAGTAAAAGCACTCGTTCTGGCTCAAGAGCACTAACTGCCCCTTCATCATGGGTAACTAGTACCACTGAGCCCTCATAGTCGTGCAGCGCATCAAGAATTTCGGCCCGACTAGCGGGATCCAAGTTATTTGTCGGTTCGTCCAGCAGAAGTACATTTGCTGATGAAACAACCAACATTGCAAGGCTTAAGCGAGTTTTTTCACCACCTGATAAGACGCCAGCAGGTTTTAAAACAGCATCACCAGAGAACAAAAATGATCCCAGAACGCTACGCACCTGGGCATCATTCATGTCACCAGAGGCAGTGAGCATGTTTTCTAAAACGGTGCGCTTAGGGTCTAGAGTTTCATGCTCTTGTGCGTAGTAGCCAATTTTGAGTCCGTGGCCTGGTTGAATCTCGCCAGTATCTGGGGTATCAACGCCAGCCAAAATTCGCAACAAAGTGGTCTTACCTGCGCCGTTTAATCCCAACACGACAACTTTGCTACCTCTATCGATAGCTAGATCAACGTCAGTGAAAATTTCCTGCGAGCCATAAACCCGGCTGAGTCCAGTTGCCATAAGAGGGGTTTTGCCGCACGGTGAGGGAGTTGGGAATCGAAGTTTGGCAACTCGGTCTGCTTGTCGAACAGTTTCGAGGCCACCCATCAACTTTTCTGCCCGTTTGTACATGCTCTGCGCGGCTTTTGCTTTTGACGCCTTTGCTCGCATCCGATCAGCTTGTGCTTGGAGTACTTGAACTTGGCGTTCGGTGTTTGAGCGCTCGCGCTTACGTCGTCGTTCATCAGCTTCTCTGGAGTTTAGGTATTCTTTCCAGCCGACGTTATAGATATCAAGAACTTGACGATTGGCATCCAAATAGAAGACTCGATTAACAGTCGCCTCAAGAAGTTCAACATCGTGACTAATTACCACCAAGCCACCTTGATGATTGGCTAAAAAGCCACGCAGCCAAACAATTGAGTCAGCATCTAAGTGGTTAGTTGGTTCATCGAGCAAAAGAGTTTCGGAGCCACTAAATAAAATCCGCGCAAGTTCAATGCGTCGTCGTTGACCGCCAGAAAGTGTTCCTAATGTCTGTTGCAATACCGATGTTGTAAGTCCAACACTTGCCGCCAAAGTTGCGGCTTCACTTTCCGCGGCATAACCACCCGCACTTTGAAATGATTCCTCTGCATTTGAGTACTTGCGCATAGCTTTTTCACTAACTTGCGAATCATTTGAACTCATGTCAATTTCCGCTTGCCGCATTCGACGGATGAAATCATCTAGTCCTCGAGCGCTCAGAATTCGATCCATTGCCAAAACATCTAAGTCACCGGTACGCGGATCTTGCGGCAAGTA
>DJBM01000082.1:0-3603 GCA_002430405.1 Actinobacteria bacterium UBA5976
CCCGCAAGGGGGTTTTTCTATTTAAAGTTCCACGGAATTGATAGGTTGATAATTATGAGTCTTACCAACATTGATATTGATGACGAGCTTCTAGCCGTTGTTATGAATCGCTTTAGCTTGCCGACAAAAAAGAGTGCGGTAAATATGGCCCTGCAGCGGCTGGTAGAAGAGACTGACCAGATGAAACTTATCGATAGTGTTTTCGGAATTGGCTGGGATGGACCACCAAATGGAAGATTTACTGACGAGTTGCACACCAGGTAACTCAATAAACACGAGCGCTGGGACCAAGCTGCCTAGGCAATTGACTTTCCAATCCGGCTTGATAGAGTAGTTGAAAGTTGAACTACTTTAGAGGTTATCGTGACTCAGTCTCAAGACTTGAAAATGCCAGCACTATACATAGGTCATGGCGCGCCACCACTTCTTGATGATCCGATCTGGAGCGGACAGCTTGCAAATTTAGCAGCCGAGTTTGCCGCCCCGAAAGCAATCCTGATTGTTTCAGCGCATTGGGAAAGTGCTCCGCTAACTCTTGGTGCAACGGATTTTGGAACTCCACTGGTTTATGACTTTGGTGGCTTTGATCCAAAGTATTACCAGATTCAGTATCAAACTCCAGACGCAAAGGCACTCGCAGATCTTGTTAAGAGCGTTTTGCCGGTTCAACAAACCGTCGCCGATCAACCGAATCGAGGTTTGGATCATGGCGCTTTCGTTCCACTCATGGTCATGTACCCAGAAGCCAACATTCCTGTTTTACAGATGTCTATTCCAACTCATGATCCAGCGAAACTTTTTGAACTTGGTCGGCGACTTGCGCCTTTGCGTGAGCACGGCGTTTTGATTGTGGGAAGCGGATTTCTAACTCACGGCCTGCCTTACCTTCGTGACTTTAGTATCGAAGCCACTGCGCCTTCCTGGAGTGTGGAATTTGATCGTTGGGCGCAGGAGGCAATTGCTCGAAATGACATCGATACATTAATGAATTTCAAAGAACTTGCTCCAGGCATGCCTTATGCGCATCCCACTGTGGAGCACTTATCGCCAATCTTTGTAACTCTTGGTGCGGCCAGCGATGTAAATGTTTCTCCTGACATCGTTATTGACGGATATTGGATGGGACTTGCAAAGACCTCTCTGGCAGTTGCTTAATCCGCGCAGCGCACGAGGTAGTCTGGCGTTGATAGTTGATCAACTATTCAAATCTGGGAGTTCAAGTGGCCGTATCTGCAAGTGCCGAGCAACAACGTTTGTTGCTGGATTTGCAGGCGCTCGATACAAAATTGCTGCAGCTCGCGCATAAGCGTGCCAGCGCTCCAGAGATAGCCCAAGTTCAGGATCTGGAAGTAGAACTCGGTTCAATAAAAATGCGTCTAGTCGCTGCGCAGACGGAAAGCTCGGATCTAAAACTGAATCAGTTAAAAGCCGAAGCAGATGTCGATCAAGTTGTAATTCGAACCAAGCGAGATCAAGATCGCTTGGATTCTGGCGCAGTATCTGCGCCAAAGGAATTAGAAAGTCTGCAGCATGAAATTGCCACTTTAGGTAAGCGACAAGCCGAGCTAGAAGATGTTGAACTTGAAATAATGCAGAATCTTGAAAATGCCCAAAACGCGGTATCACAATTACAAAGTAACGAAACGGAAACTACCCAAAAATTAGCGGCTGCAACACAAGCTCGCGATGATGTATTTGCTGACATAGATTTTGAAGTTAAGTCACTAACAACTCAGCGAACTGAAATCTCTGGCTCACTACCCGTTGATTTGATTGCGATGTATGAAAAAATTCGTAGCGATCATGGTGGCATCGGAGCTGCAATGATTCAACGGCGCACTTGCCAGGGTTGCAATATTGCTATTGACGCGCAAGAACTAGACAAAATCCGCGGATTGCCTGCTGATGCCATAGTGCGCTGCGATGAGTGTCGTCGAATATTAGTTCGCACTGCGGAGTCTGGTCTGTGACCCATTTTGTCATGGAGGCCGATGGTGCCTCTCGGGGAAATCCCGGTCACGCTTCATACGGAACAGTTATTAGAAATGCAAATACTGGCGAGGTTGTCGCCGAGCGCGCCGCAGTTTTAGGTCACGCAACTAACAACGTTGCGGAATACAGTGGCCTGGTTGCCGGACTTCGCGCAATTGCTGAACTTGATCCAGAAGCCTTGGTCGAAGTTCGTATGGATAGCAAATTAGTTGTGGAGCAAATGTCCGGGCGCTGGAAAATCAAAAGTCCAGATATGCAAAAACTTGCGCTCGTTGCGCGCGAAATACTTCCGTACGGAAATGTTACTTACACCTGGATTCCGCGGGAAGACAATAAGCATGCCGACGCGCTAGCCAACGAAGCCCTCGACACCCATTTAGCCGGTGGTTCGGGAATTATCGAACGCCCATGATTTTGTTACCACCATCAGAGGGTAAGACAGATGGAACCAGCAAGAAAGTACTAAATCTAGAAAAACTCTCTTATCTCCAATTAACGTCAAAGCGCGTCGAACTTTTAGCAGCAGTTATTGCGATGGCAAAAGGCCCGACTGCAAAAACAAGATTGATTCTAAGCATCAGCGCTAAGCAAGATTTTGAAATTCTGCGTGATCAGCAATTACTCACGGCGCCAACTGGACCTGCTTGGTCGGTCTATACCGGCGTACTTTATGACGCAATTGGAATTGCAACGCTTAGTCCAACTGCTAAAGCAAAGTTTGAAAAAGATAACTTCGTAGTCTCGGCGTTGTTTGGATTAATATGTGCATCTGATGTGATTCCTGCTTATCGATTATCAGGCGACACCGTGGTTCCAAAGATTGGAACTTTAGGCAAGTTCTGGGGCAATGAAATCACCAATGCGCTTTCTGGAAGCAACGATTTCGTAATTGATTTGCGCTCCGGTAACTATTTGAAGTTGGGAGTGACACCTACCTCAATCGCCGATCAAGTCGTGGTTCCACGAATTATGCAGCACATGCCAAAGGGCGCACCAAAAGTAGTAAGCCATTCCAATAAGGCCAGCAAGGGGCGAATCGTGCGCGCACTAGCCGAAAGCCCGAAGTCGATTTCCAGTGTCGATGAGCTGGCCAAAATTGTTGGCAAGGTTTCTCGAGACGTTCAGGTCATAAAACCCAAAAAAACAGGATTACCTTGGGGTTTAGACGTGATTGTGGACGCCCTGTAATCCAAGGTTTAATGCGATTTTGTCTAATTTACATCCAATAAATAGATAAACATTTCCCAAACCCCTTGCTACTGGGTTGTTGCAGGCGTAGGAATGAGTTAGTCAGGAGTGGGCGCCCCGGATTGATCATTGCAATTCGTCATTGATGGATCGCAACAGTGTCACCGCAGGGCAAGGTCACCTTCTGACGAAATAAAGACCCCGCAGTAACTCATACTTATTGCGGGGTCTTACTTATGTTGAGCGCCCCGAAATGGTGACCAATAGGGTTAGAGAACAATTATGAAAATGCCCGACAAACGTTAAGGAATTTCTTTCGTGGATAACTTGTTAGAAAAGGACATCACAGCAACATCCTTTGATGCCGGCGCGCAGAGTCGAGAGTTACCCGCCAGAGTCCAAACAGTTGTCGTTGGCGCTGGT
>DJBM01000082.1:3738-5182 GCA_002430405.1 Actinobacteria bacterium UBA5976
GTTGGCGCTGGTGTTGTTGGATCCAGCATTGCTTACCACTTAGCCGAACTCGGACACAAAGATGTGCTCTTACTCGAGCGGTCATCCGTGGCCTCGGGTACCAGCTGGCATGCTGCCGGGTTAGTTGTTCGCTCCCGTGCATCGCATGCGATGACGAAACTTTCGTATTACGGAATTGATGCGTATCGGGCAATTGAAAAAGAAACAGGAATAAACGTCTCACTAGCCCAAAATGGTTCGTTATCTCTGGCGCGAACCTCAGGTCGCCTAGATGAGCTCAGATACAGCGACATGGTTGCTCGTCACAATGGAATTGCAACTGAATTGGTTTCGCCGCAGCGTGTTGCGCAGCTTCATCCGCTGGCAACAGCCGATGGCTTACTCGGCGGAATGCATCACGCCGAAGACGGGCACGTTAACCCAGGAATGGCTGCCTTGGCTTTTGCAAAAGGCGCCCATACTCGCGGAGTCACAATTCGAGAGGGGGTAAGTGTCACAGGTGTGCAAAAAACAAATGGCCGCATCACCGCAGTTGAAACAACACTCGGAGTTGTTGAGTGCGAAAACTTAGTTCTTTCCTGTGGACTATGGACCAGAGAACTAGCGGAAATTTGTGGCGCGATGGTTCCGCTTTACCCAGCAGCACATGTTCACGTAACTACAGATCCAATTGAAGGCGCGGACATTCCACTTCCTGTCCTGCGCGATTTAGATGGCTATCTATATGTACGAGGTCATAATGGCTCATTAGTCGTTGGGGCCTTTGAACCAGATGGGATTCCAGTTGATCCGCGAACGCTGGCAAAGGATTTCGCATTTGGCGAGTTCGATGCAGATTGGGATCACTTCGCTGATATCAAAGGTTTCGCAGAAGATCGCATTCCAGCATTAAAGACTGCGAACTATTCCAGGTTCTTAAATGCACCTGAGTCATTTACTCCAGATGCAAGTTTTTGCTTAGGTGAAACAGCCGAAGTTGATGGCCTTTGGATTGCAGCAGGATTTAATAGCCAAGGCATTATTTATGCGCCAGGCGCCGGGCGAGCACTTGCTGAATGGATCGTTGCTGGATCGCCAACATATGACGTCTCAGGGGTAGATGTTCAGCGGTTCTCAAAGTATCAATCAAATCGTCCATACCTTCATGATCGAACTCATGAAGCACTCGGACGTCTTTACGCCATGCACTGGCCACAACTTCAGCCTTACACTGCGCGCAACATTCGCCGTTCCCCGCTGCATGATCGCCTTGATTCGGCTGGCGCAGTATTTGGCGAGCTCGTTGGTTATGAACGTGCGAACTGGTTTGCACCAACTGGAGTAAAGCGGGAATACGAATATAGCTACGGCCGGCAAAATTGGTTTGAACATTCGGCTGGTGAACATAAGGCAGCGCGTGAGGCTGTTGCCGTATTTGATCTATCAACATTTACAAAAGTTGAAG
>DJBM01000085.1:0-3200 GCA_002430405.1 Actinobacteria bacterium UBA5976
GTTAAAACTGCGTCCGTTGGAACTGATCGCTTAATTACTGCGAGCGCCAGTGGTCCGCTTTCAAAATCCTGAGTTACTGAAGTTACCCGACCCACTTCTTTTCCGTCCCAGAGCACAGCGTCACCCATTATTGGCGTGTCATTAGTTGAACCATNNCCCAATGACAGTATTACTGGAAGTTTAGTTACTCAACAATTACAGTTTGGCTCGCTGAAACTGTGCCAGCTGTTAAAACTGCGTCCGTTGGAACCGATCGCTTAATTACTGCCAGCGCCAGTGGTCCACTTTCAAAATCCTGCGTTACTGAAGTTATCCGACCCACTTCTTTTCCATCCCAAAGCACAGCGTCACCTATTAGTGGCGTGTCATTAGTTGAACCATCAAGTTCAAGTTGGACCATGCGCCGTGGTGGCTTACCTAAGTTGTAAACCCGCGCCACTGTTTCTTGGCCACGGTAACAACCTTTATTCAGGTGCACGGAAGAAGCAATTAATCCAAGTTCGTGCGGGATGGTTTTATGATCGGTTTCAAAATTTAATCTTGGAACACCAGCGCGAATTCGATGTGCCTCCCAAGCCCAAGTACCCACCGGAGTTTCCTGCGACATGACCTGCGCTAAATCCGTACGCGGTACAAAAAGTTCACTTACTTTCCAATCCCCCGGGCGCTTCGCAACATACTTATCAACGAACTCAGAACCAACAACAAACGCTGCCGAGGAATGCCAAACTGGATATTTTTCTGAGGTAATCCAGCCAGGGGCACCAACAATTGCGGTTTGATCGCTGACATCAGCGACTTCGACCCGAAGCATGAATTTCATTGAGATCAGATAGGTCATTAAGTCATTGACAGTTCCTGGTTCGCAATTTATCCAAGTAGTTTCGCCGTCATCAATAGCATGAATGTCATGCTCGATATGTCCATGAGGCGACAAAATCAGCGAAGTTAAATGTGCGATTGGTGACTCAAAATCCTGAGTGGTAATCGAGTGCAGCCAAGATTTACGATCTACACCAGTTACGGTTACAACGCCGCGATGTGATAGATCTACTCGACCTCGTCCGGCAACCAGTTCGCGCTGTTCCTTGAATGGGTCGCCGTAATGCCAAGGGACACCAGCATCAATACTGGTTTCATCCATATGCACTATTGCAGTCATAGTTAATTCTCTCGCAGTTACTTTAAAATGCCTACCAAAATGATTTGTCGAAATTCACCGCTTACTAAAGCAATTTTTGGCGATCCATACAGCTGGCGCATTGTCCGTGAACTGACACGTGGGCCACATCAGTTTCAAAACCAACAGTCTCTCGAAGCATTTGTACAAATAGCTCAGCGGCTTCGGCTGGGATCGATGAAACTGCTTGGCAAGTGTCGCAAACTAAGTGAATGTGCGCGTCTTTATCAACTGAGTGATACGTTGGCGCGCCATGACCTACGTGAGCATGTGTCACGAGTCCGACTTGTTCCAAGACTTCAAGAGTTCGATAAATAGTAGATAGATTCACGGCAGCTGCTGTTTTTTGGACTTCCGCCAACAATTCTTCGGGTGTTGCGTGACCCAAAGTGTTTACCGCTTCGAGAACTAATTGGCGCTGTGGCGTGATTCGATATCCTTGATCTCGTAATACGTCATCCCAACCATGGTTCATGGGGACATCGCCTTTGTGAGATGGAACGAGGCATGTGATTTCATAGTGTGACCTTCAGCGGCCATGTCGTATACCCAGCCGATGTTTCCATCTACCAATCCATAAATGCGTTCGCCCGAATCAACTACTTTCGCGGAAGCAGTTCGAAGTATGGCGTCAGTCTTTAACTCAACCCGAGCGCCGGTTATCGCGGCATTTTCTAAACCAGTGATAGTAACTTTGCCAAACCAAGATTCCAAAAACCCCGTTGGGTGCGCAAGCAGTAATTCGACTTCATTATCGGGTCGGGGACGCCAGAATCCACTTTCCAGTGCCAAGGGACGCACGCGCTCACCTTGATCATCCAGTTCCCAAGTGCGTGACCAGTGAATTAAGAATGGGCGACCATCTGAATGAATACTAAGTTCCTGACCAACTTGAATGTCAGACTCCATGCTTGGGTAACCAACAACACCAACACCAACCCAAGTACCGACTAGCCACGAAAGTGGGGCTAAGTCAGGATGCAACTTGACCGTCATGCTTGACCTTTAAATAATTTGTAAACCATGTAACTTGCATAACCAGTAACGAAAAACGAGCAGGCAACAAGTAGTCCAGTGTAAAACGTCTGTGCCATATCGATGAGTCTATCTGGCAAGCAATCTCGTCGCGCTATTGTCGTAAGTAGTTATTTTGCTAAATGAATGACATAGCCGGGAGGGCGAAGACATGGACGAAATCGAATTACGCAGAATCTTGACTACTGCCAAAACGGTTGCGGTCATCGGAGTTTCAAGTAAGTCAGATCGAGCCAGTCATCAAGTTGCGGCCTACTTAATTGAACAAACACACTTTGAGGTTTTCTTAATTAATCCTGCTGCGACAGAAAATATTTTGGGACAAAAAGTTTACAAATCACTCGCCAATCTTCCATTTGTGCCAGACATTATTGATGTCTTTCGCAAAGGTGAAGATATGCCCGCCGTTTTTGAAAAAGAATTTTCGGCAATTTCCTCCCAAGCAACTGGCAAGACTTGGTGGATGCAGCTTGGGATCGAAAATCAAGCAGTAGCCGAAATGGCGAAAGACGCTGGCATGAGCGTTGTCATGGATCGTTGCATCAAGGTTGATTACCAGAACTTGATTCCAGAGGGAAGCTAAGACTTTTAACCGATGCAACGGCCGATTTTTAACTTATGACTATTTCCAGATCTACAATTTTGCCAAGTGCTGCGCTAACTGGGGTGCGATTCGTTGCCCCCGGAATCAACGTCACTACCGTCCAGTTACCCGGGGCGGCAAAGAATCTAAACTCGCCTTGCTTTGACACTGGAACCTCAGCGACAAATTCATCGTTTTTATCTAAGAGTCGAACATAGCCGACACTTGCTGGAGCATCATTTTGGCTTACAACCCCTTGTATGACGGATTGGGTTTTGACATCGACATTATCTAGCGAGACGCCACCAACTACCGCGCCACAACCACTCATGCCGCACCAGGTTCATCGCCAACGGCGACTGGAACTCCCACTAACGAACCGTATTCAGTCCAAGATCCGTC
>DJBM01000085.1:3348-3571 GCA_002430405.1 Actinobacteria bacterium UBA5976
CCGTATTCAGTCCAAGATCCGTCATAGTTGCTTACATTCTTAACGCCTAACAACTCATGTAGAACGAACCAAGAATGTGCGGAACGCTCACCGATTCGGCAGTACGCAATCGTCTCTTTATTCAAGTCAACGCCTGCGCCTTCATAAAGTGCTTTCAATTCCGCAATTGACTTAAATGATCCATCATCGTTGGCTGCCTTACTCCAAGGAATGTTTGCAGCGG
>DJBM01000115.1:0-6062 GCA_002430405.1 Actinobacteria bacterium UBA5976
ACTCACGAAGAGATGTTTACTCTGATGGTTAAGGGCGAGTATTCCTCTTACAAGGATTTACCGCTGTGCATTTATCACATTCAAATCAAGTATCGCGATGAAGCGCGACCACGTGCGGGAATTTTGCGGGCCCGTGAATTCGTAATGAAAGATTCATATTCTTTTGACATCAATGACGAAGGTCTTGAGGTTTCTTATCAGAATCATCGCGAGGCATACATCAAGACTTTTGATCGTCTTGGGTTAAATTACGAAATAGTTTCAGCGATGTCTGGTGCTATGGGTGGGTCTAAGAGTGAAGAATTTTTGGCGACATGTGAAAGTGGCGAAGATACTTACGTAAAGTGTCCAAAGTGTGGGCTGGCAGCGAATGTTGAAGCAATTATCACGCGCGTCCCAAATGAAATCGACGCATCAGCAACTCCGGCTGCGCACGTGGAAGATACCCCCGATACTCCGACCATTGCGTCACTGGTAGACATTTCAAACAACAGAGCTGAACTAAGGCGAGCAGATCGTGATTGGAACGCGGCCGACACACTCAAGAACGTCGTGGTTATGCAAGTTTCACTAGATGGCAAACGCGAACCATTAATTATTGGCTTACCTGGAGATCGCGAAGTTGATCTCAAGCGAGTGGAGGCCGCACTCCATCCAGTTTCGATTGAAGCCTTTGAAGATGAAGATTTCAAAAAGCATCCAACGCTAGTTAAGGGATATATCGGGCCACAGGTGCTTGGTTTAGCCTCACCATCTGGAATTAAATATTTAGTTGATCCCCGAGTTGTCGCAGGTTCACGTTGGATAACCGGTGCAAATGTTCGTGGAAATCACGTTTATGACTTAGTCGCAGGGCGTGATTTCACGTGGGATGGCGTAATTGAGGCTGCCGAAGTGCGCCAAGGTGATGGCTGTTCTAATTGCGAAAGTGAAGTGATGATTGCGCGTGGTATTGAAATTGGGCACATATTCCAATTAGGCCGTAAGTACGCGCAAGCACTCGATCTTAAAGTCTTGGATGAAAATGGTGAACTGGTAACGGTAACTATGGGTTCTTACGGAATTGGGGTGTCGCGGGCAGTAGCGACGATTGCTGAGCAATCACATGATGAAAAAGGACTTATTTGGCCGCGTGAAGTCTCTCCTGCTGACATCCACATCATTGCAACTGGCAAAGAAGATGAACCATTTGATGTGGCCGCAAGAGTCTGCGAAGAGCTCGAAAAATTTGGGGTGCGAGTCTTATTCGATGACCGCAGGGGAGTTTCACCGGGCGTTAAATTCAATGACTCTGAACTATTAGGAGTTCCCACGATTGCCGTAGTTGGTCGCGGACTTGCTGATGGCGTCATCGAACTTCGAGANNGGTGAGCAAACTCAAGTTCCTGTTAATGATTTTGTTGCCAGCGTTGTGGCGTTGGTAACGAACTAACACAGTGGCTATTAAGGCAGTAATTTTTGACTGGGGAGGTACGCTAACCCCTTGGCACAACGTTGACTTATTGCAGTTGTGGTTGGGCTATGCAACTATTTATGATCCAACAAATGCCGATGCGCTGGCTGAAAAACTTAATCAAGGTGAAGCGTCGCGTTGGCTTCGACAATTTGATACCAACGGTGAAGTTGGAACCGGAGTGCTGGATGAGCTTTTTCATGAAGCAGGGGTTGATACTTCTTCGGCCAAGCATCACGAAGCGTTAAAGAATTATTTTGCTTGCTGGGATCCACACACTTACACCGACTCGGATGCAACTGATTTACTAGAGTCAATTCGAGGACATGGAATAAAGACCGCAGTACTTTCAAACACTATGTGGCCACGTACCCATCATGAATCTGTTCTTGAGCGCGATGGAATTTCTCATTTATTTGACTACATGCTATTCACGAGCGAGTCTCCAACTGGAAAGCCGCATCAAAGTGTCTTTGCAGATGTTTTGTATAACTTAGATGTAACAGCGCAAGAGGCAGCATTCGTGGGGGATCGACTATTTGACGACATTCATGGAGCACAGTCCGTTGGAATGCGCGGTATTTGGATTCCGCACTCCAATATCCCCGCATCGCAATCTACGGACTTGGGAATTACGCCAGCAGCGACAGTTCAAAAACTTGGCGAAGTACTCGATGTCGTAATCAACTGGAATAGCCAGGAATCATGACTTCGCTGCTAGCTGAGATCACCATGTGGACGCTTATTTTTTGCGTAGTTGCCGCATTCGTCGCTGGCTTTGTTGATGCTGTTGCAGGCGGCGGCGGTTTAATCCAATTACCAGTATTACTCTGGTCATTCCCGGTTGCACCTTTGGCAAGTGTGCTTGGTACCAACAAGGCCGTTTCGGTAGTTGGCACGAGCGCAGCTGCAATTACCTATCGCAAAAAGATTTCCATCAACACCAGGGTTCTTATTCCAATGATGGCAACTGCTTTCGCTGGCTCAGTGCTGGGAGCGATTCTGGCTACCAGAGTTGAACGCGCATGGTTTGAACCCATAATTTTGACGGTACTTATAGGGGTTGGGTTAGTAACAATTTTCCGTCCGGAATTCGGTAAATCACATATGCAAGTGCGCAGTCCATCACCGGTACTTGCACCCCTACTTGGTTTAGGTATCGGTTTTTATGATGGCTTAATCGGTCCAGGTACTGGAATGTTTCTTGTTTTTGGTTTGGTTAGTTTGCTCAAAGATAGTTTTTTGAGTTCTTCGGCATTGGCAAAGTTTGTAAACATTTCTACTAACTTGGCTGCGCTTGTTATTTTCATCCCAGGCGGCCACGTCATGTGGTTAGTGGCCGCGCTGATGGCACCAGCTAACTTGTTGGGGGGTTTCATTGGAGCTCGCACTGCGCTAAATCGAGGAAGCGTATTCGTTCGAATCATTTTCCTAGTGATGCTTGGTGTTCTGATTACGCGCTTAGTTGCCACCATTTGATTTTTAAGCTGAACTAAATGCCTTAACAATGCCTGACCATTTGAAGGAACTTAGGGCGCAGGATTGCAAGAATTTAGATTCTGAAGCAGCAACATTTTTCGGAAGGTAACTAAGAGCTGCAGCCCAATGTGCACATGCACTTTCTTCAATTACAGATGCCAGAACTTTTGCCGTGGCATCATCTCTAACTGGGGTGGAAAGTTCATATGCCATGCGAGCAGGAACTGGTGTTATTCCAAGATCTACACAGAGCGCAATTAGTTCATCACGCTTAATTCGGTACCGCGCCATAGCATCAAGAGCGCGCTCTACCTGTGTGACATGTGCGGCAATCATGCCATAGGCATAAATCGCGCCATGGCAACTTGAAATCAAGTCTTGAATAGCTGACTCAGTATCTACCACTGATTGAATCTTCATCAGAGGAGCGCATTCAAAAACGCATGATGCATGATCTCTGACCCGGCAATTAAACCTAAAGTTCGAGATAGCTCTGGCGTAATTCCAGAGCAGGCAAAATCTAGGTGGCTCGCGGAAAACTCCGCACATTGCGCCGAAAGCCTGGGCAAACTCGATACCGCTTCAGGAATTGCACTTTCACTCGTTTCAGGAATGGCAAGGGTAGCAAATTTAGTTAACGCAGCGATGTGAAGTTCATTGTGCTCGACCACTATTTTCAACGGGGAAGCGTAATTCGGATTTGCTGCTGCAAGTGCAATGGCGGCCATGATGAACTTGGATTTTTCTTCAATGATCACTCGGACACCAAGTTCTTCTGCAGAAACTTCAGGTTCGGGCTGCAATTTTCCACCAGATGCAACTAGTAAGCCAGTGCCTCCTACCAGCGCAATAAACGAGCGCCTCGGAAGGTTAACTTGATATCTGGTCACATATGTATTGTTCCCGCTCCCTGCCAAGAAATTGGGATTTCTCGAATGAGAATTTTAGTTATGCATTTTGAGATGCCTACCCGCTAACATTGAAAGACAACTGCTCGACCAAATTGAAAAGGTTTTACAATGGTGACTGCCAGCGAACTCATCGAACAACTCACACCTGTTGTAAAGACCTTTTCGTTAGACCTCGATGAGGTATCAATTTCCAAGTCTGGAAACCAACGAGTTCTAGATATCACAGTTGATGGTGATGCTGGGGTAAACCTGGATGAAGTTGCTGCCGTCTCTCGAGCGATTTCTGAATATCTTGATGCAAGTGATGTTATGGGCGAGTCACCATATTTACTTGAAGTTGGCACTCGCGGAGTCAGCTCTCCGTTAACTAAACCAGTGCATTGGGCACGAAACATCGGTCGATTAGTTAATGTCGCAGGTGATGCGGTTAACGCAATAGGGCGAATCACGCAATTCGAAAACCCCAACGTCACGCTATTAGTGGATGGAAAGTCGCGTGTTATCAATATCAATGAACTTTCGCGAGCCCACATAGAAGTTGAGTTTAAGAAGATGCCAAAGGAATCAAGTAATGCAGATTCTGACGATTCTGTAGATTCACCGCAAGACATCGATTAGGACGCAGCGACATGGACATTGACATTGCGGCCCTAAAAAGCTTAACGAAGGAGCGAGGCTTAGCTCTTGATTATGTTGTGGAATCAATTGAACAAGCTCTTTTAGTTGCTTACTTACATTCAGCTGGCGCACATGAGAGTGCTCGAGTTGAGTTAGATCGCACTAGCGGCCATGTCGTGGTGACGGCGGATGAACTTGATGATGATGGAAACAAAATTGGCGAGTTCGACGCCACCCCAGCTGGTTTTGGACGCGTTGCCGCTTCGCTTGCTCGAGGCGTAATTGCGCAGCGACTAAAAGCTGCGGACGATGACGCCACAGTAATCGAATTTCAGGCAAGAGAGGGCGATGTTGTCTCAGGCGTGATTCAACAAGGTAGCGATCGGCAATTGGTATTTGTGAATTTAGGAAAAGTGGAAGGAGTGCTTCCACCAGAAGAAAGTGTGCCTGGTGAGGATTACTCACATGGCACCAGAATCCGCTGCTACGTGGTTGCCGTAAAAATGGGACCAAAGGGCCCCGTCATTACACTTTCCCGAAGTCACCCCAAATTAGTCGAGGAATTATTTAAGTTTGAAGTTCCAGAAATTGCTGACGGCACTGTGGTTATCGAAGGTCTAGCTAGAGAAGCTGGGCATAGATCTAAACTCGCCGTCTCAACAAAATCTCCAGGCGTGAACCCCAAAGGTGCCTGCATTGGTCCACTAGGCGGGCGAGTTCGAGCAGTTATGAGTGAACTTGGTGGCGAAAAAATTGACATTGTTGATTACAGCGATGATCTAGCGGAATACGTTAAGCATGCGCTATCCCCAGCCAAGGTGATATCAGCAACGCTAATTGATGCCGAGAATCGAATTGTGCGGGTCGTTGTTCCAGATTTTCAGTTAAGTCTGGCAATTGGTCGAGAGGGTCAAAATGCCCGGCTCGCAGCTCGCTTAACTGGCGCTAAAATCGACATCAAATCTGATTCAGTTACCGCGGAGTAATTGTAAAAAACTCATTGTTTTCAGGGTTCTCTAAATTGGGCTAGACTTGGCAATGCTGTTAATAGCGAAAAACTAGGTCAAAACCGAAGACTCGCTGCTAATTTTTACAAGGTGGCCATAATTGGCTAACTTTAAGTGTCCGCAACTACCGCTGAAAACGGGAGTATTAATGTCAAATGCCAAGTTCGCGCTGAACTTCTTAATGCAATCAAGGTCTGCGTCTTAATTATGTACGCCGAAAATAATTGTGTAGAACGTAGCGCAACAAAGCACGAAGCCCAAAGTTTGGGTTTCAAGAAGGCGAGCGCTCAGAAATGAGTGCGAAAAAACAAGAGAAGGTTCGAACCGACTAAATAGTCCTCGGGCCAGACTGGAGAATCGTGTCCAAGGTCCGAGTTTATGAACTTGCGAAGGCGCTAGGCGTCGAAAGCAAAGATATAATTTCCAAGCTTGAAGAAGTTGGAGAGTACGTCAAGTCTGCTTCTTCCACCGTTGAAGCCCCCGTCATTCGTCGCTTACATGACAAGTTTCCGGAGTTAAAGGCAGCAGTAGCTAATGCTCCGGCCCCAGCGAAAAAGGCAGCGACGAAAAAACCAGTTGCACCTGTCACACCCG
>DJBM01000115.1:6160-6533 GCA_002430405.1 Actinobacteria bacterium UBA5976
CTGTCACACCCGATAACGAATTTGAAGTTTTAGCAACAACACCAACGCAAACTGCGCAAGAAGCAGCGCCTACGCAGAACTTAGATATTCCAAATGTTGCTGCGCCCCAAACTACAAGCGGAACAAATCCAACAGCTATTCCTGGCGCTTCTCCCGGTCCACGACCTGGCGGGGCTCGGCCAGGAAATAATCCATTTACCTCAGCGCCGCGACCACCACGTGCGGGCAACAATCCATTTTCCTCAGGCACGGCTGGTACAAGACCAGGCGGTGGCGTGACGGGTGCACCTCGTCCAGCAGGTGCTCGACCAGGTGATCCAGGTAGACCTGCTGGAGATCGCGGCGAACGTCCAGGCGGATTTGGTGGACCTCG
>DJBM01000026.1:0-848 GCA_002430405.1 Actinobacteria bacterium UBA5976
ATGACTTCAACCATGTGAACTGGAATACGAATGGTTCGCGCTTGATCAGCCATCGCTCGGGTGATTGCTTGGCGAATCCACCAAGTTGCATAAGTAGAGAACTTATAACCCTTGGTGTAGTCAAACTTTTCTACCGCGCGAATAAGACCTAAGTTACCTTCTTGGATTAAGTCCAAGAACAACATGCCACGACCGGTGTAGCGCTTTGCCAACGAAACTACCAGGCGAAGGTTTGCCTCAAGTAAGTGATTCTTGGCACGTTGTCCGTCTTCGGCAATCCACTCGTAGTCACCTTGGCGGCGATCTTTGAATGGGCCGCGAGTTGCCAACAATTCTTCGGAGAAAAGTCCTGCTTCGATTCGCTTGGCAAGATCTACTTCTTCTTCGGCGTTAAGCAGTGGAACTTTACCGATTTGTTTTAAGTAATCCTTTACCGGGTCTGCAGTAGCTCCCGCTGTAATTACCTGCTGAACTGGTTCATCAGTGTCATCAACATCAGAAATGATCAAGTTGTCGCTGTCTTGGGCAACAACAGGTTCCGCATCTTCGTCATCGGCAATGTCTGCTAAGTCCGCCACAAGTTCAGTTTCGAGATGTACTTCCAGCACTGCGGCAGCTGCTAATTCAACCTCATTAATCACAATTTCGCTGTCTAAATCAATGACATCAACCGCATCGTCCAAACCCTTTGGTCCTTTTGTGGGTTTGTCAGATTTCTTGGCTGGCTTTTCGATTGACTTACTGGCTGGCCCAACCTTCTTTGCTATTGGAGCTGCCTTTTTAGGTGAAGCCTTAGCCACCGATTTCTTAGCCACCGATTTCTTAGCTGGCGCTTTCTTGGCTGGCGC
>DJBM01000026.1:1111-4984 GCA_002430405.1 Actinobacteria bacterium UBA5976
GCTTTCTTGGCTGGCGCTTTCTTAGCAGGCGCAGCCACTTTCTTTGCGGAAGTTTTCTTTGCTGGTGCTGCCTTCTTCGTTGCCACTTAAACCTCTTCCGGCTTTTCAATTTCAAATTCGTGCCAATAACAAGAGCCCTTGTCAAGCAAAAGCTCAACACGGGCGACATCCTGCGGATGCTCCTCTAGTGTACCCCTTGCTTGTGTCATCGCAGAATCAAGGTAGATTAATGGCTAACAAGAACAGCACGAGCCGATTTAACTGGGACTTGCAGCACCTGCGTTTGCCTTATTACCTCGCCAGAAACTTCAAATTCGCCCAATCCAGAAACCGCATATGTGGCCGTCCAAACCGTAGTCACTTGCGTTTCATAATTTCCAGGCAGCCTGAATTGGTGGGTAACCGCTCGGCTAGGAAACGGAGCACCTGGAACACTTTTCCAAATGATGCTGCCATCCCCCCAAATCCAACGCCAAGTTGGTGTTGCCGTAATAGTTATAGTGCGACCCGAAAGCGTAAAACTCGGTGGCAACAAAATTGTCGGCTGACCAGTCCAAAAAATTGCTGGAATCGCTGTTAATGTCCCATCTGGAGGATCAAATCCTGGCTCCAACTTGGGCACATATCTAATTACATAATCCGACACGTTTGCCTGCGCTAGTGCTCTAGTTAGTGGCTGCTCGCTACCCCAGCAGATGGAACCGATCACGTTTACAGTGCTCGGCGTTAAGCCAAATCCGACTCGATAAAGAAGTGAGCCTGCCGGGCACGAGACAACCGCGTGCCGGCAAGGTGCGCCGGAATCTTGCAGGCAATAGATCGTGTACCGCCAAGTGCAACCAAGGCAATTGGCTACTTGAGTTCTAGTTTCAGAGGATCCGGAAAATGAATCAGGTAGTAATAGGCCCCCAGTGCCAATGTAAGCAGCATTCGCATTGTCACCTGAAACATCGTTAGCCAAAGCAGCGCCAGAAGGCGCAAATAAGAGTGAGGAAATTGCAAGTAGCGTTCCAATTAGCCCAGCAAGCCAAAATGATCTGTCATTTACTTTCTGCATTTGGTGTCACCAACAATTCATTTGGGAATCAACTTGCCTGAAATTTCCAGCCTAAACACTTTGGGGCCTTGTAGGTTTTTTGGAATCAAAGTTGTGGATAATCATGCGGCGCCCTTTAGGCAAGCCTCAAGACTGACAGCCTCCAGGGATGCCGACCAAACTGAAGCGGGAACGTTATGACGAAGCGCGATGTCTAATAGCAAAGCAAGTGAGTAGCTCGGATCCGTATCCAAAGCCAGATTTATGGCTCCTCTGGTTTTTTCTGGGAAACCTGTTAGCCAAATTAGCCCGCCAAACACCGTGGCAAGGGGGGCAATCCACTGCTTGTCCGCTCGCGCAATCTCGCGACCCAAATGATCACAGACCGATTCTCGAAGATCTACTTCATCGTGGAGTAGGCGCAAAAGCCCATCTCGAGTGCGAATGTCACTAAGAGCAATACAAAGCACCGCGTGATCAGTCCAATTAAAGCTAGCGGGTTCACTTAGCCGAGCAAAAACTTGCTGAACGAAATCCGTGCGCGTTCCCAGAGCATTCTTAGCAAGTGTTTTGGCAAACTTTTCGGCAATTTTAGTCAACGCTTCCGTTCGCAATTCGGATTGCGCTTTCGAAAGTCTTGTGAACTTGAAACTATATATTGATTCGGTATTTTCTATGTCTTGCTTTGATGTTTTTTTCATTTCGCAAGCGTTACGCAAGTTGTAATCACATGGCGAAGAAGAAGCTTTGTTGTGTACGAATGCGAGTTGTGGAATAACCGATTACAAATTGACAAAAAAGAGCACCCAGAGTTCAGGTGGCTTCCCCTCCGCCATCTCTCTGGGTGCTTACGGAAAATCTAGACAATAAATGTGGACAAAGTCGGTAATGAGGCTCTCTGCGTGTCGCGCTCAAAACCCTACCCCGGTGCCATGGGGTAACCCCGGTTGTGCCAAAGTTTAAATTATGCAACTTGATCACGTGGCTTATGCCGTAACCAATGCCGAACTAGCTGACACAGTCCAGCGTCTAGGCGCCGATTTAGGAGTTGCATTCATCGATGGTGGCAAGCACCCGCGCGCTGGCACTCGCAATTTTATTTTGCCTCTTGCGTCTGGACAATATATCGAAATCGTCGCACCCCTCGAGCACCCAGTTGCCGAAACCGTACCGTTTGGACAAGCGGTTCGCAATCGCGCCGAAGCAGGCGGCGGATGGATGGGCTGGGCTTTGCGCGTTGATGATATTGCTCCATTAGAGGCTCGAATTGGTCGTTCTGCAGGACCAGGCCATCGGCAACGCCCTGGTGGAACTGATCTAACTTGGAAGCAAATTGGCGTTATCGACCTGATTGCTGAACCAATTTTGCCGTTCTTCATCAAATGGGATGACATGAGCGCACACCCAAGTGTGGGCGGCACCTCGGCTGTAAGCATCACTGACTTTACGTTCAGTGGCGATTGCAATTCTTTAACTTCTTGGCTTGGTGATACACCCGACGCTCTGCTTGAGAACATAGATTTGACTTGGATTGACGATGGCGAGATTGGACTTTGCGCAGTCACATTCCAAACATTAAATGGTCTGGTAGTAATCGAATAGTTTCGATTACTTTGCCGGCTTATGTCTATCTCGGCAAAGAATTAGCGCTAAGACCATTTCGCGGTTGCGTTACCTCACTTGAGAAATAAGTTAACGGATCATGATTGCTTAACATATGTGGCAGCATCTGGCACACTACGCGGGCATCATCAAGAGCGGAATGTGCACTGAGTTGGGCAATGCCAAAATGCTCTGCCAAAGTACCTAACTTTAGATTTTGCGTTCCGCTAACTGTGGCTCGAGCTAGCCAGTAAGTGCAAAGCCCCGGCATGACACTCAGATCTAAACCCGCAAGACTTGCCTCCGCTGCGACAAAACCCTCATCAAACTTTGCGTGATGCGCAACGAAAATTGCATTATCCAAAAGCGCTGCGAATTCATCGAAAACTTCACTAAATTTTGGTGCGTCCAAAATCATCGCGGGAGTAATTCCATGGATCCAATCTGCGCCGGTCTCACCATCACCTGGATTTATAAGTGAAGACATGTGAGCTACCTCGTCACCAGATTGCGTTACTCGAACTGCGGCGATTTCAATGACTCGAGCGCCCTGTGCTGGGTCAAGGCCCGAGGTTTCAACATCTACGATCACATAGTCGCTATCCAACGAGTGAGTGCCGCCTGTTCCGCCATAGTGCAGAAACTGCCCAATGTCACCAGGGCTAGCAAAGCGCGAATCCATTAGTCGAATCTACTCTCCACCCCATCGCGCGAATTGATTTGCCTCATGTCTGGGGGCAATCTGACAGTGTGGTTTCAAATTACCCAGCAGGGTAAAAGCTTAGTTTGGACTTTTGCCGCTGCGTAAATCAAAGGTGACGAACGCAGCGACGCAAGTTATTCCTAGTTAGCCACGATTTACAGTTAGTTTTTGCATCCCCATAAGCACGCCCTGTTTTGTGATGGTAAGCGTGAGTTCGCATGTGCCGGATGGCGAAGCTTTAACTGTGCGAACTTTTAAGTTGCAGTCACTTGCGGATGATTTGAAGACTGACAACTTAGATCCTTTTGGAGCATTAGGTATCGTGAACTTTGGTTGTGTTCCCTTTTGCTTTGAAGCTTTAGCAACCTTTGTAAAATAATTCGCAGTCGCCACAGTTTTCACACCAAAAGTCTGAGATAGCACTGGTCCTGATTTAACACCTGTTGCGCTTGATGTGCTAGGTACAGTTAGTTTTTGCATCCCCATAAGCACGCCCTGTTTTGTGATGGTAAGCGTGAGTTCGCAAGTGCCG
>DJBM01000087.1:0-1107 GCA_002430405.1 Actinobacteria bacterium UBA5976
GATGGAACTCGAAACGACATTGCGATTCCAGCTACGGCAAGTGGTGGCAGGACGGCATGAAATCGAATTCCATTTTCAAGCTGTAAATCCGCAAAAGGGTGTGCATCATCTAAACGGCGATGTCCTGTTGCTGCCAAATGACACGCGAAATCACGGGCTGCCTGCTCCGATGACCAAGATACTTGCGTTCGTTGTAAGCCTGCTCCTTGATCAACCCAAACTTCATCGAAGCGGTTTACTAAAATGTCAGTAAGTCCGGGTAGCAATAGCAAATTTTCTAGTGGCCCAAGTCCGGAAATCTCTGACATGACAACATCGATGAGAGCGACAAGCTCTCCTTGTGTGCTTCCCGGTAATAGTTGTCGAACAATTTGCGTCACAGCGCTGACTTCAGGTTTGATACCTAGTTCAATGCACCGAGTTCGAACTTGTTCGACAAATTCAGGCGACGTGTTGGATTTCATTTGTTTGCGCCAATCGCTGCGCCAGTGCGTTTAGATTTCGAGTGAAACCTCCCAAGTGAATGCCTGCGAATCCAAATCCTTGTTCTATTTGTTCGATTATTCGCGGGTCTGAAGTTATAACACCAGCCAATGGAACGTTTAAGGACTGGGCGATTTTAAGTGCATCAAGATTTGTTCCTGGCATGTTTCTAATTACGAGTTCCACATTTTTTATATGTTTCTGGATATTTGCAATCGCTTTTTTTGTGCTGGCACTGCCTCGCACCGTTGATGGTGTCGCAACATAAACGATGTCACAAAGTTGCAAGATTTCTATCATGGATTCTTGATTTGTAAATCTCGGTAAATCAATTATTACCAACTCAGAGGCGTTGCGTAATTGTTCAATTATTAGGCTAGGCACAAAATCTTCAGATACAGATTCACTAGCTTTGTGAGTAAGTACCGCTACGCCATCTCTTGCTGGCAGGCCTCGCAAGATATCACCGCCGCTAATCGAACCGGTCAATAAACTAAAATCGTGCCAACGCATACCTGGCTGTGCTTCAATTCCAAGAATGATATCTAATCCTGCAGAAGTTTGATCAAGATCAACTAGAGCAACATCATTAAAGAATTGCCGAGCATGAAATGCCAGGCCACA
>DJBM01000087.1:1195-2227 GCA_002430405.1 Actinobacteria bacterium UBA5976
TTCTTGGATGCCGGTGCTGAAAGGTGTTCCACCAGCCACTCTCTAGAATCTGGAATTACTGCTATGTGATTTGCCGAAAGTTGTGCGGCAAAGCGCCAAGTCTCTGGACCGGTGGCTCCAATCACAACTAGAACGATCTCGTTGTGATTTATGCCAACATCAACACAATCTGGTGAGATAAAAACGCGATAAGCATTTGCAAGATCAGAAGCGTTTGGTTCACACTCAATCACCATTGGGGTTTGGGTGACAGCAGCAATCTTTTCAAATTCCGTTATTACCCGTTCGTCACGGGTCACAAGTAAGGCATGCATAAAATCTCCATCTTGTCGGGGTGCTTACTACATCTGACTTATAAATGATGTAGTTGATGCAAGCCTTAAGAAGGATGGGCTTTCACCCTGTGCGCTTTAGTTGGTTGTGGAAAAGTTACTTTTTGGTATCCGCTAATTCCGCCAATTGCAAAGACATCTCGATACCTTTTCGGATGGCTTCGCCTTGCCATTGAATCCAGGCAGCTAAACCTTCTGCGGTTCCAGATTGATAGGCGGAAATGGCCTTTACATACGCTGGTCGTCCTATAAGAAACGCACCGTACTCACTCATCACAAGCCCATCAATATCTACGTCTCGGGCCGCCAGAATTAATCGCGTACTTGCCCGCGCAACTAAGTATGAGCCGTGAGTGAACGGTCTAAGGGTTGCTAATTCTGCGTGCGCAATTGCAGCAATCAAAATTACGGGCGCCTTTGAATTGATAATCAAATCAACCAACTGCGCAAGTCTTTCCTGCAATAGCTCGTGAGGCGGCAGATTACCGACACGAAGTGGGTCATCAATTTCATTACTTGTGCGAGGCTGTCCGCGATCATCGGCGCTGGATGCAAAGGTGTGGAGCCGCGCTAGGACTTTAAGTGGTTCCGATTTAAATGCCAAGGTTTGCAAATCTGCTTCGGCCGTAACTAATAGCCCTTGCTCAGAAAGAGAGCCCATGGGAGAAACTTCTGGCTCCATAGTTGGATCTTTTGGCAT
>DJBM01000087.1:2482-23001 GCA_002430405.1 Actinobacteria bacterium UBA5976
CCAGCAATTCTTCGAGTGTAAGGAGAAAGTGCTATTTGGTGACGGCGGACGGTACGATTCCAAAGCAATTCATCAATTGCTTTTAGTGTTACTTCACATTCTTTTGCGACGCCACTAATTGCTAATAAATTATTTAGCGGGTCGATTGGATTAAGCTCCGACACTGGTGCTATTTGGAACCAGGACGCAAAGTTGTAATTGTCGCTACGGTATCTGCTAACGATTTTGCGGTGCGGCTACCGAGAGTGATTTTTCTAATTTGAAGCCATGCAAGCAACCCAAGAATCAAAGCAAAAACAACTAATCCTGCTACAACGAGAAGAAAGCTAACCCAGAGTTCATAGCCCAAAGTATTTAAGTAGTAAGCAACAGCAATAAAAGTGAAAATGCTAGCCAAGTTTAATAACGTAATCACAATAATTATTAGCCCAGAAAATTTTGCCGCACCTGAAATCGCTTCCTTAATTTCAGCCTGCGCTAACTCAATGTGGCCGCGCACCATGGCTGAAAGATCATCTCCAATTGAGGTAACCATCGAAATTAAACTGGGCTCGCGATCTCTGCTCATAGAACTAGCGTAATGCCCAGCCTAGAAATAGCGAATAAAAAGATAGGGGGCGGCGATAGCGATGGACACAATAGTCACTGGAATTCCGTATTTTGCAAACTTCCAGAACGAAATTTTAATGCCTGCCTTGGCCGCCAACCCGATTGCGACAACGTTTGCACTCGCACCAATGATCGTTGCGTTGCCGCCAAAGTCAGCGCCAAACGCAAGAGCCCACCAAAGCACATCACCGTGTTGCGCAGGTACTGCTGCGCTTAAATCTGCGACCACCGGTGACATGGTTGCAACGTAAGGAATGTTGTCGACAATTGCCGAGACTACTGCAGATAACACAAGTAACACCCCGGTTGCTAACTCTGGCTTACCTGCAACTTGTTCAGATAAGTAATCTGAAAGCATCTGCAAGGCGCCAACATTTACCAGCGCACCCACCATCACGAATAAACCTGCAAAAAATACTAAAGTTCCCCACTCCACATCCTGGATGTAATCAACTGGTTTCAAACCACTGATCGCAATAAGAAGTCCAGCGCCAAGAAGTGCGATCACTGAAGGCTCCGTGTGAATTGCCGAGTGTGCCAAAAATCCAACTACTACAAGTGAGAGAACTGCCAAAGATTTCTTTAAAAGCTCTGGATTCTTTAAGTAACTAAACTCGTCTATTTCATGAATACGTGCGCGATCTTCAGGCGTGTTGACTAAATCTTTCCTAAACATCCACACCAGCATTGGCGTAATTACAAACATCGCTACTATCACCAGCGGCGCCATGTGAATCAAAAAATCATTGAAACTAAGTCCAGCTCGACTAGCAATAATGATGTTGGGTGGGTCCCCAACTAGTGTCGATGCGCCACCAATGTTTGAGGCAAATACTTCGGATAGCAAAAACGGAATTGGATTAACATTCAGTTGCTTGCACACAATTATTGTCATTGGTACTGCTAATAAAATCGTTGTGACGTTATCTAATATTGCGCTCGCCACAGCGACTAAAATAACAAGAAAAACTAAGGCCTTACGAGGACTTCCATCAGCTACTTTTATTGCCTTAATGGCTAAGAATTCGAATAATCCAGTTTTATGGATCACACCAACGATGATCATCATGCCAAGAAGTAGGAAAATTACATTCCAGTCAATTCCCGTTTCGTGACTGTAGAAGGCCTTATCTGCATCTGTTGCACCAATCACAAACATGGCCGCAGCGCCACCTAAGGCAATGGCAATTCGACTAATTTTCTCAGTCGCGATTAGCACATAAGCAAGGACAAAAATGGCAATTGCTAGAGATAAAGTCATGCCACTATTTTACACCAAGTTGAACAAGGCTAAACCAAAAATTCATTACATTTTTTAGTCATCATCTGATGAAGTGTTGTTTAAGCCCACACTTATCAAGTTCATAATTGTTGGATCTGCCAGTGTCGTTACGTCACCCAAGGTTCTATTCTCCGCAACGTCACGAAGTAACCTTCGCATGATTTTTCCAGATCGAGTTTTTGGAAGTTCTGCGACGATCAGTATTTGCCGTGGGCGCGCAATCGCGCCGATCTCTTTCGCAACGTGAGCTCGTAACTCTTTGGCAACACCTGGGCCATCAACCGAACCAGCTCGCAAAATTACAAACGCAACGATGCCTTGACCGGTTGTTTCATCAGTTGCGCCAACGACTGCTGCCTCTGCAACTGTTGGATGCGAAACTAATGCTGATTCAACTTCGGTTGTTGAAATGCGATGACCTGAAATGTTCATGACATCATCAACGCGACCCAGCAGCCAGATTGCGCCATCGTCATCCCACTTGGCACCATCACCAGCGAAATATTGGGAATCAAAACGTGACCAGTAAGTTTCCTTGTAGCGTTCCATGTCGCCCCAGATGCCACGCAGCATTGCGGGCCAAGGTTTTGTTAACACTAAATAGCCACCACTGCCGTGACCAACTGCGGTACCAGAATCATCAAGAATCTCTGCATTAATTCCGGGTATCGGCCCCATGGCTGAGCCAGGCTTTGTCGCGGTTACACCAGGCAAGGGACTGATCATGATTGCGCCAGTTTCGGTCTGCCACCAAGTGTCAACTATCGGGCAATTGTCGGAACCGATCACTTCGCGGTACCACATCCAAGCTTCCGGATTAATTGGTTCACCAACGCTACCTAGTAGACGCAAACTTGATAGGTCATGGGCTTGGGGAAACTCATCGCCCCACTTCATGAATGTTCGAATTGCAGTTGGCGCAGTGTAAAGAATGGTTACGCCGTATTTGGCAATAATTTCCCACCAGCGTCCTTTATGCGGAGTATCTGGAGTACCTTCGTAAATTACTTGCGTGGCGCCATTAGCTAGCGGCCCATAAGCAACATAGGAATGGCCCGTGATCCAACCAACGTCCGCAGTACACCAATAAACATCTGTTTCTGGCTTGATGTCGAAAATCATCCGATAGGTATATGCAACTTGAGTTAAGTATCCACCCGTGGTGTGCAAAATTCCTTTTGGTTTTCCAGTGGTGCCAGAAGTATAAAGAATGAAAAGTGGATGCTCAGAATCGAAAAATTCTGGCGTATGCGAGGTTGACTGCTTAGCAACAATGTCATCCCACCAGACATCTCGTTCACTATTCCAATCGACTTCTTGTTCGGTACGCTTCACGACTAAAACTTTTTTAACACTTGGGATCGACGCAACAGCTTCATCCACTGCTGCCTTTAGCCCAAACGGACTACCTTTTCTAAAACCACCATCTGCAGTAATCACCACGCTTGCTGACGCATCTTCGATTCGACTGCGCAATGACTCAGCGGAAAAACCTCCGAAGACGACCGAGTGTGGCGCTCCAATTCGAGCGCAAGCCAACATCGAGATAACAGCTTCTGGAATCATTGGCATATATATTGCGACGCGATCACCAGTTTTAATTCCGAGTTCGGTTAGCGCATGCGCCGTTTGGCTAACTCGATCCAACAAATTCTTGTATGTAATGGTCTGGGTATCCCCACGTTCACCTTCAAAGTTGATCGCAACTCGATTGCCATTGCCTGCCGCAACGTGACGATCCAGGCAGTTAACTGAGACATTTAGTTTTGCGCCGACAAACCATTTCGACACTGGCGCCGCTGACCAATCTAAAACTTGGCTCCATGGCGTTTCCCACTGCAAATTTTTTGCTTGCTCATCCCAAAACTTGTCTCTGTCAGTATCGGCTTGATAGTAGAGGTCAACTTTCGCATTTGCATTGGCGGCAAATTCAGGTGAAGGCTCAAAAATTCGATCTTCGTGCGACAGGTTCTCTAATGCTTCACCGCTCATTGGGATCCGTACTTTCCGTTGATATTCGTGGACAATTTGTATTAGTAACGATAGTTGTCCCACTTTTGAGTTAGGTCAAGTGATATTGCTCAAGTCTTACGAGAAATTCATCAGCGAACTCCTGCGCAATCTCCTGTACTTACGGCTGGCATGTCTGAATAAACACTATTTACTGCCACCATGAACTCATTAGCCGATAGCGCGTAACCTACTTGATCATCGATCGCTGAAGCCGCAAAAATTAGGCCAGCGACACTACCGTCTAATGCAAGCATTGGAGCGCCAGAATCACCTTGCTTGATATCTGCTGAAAGTGCATAAATTTCTCGAGTGACTGGACTTTTGCCATAGATATCTGTACCTAAAGTTTCCGAAACACTCCTTACGCGAGCAGGTATCAAAGCCAGTGGTCCACCACCTGGGAAGCCTGCTACCACGGCGTCATCACTTCTAGAAAGTGGTTCGCTGATACGCAATGCCACCGATGGGATACCCGAGGTGCGAATTAATGCCACATCATCAGCCGGGTCAAAGTAAATCACCGATCCCTCAAATGATTTCCCTTTACCCTTAATTCGAACTGTTGGGTTCGTGATGCCAGCAACAACGTGTGCGTTGGTAATTATTAAATCTTGCCCCACGACGAATCCTGAGCCAGTTAACCGCGTGTTGCACTCAATAGCTGTACCTTCAACTTTCACTACTGAGTCCAAAGCCAGGGCAATCGCTGGCTGCGCTGTGGTAGTGGCATTCGGAGGTTCAACCGGTGGAGCTAACAGCACTTCAGTTATGCTGCTTGGCAGGTCAGAGTTAGAAACATAAATTCTTACGAGTTCAACGCCATCTCGAACCTGAACTGGCATGTATTGATCAAGTGCCACAATCACTTTTGACTCGTTGAGCATGTTAGTAAGTGAAGACATCGGTGCGGCCAATAACGTTGTTGCCATAAACCAAGCAACAATCGACCACGCCCCAATTGAAACTGCGGCACCCGTGGAATTATCAAGGAAACGTATTGGCGACCAACTGAAAATATTACGAATTCGATTTCCAATAAAACTACCCAATGCGCTACCAAATCCCATTCCAAGGAAAAGTGCTGTTGCGCTTAGTGCGGTGCGGGTAGGTGATGATGCTGTTGAGGCACCAGTAACAATTTCAATTAACGATCGTCCAAACCAAGCACCTGCAAATAATCCGACAAGTGAAAGGGTGCTGACTATTAATCCTCGTCGCCAACCAGAAATAACAATAAAGATTCCAAATGCAAGCAAAGTAATGTCTAAATAAAGTGGATTCAACTTGTTACTTCCGTGTTCGGTGCGGGCGCTGGTAGTTCCACAATCTTTGATTCATCCCACGGGGTTGCCCAGCCTGCAATATCCATGAGCCGCGAAATTAAACCACCAGTGAATCCCCAGATGAGCATTGACTCAACAGTAAAGCCAGGTCCGAATGAACCATTTATGTGTCGAACCCGTATTCGATTCGCTGGATTGATCAAATCATTTAGCGAAATGCGATGGACGCACTGAACTTCATTGGTATCAATGTCTTTTAGTTCATGGGGGGTGTGCCACCATGCCAAAACTGGGGTGACTTTGAAATTCGAAGGCGGAATCCAGAGCTGAGGAAGCTCGCCCAACACTTCTACACTTTTTGGATCCAACCCAATTTCTTCCCGAGCTTCGCGGAGCGCAGTTTGCGCAAGTGAAGAGTCACCCTCTTCAACTCGACCACCTGGAAAAGCTGGTTGGCCAGGATGAGCTTTCAGATGTGAGGCGCGTTCAATGATGACTACTTCGCCAAAATTATCCCGTGGCCCAAATAACACCAGTACTGCAGCTTCGCGAGTGCTTTCATCTGGAACTTCATGTCGAGATAGATCACTTGAGATTAAGTCGGGAACCCTTTCAATAAGGGTCTTTAGCCATTCTGGAGTTGCTATGTTAAGCACCCGCCTTAATTAGTTTTGCTGCTTCTCTCGGATCCATTGGACCTTCGCCAAATGATGGACACATGCTTGCGAGTTCACACGCACCGCAGGCAGGTTTTCGAGAGTGACAAACTCTACGACCCAGAAAAATCAGCCGATGATTTAACATCGTCCATTCTTGAGGTGGGAAAATTTCCATGATATCGAATTCCACTTTTACTGGATCGGTATTTTTAGTCCAGCCAAGTCGCCGTGATGTTCGTCCAACATGAGTATCGACGGTCACACCAGGAATACCAAATGCATTCCCTAAAACTACATTTGCAGTTTTGCGTCCGACTCCTGGCAACGTTACGAGTTCAACAAGTGAGTTTGGTACTTCGCTATTGAAGCGTTCAATAATTATTGCGGCCAATCCCTTAATTGAGATGGCTTTGTTGTGATAAAATCCAGTCGATTTAATTATTTCTTCAATCGCCTCAAGTGGGGCGGCTGCAATATCTGTAACTCTTGGATACTTTTTAAATAAAACTGGTGTGACCATGTTTACGCGCTTATCCGTACATTGCGCTGACAAGACGGTTGCTACTAAAAGTTGAAGTGGGTTTTCATAATCCAATTCACACTTAGCATCGGGAAACATGTGCATTAGCTTTTCATTTATATCCTGGGCGCGGGCTGCGAGTGCTTTCTTAGATTCCCGGTTGGCCATAACTTAAAACTAGTTGTGGTGTTATCGAGCGCGTTTTGAGAGACGATCGAGGTCAAGAAGTTCCACTGAGCGCGTTTCCAACTTAAGCCAGCCACGACTTACAAAGTCAGCAAGGGCTTTATTTACGGTTTCTCTAGACGCGCCAACTAATTGCGCAAGCTCTTCTTGCGTTAAATCATGATTAACATAAATTCCGGCTTCAGTTTTCGTGCCAAATTTTTCCCCCAGATCAAGCAGTGCCTTTGCTACTCGGCCGGGGACATCGGCAAATACTAAATCTGACATTGCTTCATTTGTTCGACGTAATCGATGCGCCAATGCTTGTAATAGTTTCTGAGCAACTTCTGGTCGCCCCACCAGCCAAGGGTTCAAATCTGTATTTCCAAGCCCTAGAACCGCAGAGTCAGTCACTGCAGAAGCGGTGGCTGTTCGCGGACCTGGATCAAACAAGGAAAGTTCGCCGAACATATCTCCGGGGCCAAGCACCGCAAGCACAGATTCGCGGCCATCACCTGAGGCGTGGCTTAACTTAATCTTTCCTGCGGTAACGACGTAAAGTCGATCTCCTGCGTCACCCTCTTGAAAGAGTGTGCTTGCCCGTTTAATAGTTTGCGGGACCATGGATTTTTGTAAAGCTATCGCGGCTTCTTCATCGAGCGCGGAAAAGAGTGGAGTTTTTTGTAGATTTTTATCAATCATCACGCCCTCCTTACCTTTTTTTGAAGCCCTTACTTGATTGCGCTATTAACTCTACTTAGTCGCGGACTTCGACGATTACTTCTACTTCAACTGGGGTATTAAGTGGCAGTGAAGCTACGCCGACTGCAGATCGGGCGTGCTTGCCAGCATCACCAAAAGCTTTAATAAATAAATCGCTTGCACCATTTATTACAACAGGTTGCTTGGTAAATTCCGGAGTACTTGCCACAAACCCAACAACTTTTACCACACGAACAACTTTGTCCAAGTCGCCAATTAAGGACTTAATGGCAGCAATTGCATTAACCGCACATTGCGCCGCGCATTTGCTAGCAGTCTCTTCGTCAACATCTTTGCCCAACAGTCCGGTTGCAATTAGTTCGCCAGAAACGAATGGGAGTTGGCCAGAGGTAAAAACAAGATTCCCGGTGCGAGCGGCAGGCACATATGAAGCTACCGGCGGAACAACTTCTGGAATTGAAATTCCAAGTGCAGTTAAACGATCCTCAACAATGCTCATTTTTTTCCTTAACCCTTTGGTCGCTTGAAGTAAGCCACGAGATTTTCAGTGTTCATGCCAGGCACAATTGCGACAAGCTCCCAGCCGTCAAGCCCAAAGTTGTCAAGAATTGCTTTTGTGTTGTGCACCAACACGGGTGCAGTCAAGTATTCCCATTTTGTCATATTTAGAGCATACGACAGTTAATGACTAACAAAAAATGTTGGGCTTAAGCACCGTGCACAAAAGCCACGGGATCTAAGCGGTCGTAGTCTTGGCGAGCAGACATAAGGAGCTCCCGCCAGGAGCTGACATTTGATCTACGGCGCAACAGCGCGCGACGTTCCCGCTCCGTCATTCCGCCCCAAACACCGAATTCGATTTCGTTATCTAGCGCATCCGCTAGGCACTCAGTTTTAACGGAACAACCAGCACAAATAACCTTCACTCGATTTTGCGCTGCGCCTTGCGCAAACAATAAGTCTGGATCTGTATCTCGACACGCCGCGCTTCGGCTCCATTCAGCGTTCCACATTTACGATTCGAATCCTCTCATACTTGGATCTACACCGATCGATTAACTTACGCAAAATAATAAGGTAACTACCGATTGCTTAACTATTGGGGTATTCGCTACCCATGTCAATACCTTGGTGGGAGTTTTTTCCCCGCAATCTAAATGTTACAAATTAGATATATCCGCGTTTCAGATTGCCAATTAGGCAAGTTACCATTGAGTAGTTATGGGAAATAAACGCTCAGCCACTGAACTCAATCGTTTTGGACTTTTGACTAAAATGATTTCTTTTACCGCGCTTGCTGGCATAGTTAGCGCACTTATTGTGCTGCCCGTCGCTGGCGGAATTGGCTTGGCATCTCGAAATGGTGTGCAAGCATTTAGCGGTTTGCCCAGCGATTTGACCCAAGTTCCATTGCCACAGCAAAACACAATCTTGGATGCTAAGGGAGATATTCTGGCCGTTCTCTATGCTCAGAATCGAATAGAGGTTCCACTCGAGGAAATTTCTCCACTTATGCAACAAGCAGTAATCGCAATCGAAGATCAGCGATTTTTCAACCACGCTGGTGTCGATATTCAGGCGACAATTAGAGCTTCGATATCTACTGGTTCAGGCGGTCAAGTTCAAGGTGGCTCAACACTCACGCAACAATACGTGAAACAAATTTTGTTGACCGCTGCCACCACAAAAGAAGAGCAACAAGCCGCGACGGCGATATCCATAAATCGTAAATTGCGCGAAGCAAGATATGCAATTGGACTTGAGAATGAACTAACGAAAAAAGAAATTCTCGCTGGATATTTGAACATTGCTTACTTTGGCGCAGGTTCTTATGGAGTGGAGATCGCTTCCCAAAGATATTTTTCTAAGAGCGCACTCGATCTAACACTTACTCAGGCCGCTACTTTAGCTGGGCTGGTGCAAAACCCATCACGTTATGACCCAACCCGATACCCAGAGCGCGCCCAGTCGCGCCGCGATTTAGTTTTGAAAGCCATGGTTAATTCTGGATTCATCACGGCAGAACAAGCCGAAATTGCTATCGCGGTGCCAGTTAGCTTGGACTTAAATCCGACTGAACTTCCTAATGGCTGCACCACCTCTGCCGCTCCCTATTTTTGTGACTACGTTTTGACGGTTTTAAGAAACGATCCGATCTTTGGTGACACTCCTGAGGCTCGTGAGAGCCTTTTAAATCTCGGTGGGCTGGTTATCAAAACCACTTTGGATCCCAAAGCACAAAAATCATCTCAGGCCGCCGTTGATGAAAAAATTCCTTTTGATGATCCAAGTGGAAAAGCAGCAGCAATAACAATGGTTCGGCCAGGCACAGGTGAAATCACCGCTATGGCACAAAATCGAAAATGGGGCCGCAGTGGCGCAGGCTACACCACGGTAAATTACAACACTCCAGTTGACTCAAATGGCACAGTAGGTTTTCAAGCTGGTTCAACATTTAAGGCGTTCACCATCGCTGCTGCTTTCAAACAAGGCTGGGATCCATTCGAAGTAATCAGCTCTCCAGAGAAGAAAAAATTCGAAGGTTTTGTGGAATGTGCCACTGGTGACGGATTCGCACCGTATGAAGTGCAAAACTCTACTTCATCTGGCGCATTTGATATGTTGAGCGCCACTGCATTTTCAGTAAATACCTATTTTGTTGGACTGGAAGAAAAACTCGGATTGTGTGATCCAATCGATATCGCAACAGCTGCCGGAGTCCGGCAAGGTAACGGCCAGGAATTTGAAAAATTTCCATGTTTCACACTTGGCTGTTTTGATGTCACTACTTTGGACATGTCGGTAGGAATGGCGACTTTTGCGGCTCACGGATTAAATTGTTCACCTATTGCAATTTCAACAATTACAGATCGCTTTGGTGTTGAGCTAGCCGTGCCAAGTGCAGATTGCAAGCAAACCGTTGACTTGCTGGTTGCTGATAGCACCACGGCTGTTCTGGCAGGTGTGATTGATGGACCGCTCGATGGTCGTACTGGTAGGGCTATGGACATTGATCGTCCAGCTGCCGGTAAAACTGGAACTACCGATAGTTCAGCTGCCGTGTGGTTTGTTGGTTACACCCCGGACATGGCTGCCTCCGTTTGGGTTGGTGATCCTAGAGGTGGACAGAAATACCCAATGAAAAATGTAAGAATTGGTGGCCGGTATTTTTCTCAAGTTTTTGGTTCAACACTTCCAGGTCCGATCTGGCGCGACGCACTAATCGGGGCCTTAGAGGGTACGCCAAAAACTCCGTGGAAATTGACAACTCTTAATGGTCTAAATGCTGGTGGTGTTGACAATATCATTTCGATGTCAGAGGACGAATGTGGTGGTATAAAACCACAAGCACTAATTGCTTGTGAAACGGAAAGGCGCGCTAGGCAAAATGAAAAAGGGCTAGCTGATGGCACCTTGATTATTGACCCAATTACCGGCGCCGTAATTCCAAATCCAGCTATCCCAATAGTGGACCCAGCAACGGGTGCTACACCTGTGCCTTAGTCAGGAAATTCTCGACATCTGACAATATGTAGTCATGACCACACTGAAAGAACAACTCCACCTAGATCTCACTGTTTCGATTCGCGCAAAAGATTCCTTGACTTCGGGAACTCTTCGCATGGTTCTTGCTGCAATTACTAACGAAGAAGTTTCTGGTAAAGAAGCGCGGGTATTAACTGAGCAAGATTTTATTACAGTTCTTAATCGAGAAGCCAAGAAGCGTAAAGAGGCTGCGAGCGCTTACGATGATGCAAAGCGTCCAGAACTCGCCGACAAAGAGCGCGCTGAATTGAAAATCATCCAAGGATATTTACCTGCCGCATTATCAGATTCGCAATTGGAAGAGATTATCGCTGCTGCAGTACTGCGGGCTGCTGCCGATGGCGCAACTGGGCCTAGTGCTATGGGCGCAGTAATGAAACTTGTATCACCGCAGGTTGCCGGTCGCGCTGATGGCACCCAAGTTGCAGCTGCCGTTAAATCTGCACTGTCATAACTTAGTTGCGGCGGCTCCGCTGCCATGCAATAAGTTGTGGCCGCGAGCAATAGTGTTGGGGTTGTGAATTCCTCGCTGAAAACTAAAGTCGCACTCGGACTCGGTGTTATGTACCTAGCGTGGGGAACGACATACATTGGCATTGCTTTCACAATTGAAACTATGCCGCCATTGATGTCTATGTCATTTCGATTTGCTGCAGCAAGTGCACTTTTAGTTTTATTTCTCGGTTTACGACACGGGTGGCAATCCCTACGATTGACCCGAAGTCAACTAGCCAGTTCTCTTTTTCTCGGTGTGCTGATGTTAGGCGTGGGGCTTGGCACTATGTCAATGGCAACTAGAGTCGTTCCGATTGGTGTGGCCTCGCTGATTGTGGCAGCAATGCCGATTTGGACTGCACTGTTTCGCACGCTTGATCGCGATCGACCAAAACTAATTTCGTTAGCTGGGATTGTTGGTGGCTTAATTGGAATAGCAATCATCATGTTGCCTGGGCAAACCCAAGCACGCCCAGGCGCTGGAGCGGACAACGTCACACTCTGGATGTATATTATTTTGTTTGGCAACTTGTGCTGGTCACTTGGTTCTTTCTTGGCGCCACGAATGGATACGCCCGAAAACCCACTTTTGCTTAGTACATATGAAATGGCTGGGGCCGCCATTGCTTTATTGATCGCTGGCCTGATCCACCGCGAAAGTGTTGGGGATTTCTTTGATGCAAGTTACAGGTCTTGGGGCGGGTGGGTGTACCTAGTTGTCATTGGATCTCTCGTTGGATACACGGTTTACACCTGGTTGCTTGAGAATGCGCCTATTACTTTGGTATCTACTTACGCATACATAAATCCAGTTGTCGCAGTTGCACTTGGAATAATGATTTTTAATGAAATACTCACCGTCAACATAATCATCGGTGGCCTAATCGTAATTGCAAGTGTGGCAATTGTCGTTGCGATTGAATCAGTTAAGAAACAAAGTCCTTTGCAAGTTCAATGATTCGCGCCAGGCCCTCTCGCTCGCCAATGCTGATGCGCACTCCTTCGCCAGGAAAAGGTCGGATTGCAACTGCAATACCTTCACTCTTAGTAACGAAATCTAGGGTGCGGTCCGCCAATGGTAACCAGACAAAATTTGCCTGACTTACTGGCAAGTTAAAACCAAGTTTTGTTAGTTCGGATTCGAACCAGGTGCGCAGGGCAATAACTTGTTCAACGCGTTCAAATAATTCGACCTCATTCTCAAGAGAGACTACAGCGGCAGTCTGTGCAATGTTTGAAACTCCAAATGGCACCGCGGTTTTTCGCACTGCCTCTGCGATGTGTTTGGGTCCGATGAAATATCCCACTCGTAAGCCCGCTAGGCCATACGCTTTGGAAAAAGTCCGTAGCACTCCAACATTAGAATGCTCCTTCATTGTTGCTATGCCATCAATGGCATCTGGGTCACAATTGAATTCCACATATGCTTCATCAATTACAACCAATATCTCCTGAGGAACTTGCTCTAGAAACTTTGTTATCTGTTGTTGCGTAACTATTCCACCAGTTGGATTGTTCGGGGTGCAAATAAAAATAACTCGAGTCTTTGGAGTTATCGCTTTCAACATAGCTGCCAGATCGTGCTCACCAGTTGAAGTCAGTGGCACTGCAACATTTGTTGCGCCTGCAATTGTGGTGATGATTGGGTAAGCCTCGAAAGATCGCCACGCATACATCACTTCATCTCCAGCCCCTGCAACAGCTTGGATTATCTGTTGGCACACTCCAACTGATCCCGTACCCGTTGCAACTTCGTCAATGGAGACTGCAAATTTTTCGGCAAGCGCTTTAGTTAATTCTCCACAAAATGGATCAGGGTAACGATTTATGTCTAACGCGGCCTTAGTAATTGCGGCTAAAACACCTGGAAGCGGGGGGTGTGCATTTTCGTTACTTGAAAGTTTGTAGGCAGTGAGTCCATTCACTGGCGCTACTTTTTTACCTGCCTTATACGTTGGCAGCTCTGCCATTTCTTGGCGAAGCAGTGGATTAGGTGAATCACTCATTGTCCGAGCCTACGGGTAATCACCACAACTGATACATCGTCGCGATGCCAAGTTACTGAATCCTGGCGAGCGGCTGAGACTATTAAATTGGTTAAATCCGTTGAACTTTGACTTTGGGTTCCTGAAACTACCGAAGCAACAAGTCCTTGGGTGCCGAACTCTTCGCCTTTACCGTCTTGGGTTTCTAGCAACCCATCGGAGGCGAGGACGATGCGATGCTGCGCACCAAACATAAATTCCTTGCTGGCCCAGTTTCCTCCAAAGCCACCAAGCATTGGTCCGGTTGGATTCAGCGCAGTCAATAAGTATTGATGATCAATCCAATATCCAGCCGGATGCCCAGCGTTGACGACCTGTACTGGCAGATGCATGTCATTTGGAATATTGATAATTACTGCGGTGGCAAGCAGCGCGTCAACATCAGAGAGCCCCGCAGAAACTCGATCCATCACAGTCTCCGGTGGGAAACCGGCCGAAAGCGCAGCAGTCATAATCGCTTTGATCTGCAATCCGACAACGCCAGCTTCTGGGCCATGACCTGTTACATCGACAATGGCAATAGCGAAGCCTTGTGGCGTGCGAATAACATCCCACCAGTCCCCTGCGATAGCTCCGGAGGCCGGCATGGTCTGTCCAAAAATATCTAGGCCAGCACTTCGTGAATCCAGAATTGTTGGCGATAGGGCATTTCTCATGGAAAGAACTAGTGGTGCATCTTGCTCTAAACCCTGCCATGCGGCGCGAGCTAAATCGATTTGGGAAACTAAATTTATTCGCATTGATTCAGCATCTGCTGCAGCCAGTCTGATCTCAGGAGGATTCGCAACTTCAATTACTTGATGTATTGTGCCGCTGGCAACTAGCCGCAACTCGGTTCGCATTTCGTCTAACGGAGCAAGTACCCAGCGCTCCAAAAAGATCCAACCTAAAACTAATAGCGTGAGGCTAAAAAGCAGAGAGACACTTAAAGCTGCTGAAAGTTGTTTAGCAACTTCATCTAATTCCATATTGTTTGCCAACGTGAGTGAAAGTTCAGATCTAGCTCGCAGATATATGATGCGTTCCCAAATTGCAGTGCCAATAAGAGTCACTGCAAAAATAGAAATAATTAGTTGCAGTCTTCGGCGAAGCGTCATATCTAAAAGTGTAGAGGCTGGTTATCAGGCCTGAACGAGTTCGCTTAAGGCTTGTCTGAATAGCGAAGAGTGTGAGTCCACTTGCTCTTGCGAAGTGGCTGGGCGCTCTAGCAAGTTGGCTAAATTAATGCGATTGATTTGGGTTTATGTAGTGGACATGATCCGCATCTTTTAAAGACAAGAAATAAAATTTACGACGTGGCCATGTCAACAAATCGGCTGTAATGACCTTGGAATGCAACGGTAACAGTTCCAGTTGGCCCATTTCTGTGCTTAGCCAAAATAAAATCTGCTTCGCCGGCGCGTGGTGACTCGCGTTCATAAACATCTTCCCGGTGTAGCAAAATAACCATGTCGGCATCCTGCTCCAGTGATCCGGATTCACGCAAGTCTGAAAGCATCGGGCGTTTATCTTGTCGCTGTTCGGGGCCACGATTTAACTGACTGATCGCAATTACTGGTATCGCAAGTTCCTTAGCGAGCAACTTAAGCGAGCGAGAAAACTCCGAAACTTCAACTTGGCGACTCTCAACTTTTTTTCCAGATGACATGAGTTGTAAATAGTCGATGATGAGAATCTTTAAATCAAAGCGTTGTTTTAGTCGACGCGCTTTTGCGCGGATCTCCATCATTGTCATATTTGGCGAATCATCGATAAATAATGGGGCATCATTTACCTGCCCCATTTTGTTTGCAAGTCTGCCCCAGTCTGCATCACTAAGTGTGCCAGCGCGCATATGGTTCAAGCCAACTTGAGCTTCAGCGGATAGTAGCCGCATCACAATCTCATTGCGGCTCATTTCAAGTGAGAAAATTGCGGAAGTTAAATTGTGTTTAATACTTGCCGAACGCGCCAGGTCTAGACCAAGCGTAGATTTACCGATAGCAGGGCGGGCAGCAACAATGACTAACTGACCAGCATGAAGACCGTGGGTGATGTCATCGAGTGCTTGAAAGCCTGTTGGTACTCCAACAAGTTGGCCGCCACGACCTTCAATTGCTTCAATCTCAGAAAGTGTGTGCGGCATGATTTCGGACAGTGGAGCGTAGTCTTCCGAAGTACGTCGACCAGTCACATCGTAAACTTCAGCTTGTGCGCGATCAACAAGTTGATCGACTTCGGCGTCTCCGGCATAACCCATTTGCGCAATCCGAGTACCAGCGTCGACTAAGCGGCGCAAAATTGCGCGCTCGGTAACAATGCGCGCGTAATAGGAACCATTTGCCGCAGTTGGCACACTTGCCACAAGTGTGTGAAGATAGCCAGCGCCACCAACATTTCCAAGTGCACCTGACTTGCTCAAATAATTAGCAACAGTGATTGCGTCTGCAGGTTCGCCGCGACCGTAAATATCTAAGATGGCTCCGTAGATCGTGGCATGAGCTGGCTTGTAGAAATCAATTCCGCGCAGAGTTTCAATAACATCGGCAATGGCATCCTTGCTAAGCAACATTGCGCCAAGTACAGATTGTTCCGCGACTATATCTTGCGGTGGGGTGAGTGCGCCTTCTTCTTCGTAATTGCGGGGAAATTCCGCGACGCTCATTTGACCACCTTTTATTAACTACTGAAAATAAGTTTTGTTTAGTTCACTTGATCGGGAGAATTATCTATTTTTCACTGATCTAAACGCTAGTAATGACTTTATGGCCAGGTGCTGACAGAAACAATATTCCCTGTGGATAACCACGTGGATAATGTGGGGAAAACCCCCGAAACAATGGGTATTTAGCTGGGGATATCCTGTGGGGTTAACCCTAGGTATCCTGAGAATACTTTGGTTGATCAGGGTTTTTTCTGTCTCCTGCCTGTGTGCAGAAAATAATTCAAAACTATTTTTGCGTTTCCGATACTCGACCATCCTGGGCTGGTGTTAGCAGACTTCTTAATCGTGAAACTAAGATTCCTGCTACTAGCTGACCCACCACAATTGTTGCAATCCAAAGGGCGATTAATTCATATTGCAACATTATTCCTGAAAGAGCAGGACCCATAGCCCCGGCAAAAACCCAGATTAAACCATCAACTGAGTTGTAACGACCACGCATGTTTTCGGGTGCAAGCTCATTTGTTAGCGTGGGCCCGACTGTGGACCAGATCATTTCGCCAAGTGCAAAGATGCCCACGCCAATTGCAGTCAGTGCGAATGTTGCTTTTGGATCCAGCGAAACACTAAGTCCGATAATTATCCAAGCTACTGACCAAATTAATGAGATGCCGAACATTAGACGCACTCGACTTCGCCCATCAAGTCGATTTATTACGAAGATTTGACCTAAGACAATCACGCCAGTGTTAACTGCCCAAATTGGTCCTAGTGCCTTTACTGATAAATCACCATAGAGAGTTAACAGCGTTGGCAGTCCAGCATCAAGTGAGGCATATCCAAATGTAAGGAGTAGTAGCTTTGCGGCTGAAAGGCGCATGAAACTTCGGTCTGCAATTAATTGCCGATAGCCACCATCATTTTCTATTTCCATTTGTGTCTTTTTGAGGGGACCGCCAGTTCCACGAAGTGTCAAAATAAATCCAAAGAAAACTAAATAGGTCACTGCATCTAAGGCAAAGAGCCTGGTAAAACTTGCTGGATCGTTTATCTCAACTATGAATGAGCTAACGACTCCACCGAGCCCAAGTCCCAGGTTTAACATCATGAACTGTAAACCGAAAAATTTTGGCCGAAAATCCTCACTTACCATTCGCGCCATCATTGTTGTTTGCGTCGGCCAAATCGCTGCGTTTCCTAATGACGACAACGTGCCAACAAGTAATGCGTCACTAACGGTGTCGACGAATGACCATGAAAACATGGCAACGGCTTCGATCAAAATCGCAATCAACATGATTCGGCGTGGACCGAATTTATCAACTAGATGCCCGCTTATCGGTGAGAAGGCAAGTCCAGTAATTGCCATCCAAGACAAAATTAATGATGCAGCAGTTAAGGAAAATCCTCGCACTTGATTTAAGTAAATGATCAGAATTGGCAGAGTTAGCCCGCTGCCAAGTGAGTTAAATAGTGCACCAGCGAGAAAGCGTTTAACCTGCGGAGTGGAATCTCGCAGTTCACCCACTTCATGCTCCTCGAAATAATTAAATTAACAAATTGAAATATGAATGAAAGTAAAAAATAAAAAGTGGAGGTAGAAAAATCTACCTCCACTTATTTTGTGGAGAATAGGGGACTCGAACCCCTAACCCCTGCCTTGCAAAGGCAGTGCTCTACCAATTGAGCTAATTCCCCGATGTGTGTAAAACCGTAAACCAAAATCTACTCTGAAGTAGCCTGCGTCCACAATTCTTGCTCGGCCTTACTGCTTTCTATTTTTTGGTAAATCACGTAACCAGCAACTGCCAACAATGCTAACGAAAGTAACTTATTCATTACGTATCCCTTTCAATCTTGCGGTTCTTACGTTTCTTACCTTGCGTGGGCCCAGGTGGACTTGAACCACCGACCTCTTCGTTATCAGCGAAGCGCTCTAACCAAGCTGAGCTATAGGCCCGAATTTTGTTGCATTTTTCGTACTTTTGCACCTAATTGGCGGCACAAGTTAAGAGGTTACCTCAAAGCTGGCTTTGACCCAAAATGGCGGTTCCTAGTTGCGATCAGTAAATGTCCATTCCCGACCACCTGTGAAACCAACACTGAGGTTGTACAACACGGCATAAAGAGAGGAAAGCACGCTGAGAAGGGTAATTTCTATAGCTGAAATCACCATAGTTAAACCAATTAACCGACCAAGGGAAAGAAAACTGATACTCGCGCTATTACTACCAGCGGCGTCATTCCAAAGTCCAGAGATTGCTTCGAACACACCAGCAGCTGACAGTGCGCCCCAAAGTAAGGTAACCGCGACAAGTAATACGCCGGCAATAGTTACCCCAAGCATGAACGCACTTTTCGCGGCGGACCACGGATCTATATGTGTCAGATGTAGGCGCACAGTTCGCGAACCCCCACCTTGGTCTTTAGTTTGGGACATCTCTTGAGAGGAGAAAGTCTTAGCTGGCTCTTGGGCTCTTTTTCGTTTATGTGTACTTCCAAAGTAATGCCGCTTAGTTGGCTCATCGTCATTCAGGTCCATATCTAACTCGGACATTTAAACCTCTTCCCCTTGTGTCATAGTATCCGCCGCCGCGTCTACTTCTAGTGCGTCTTCCTGGTCTGCGACGTTATTTGGAATTTCAACACTTTCTAACGCAGCCAATGCAGCAGCTCTGCTCCGCGCTACCGCCACCACTTGTTCATCATCGCCGACTTTCATAAATGAAACGCCCATAGTGTCTCGGCCGGCAGCGCGAATCTCATCAACGCGGGTTCGGATAACAACACCATTGCTGGCTATCGCAAATATTTCATCTTGCGCAGCGCAAATCAATGCACCTGCTAGCCCACCACGCTTTTCAACTAAACGCATGGCTCGAACACCTTGAGTGCCGCGGCCTTTCGCGTTCCATTCTTCGATTGAAGTTCTTTTAGCCCAACCACCTTCAGTTACGGTAACTACGAATGAATCGGGCGTGGCAACTTCCATCTTTAATAAGTAGTCGTCTTCCGTTTTAAATCTAATTCCAATCACGCCACCCGCTGTTCGACCCATTGGACGCAAAGTTGCATCATCCGCGTGACAGCGAACTGAGTAACCCATCTTTGATACCAGCAACAAGTCATCTTCGTCGTTGACAAGTTGGGCTGAAACCACGCCATCTTCATCACGAATTGTGATTGCAACTAGGCCAGTGCTTCGAGACGAGTCATAGTCCGTTAAACGAGACTTTTTAACGACTCCACCACGTGTTGCTAAAATCAAATACTTCGCTTGTTCATAATCACGTAGATCAAGAACTTCAACTACGTGTTCATCTGGTGCGAGTGAAAGTAAGTTCGCGACATGTTGACCTCGTGCGTCTCGACCAGTGTCAGTTAATTCATAAGCCTTAACACGGAATACTCGACCTCGGTCTGTAAAGAACAATATCCAATGATGAGTTGTAGTAACAAAGAAATTTGTAATTACATCGTCATGTTTAAGTGCCGCGCCCTTTACGCCTCGGCCACCCCGCTTTTGCGAGCGATACAAGATGGCCTTCGTGCGTTTAATGTAACCATCAGCAGATAGCGTGACCACGATCGGTTCAACGGCAATTAGATCTTCGTGTGTTACATCATTTTCATCAGCAACTATTGTGGTTCGCCGCTCATCGCCGAACTTGTTCACAATTTCTGCAAGTTCTTCGCTGACTATGCTTCTTTGGCGAGTCTCATTAGCCAAAATATCCTGATAATCAGCTATTTCTGCCATCAATTTGTCGTGTTGTGCTTGGAGTTCGTTGCGCTCAAGTGCAGCTAGTTTGCGAAGCTGCATATCTAAAATAGCCTGCGCTTGGATTTCATCAATTTTTAAAAGTTTTATAAGGCCAGCTTGCGCAACCGAAGCAGATTCAGAAGCCCGGATCAGAGCGATTACTTCGTCAATTCGATCTATTGCCTTTAGCAATCCGATGAGTATATGTACGCGCTCTTGCGCAATTCGTAAGCGATAAGAAGTGCGCCGTTGAATTACTTCGACTTGATGCGCGATCCAATTTAGTACGAAGGCGTCAAGAGTTAATGTGCGCGGAACGCTGTCAACTAGTGCCAACATGTTTGCGCCAAAAGTATCTTGTAGTTGAGTCTGCTTATAAAGATTGTTTAGAACAACTTTTGGAATCGCGCTATTTTGCAGAACAACAACTAAACGTTGACCAAGGCGTTCATTACCTTCATCGCGCACATCAGCGATGCCTTTGATTTTTCCATCTTTAACAAGTTCGGCGATTTTTAAAGCTAAATTATCTGGGTTAACTTGGTAAGGAAGTTCAGTTACCACTAAACAGGTGCGCTTATTAATTTCTTCGACTTGCACAACTGCGCGCATCGTAATTGAGCCACGACCAGTGCGGTACGCAGATTCAATGCCGGTGCGACCAACAATAAGTGCTTTAGTTGGAAAGTCTGGGCCTTTAACAATTTTCATTAATTGTTCTAGAAGTTCATCAGATTTAGCTTCTGGGTGAGCAAGCGCCCAAGCCACACCT
>DJBM01000010.1:0-365 GCA_002430405.1 Actinobacteria bacterium UBA5976
GTTAAGGTGCAATCACGCATTGCAAACAGTGAAGGTTTTGGCCAAGTAACCATGACTGATTTGGTACGACAAACATTGCGCATGCGCCCCGATCGAATAGTTGTGGGTGAAGTAAGAGGTAGCGAAATTAGCGACCTGTTGCTGGCGCTCAATACTGGCCACAAGGGCAGCGCCACGACGATTCATGCTGATGATGCAACGAGTGTTCCAACTCGAATTGAGGCACTGGGACTTCTAGCAGGGTTGCCTAGGCAGGCCATTCATGCCCAAATGTTTTTCGCATTTGATTTTGTAATTCAAATGCATGACGCGCAGCGTGGAAGTCGTGGAGTTTCCAGTATTGCAAAATTTAGCAAGCACGACGA
>DJBM01000010.1:415-3311 GCA_002430405.1 Actinobacteria bacterium UBA5976
TGTTGCCCTAGGAAATGAAAAGATGCAAGTGGTGGCATGAGGGCGACTGGGGTTTCCATTTTAGCTTGGCTTACCTGCTACTTAGTTATTGCACCGTTACCAAAAGTGGTGGTATTACCAAAATTTCATTTCGCCACCTTGGGCTTTCGTAGAAACAAGAAGATACAACTTAACTTTGATGAACAACTGCAATTTCTATATTGCATTAAAACACAATTACTTTCTGGTGCGACGCAAATCATGGCGTTGCAGTTTGCATTAAGTCGAATCGATGAAGTTCTATTGCCTGAAACCAGACTTAGCATTTCACTTCGATCTGATATTTACACCGCGATGAACCGGGACGCTGTTGAATTTAAATTTCGTGCTCTGGGTGATTACGGCATACTTATGCAGGCAAGTGCGATCTCGGGAGCAAGTATTTCGCAGCCACTTTCAAATTTAGCTTCGGCAATGATCCGAAATCGAGCGCAGGAGCAGTCGCTCGCATCTGAATTGGCCAGTACCAAGGCAACAGTTTTGGTACTGGCTGGCCTACCAATCATTGGGTTCGTTCTAGCAATGATGCTGGGTTCCCAATCAATCACTTGGCTATTCACAACCAGTGGTGGCCGCACTTGTCTAATGACAGGTCTCGCCTTGGAACTATGCGGATTGTTATGGATTAAACGGCTATTAAGAACGGCGCTGTCGGATCAAACATGATTACCCTGGCTGCGCTGAGTTTTGCTTTAGCAACTTATTTGATGTTTCCTATGCCTGGATTGGCTGTGAGCAAACAGAATCCAAAAATCCAAAAAAGTAAAGTCACCAATCCCCCAACTGAAAAAGTAACAAATGTAGGCGTGATGAATACCCTGCGATTTCTAAGAATGTGTCTTGGATCTGGAATGACAATTTTAGACGCCCTCACATTCATCTGCCCACACTTGCCTGCTGCCACACAAGCAGACATCAACTCTGTGTTAATTCAATTCAAACTGGGTAAGCCCTTAACTCTTGCGCTAGATTCGCTGGCATTGCAAAACACACTCTGGCTCCCACTAACTGATTCATTAATTGCGTCATTGGTTACTGGAAGTCCAATCCATGAGCAATTAGCTGAACTCGAACAAGCCATCCAAACTTCATTAGACATGGCAACTTTAAATCGCATTAAATCCGTTGCAGTTAAAAGTGTGCTGCCACTTGGACTGTGTTTCTTGCCAGCGTTCTTTTTGCTCGCAGTGGTACCACTGGTGGCTGGCCTGATGAACAATTTTTTCAACTTTCCACAGTAGCCAGAACTCAACAGAGCGAATCAATCTATTTTCCATCTGCCTTCATTGAAACAGAATCTAGTAACGCATTCGCGTAAATATATAGATGGAGAAAATTGTGAAACATAAATTACGAAATGCACTGATGTCCGAATCTGGAATGACAACAGCTGAATATGCTGTTGGCACTATCGCAGCAGCAGGACTTGGTGGGGTTCTACTCAAGTTATTAACAAGTCCAGAATTCCAGGCACTAATTTGGAAAATCATCCAAAGTTCGTTCACCTTCCTTTTCATAAACTAGTCGTGCCAAGAGTGCTAGGCGTTGGATTAGATGGTGGCAAGCCTCTAATCCAACGCACGCATGGGTATGCAGTCGCGGAGTTTGCGGTTGTGTTGCCAGCAATTTTGTTTGTTGTTGCAATTGTCATTTCCTTATTGGGAATCACAACAACCCAACTACAGTTAGAAAGCGGTGCGGTAATGGGCGCCAGGATTATCGGCCGTGGCGACCCACTGCCAGATTCGTATCGAAATTCGTTGCCCTTTGGAACCCAAATACTTGCCATACCCGAGGGTGAAGTTGTCGAGTTGGTACTCACAACAACCCGAAATATCGGGTTGCCCTATATTTCCTACTCCTTCACATTGACTGCAAAAGCTCGTGCTCGACTGGAACCAGTTTTCGATGAGTTTGGCTAATGCGAAAAATCCAATTTGAAAAAGTTAACGATTCCGGACAAGTCACTATTTTGATGCTTGCCTTGGTTCTAGCGCTGTTTTCTGCACTGCCAATTGTGGGATCAATAAGCCAGACATTAGTAAACCAACAACGGTTGAATGCCGCAGCTGATTCAAGTGCATTAGCGGGCGCACTCGAGTTGGAATTTAACCAACTCCAAGCATGTGAGCTGGCGCAAGATTTCAAGGTAGATATCCCAAGTTCTACTATGAGTTGCGAGGCAACCCGCTCCAAAATCAAATTAGTTTTAAGGTTGCCAAACACAAGTTCTCCAATGAAATATTTGTTTCCCATCCTGGAAGCAACGGCGACTGCAGGCATCGCCCAACCGATGACCGACAATGGCGTAGATTAGTAATACAAATCCAGAAGGAAGAGTATGCAGATCGAATTAGCTCCAGATGTGGCTCGATACGTAATTTCAGTATCCGGCGAAGTTGATCTTGCCACCTCACCTGAACTCGACAGCGCCATAATTGCCGCGGTTGACTTAGGTGCTTCAGCACTTGCAATTGACCTCTCTGATGTGACATTTATGGATTCATCGGGTTTGGGTGTAATTGTGCGCGGACTAAAACGATGCCGCGAAGCAGACATCGAATTGGATTTAGTAATCACCAATGAACGCGTACTTAAGGTTTTTGGAATTACAGGTCTAGACCAAGTGATTCCAATCCACTACGCATTAGAGGACATTTAGTCTTTATCTAAATCTGCGATTTTTGGCAGACCTGCGTTCTGGGCTAGACTGAGCAAGCACATTTAGTTGTGCCCGCGCTCGTAGCTCAACGGATAGAGCATCTGACTACGGATCAGAAGGTTGGGGGTGCGAGTCCCTCCAAGCGCACTGAGATGACGCGGAATTCACAACCGCGTCATTTCTCTTTCTGGATTA
>DJBM01000125.1:0-2588 GCA_002430405.1 Actinobacteria bacterium UBA5976
GAATATGGCATTCAAGCCGTTAACGCAGCCGTGAAAGCTGGCGCTGACGTTGCAGTCTTGTGCGACACCAACGGTGGCATGCTGCCAAGTGGAATTAGCAAAATTGTTGCTGATGTATTAGCAAAAACAAATGCTCGCATTGGTATTCATTGCCAGGACGACACTGGTTGCGCAATTGCCAACAGCATTGCTGCTGTTGAGGCAGGCGCGACTCATGTGCAGTGCACTGCAAATGGTTATGGCGAACGAACTGGAAATGCGGACTTATTCAGCGTTGCTGCAAATTTAGAATTGAAACTGGGGATTCGCTGTTTACCTGATGGCGCACTCAAAGACATGATGCGGGTTTCGCATGCACTTGCCGAAATTGCAAACTTGCCGCCAAACACTCACCAGCCATATGTTGGCGTTTCATCGTTTGCGCACAAAGCCGGATTACATGCCAGTGCCTTAAAAGTTAATCACGAACTTTACAATCACATTGATGCGACCGTAGTCGGCAACGATATGCGAATACTTGTAACTGAAATGGCAGGCCGTGCTTCTATTGAAATGAAAGGTCAAGAGCTCGGCTATGACCTTTCAAATCAGCCAGAAGCAATCACAAAAGTTGTGGAGCAAGTTAAAGATCTAGAGGCGCATGGCTGGTCCTTTGAAGCCGCAGATGCTTCCTTTGAGTTGTTACTGCAAGATGCCTTGGCCGGTAAGTCAACTAAGAAGTTCACAGTTGAGTCGTGGCGAACAATTGTTGAGCAACGCGAAGACGGTCAGATAGTGAGCGAAGCAACCGTCAAAGTTCACGCTGGTGGAAACCGCATCGTTGCAACGGGAGAAGGCAATGGTCCCGTTAACGCATTAGATAACGCATTGCGGTCAGCATTAAGTCAGCATTTCCCACAAATACGCGAGCTCGAATTAGTTGACTATAAAGTTCGTATCCTTGATGGCGGTATGGGAACTGGCGCGGTAACACGAGTACTTATTGAAACAGCGCAAACTGGTCGCCGCTGGACCACTGTGGGTGTGAGCGAAAACGTAATTGCAGCATCTTGGTTGGCACTCGAAGATGCAATTTCATACGGGCTCTTAGGAAAAAGCACTTAATGCAGAGCCGATAGTCTTTACTAATGCGAATTGCTCGAGTTTCGGTACCTGGTGTGGAGTTTCCGGTCTACGGCGTTATCACAGGCGACAAAATCGAATTAATTACTGGATTGCCGTGGCCTGATATCAGTGATCCCGTGGCGGCACTTAATTTGGCGGATGTAAAAATCTTGGCGCCAGTAATCCCAAGCAAGGTTGTGTGCGTCGGTAAGAACTATGCCGATCATGCCAAGGAAATGGGCGGCGAGGTTCCAACTGAGCCAGTTATTTTCATTAAGCCAAACACCACAGTTATTGGAGAGGGCGACTTCATTGTTGTCCCGCCACAGTCACAAAATGTTCATCACGAAGCAGAGTTAGCGATTGTGATTGGCGCACTAGCCAAGAACGTCGAAATAGACCGCGCTGATGAAGTAATTTTTGGGTACACCTGCGCAAATGACGTGACTGCTCGTGATTTGCAAAATAGTGATGGGCAATGGACGCGATCCAAGAGCTTTGACACTTTTTGCCCATTGGGTCCTTGGATTGAAACTGATCTTGATCCAGAAGACTTAGCAATTTCCTGCGCTGTAAATGGCGAACTTCGACAAGATGGAAATACTAGCGACTTAGTACGGAGTGCTCGCGAGATGGTTTCATGGATTTCGCACATGATGACCCTGCTACCAGGTGACGTAATTTTGACAGGCACCCCAGCAGGTGTCAGCCAAATTGTGAACGGTGATTCTGTATCAGTAACTATTGCGGACATTGGTACTCTTACTAATCCAGTAACTGTTCGATAATTGAATTATTAATTCAGGAGAAATTGTGTCAAACGTACGAGTTCGATTCTGTCCTTCCCCGACAGGCAACCCACATGTCGGAATGATTCGAACTGCACTTTTTAATTGGGCCTACGCTCGTCACACTGGTGGAACATTTGTATTTCGAATTGAAGATACAGATATTGCTCGAGACTCTGAACAGTCCTATTCCGATTTACTCGATGCGCTTCGCTGGTTGGGCCTGGATTGGGATGAAGGCCCAGGAATTGGTGGTCCACATGGGCCATATCGCCAATCTGAGCGCATGGATATCTATCGGGAAATTGCTGACAAGTTATTAGCATCTGGTCATGCCTACCATTGCTACTGTTCGCAGGACGAGCTCGAAGAACGCCGGGAAGCTGCGCGCGCCGCAAGTAAAACTCCAGGTTACGACGGCGCGTGTAGAAAACTATCTGCTGACCAAGTCGCTGCGTACAAGGCGCAAGATCGCGCACCAGTCGTTAGATTTCGGATGCCAGATACCGATTTCACATGGCTAGATTTAGTTCGTGGCGAAGTTACTTTTGCTGCCGAGCATGTTCCTGATTATGTAATAGTCCGAGCAACTGGCGAACCGCTTTACACATTGGTTAATCCAGTAGATGACGTCCTGATGGAAATCACGCACGTACTTCGTGGTGAAGACCTCCTGAGCAGCACACCAAGACAACT
>DJBM01000125.1:2620-3392 GCA_002430405.1 Actinobacteria bacterium UBA5976
TTAGGTTGGGCTTTTGGCAATGACGTGGAGTTCTTCTCGAAAGAAGAAATGGCAACGGTTTTTGATGTGGCTCGGGTAAATGCAAATCCAGCGCGTTTTGATTTAAAGAAATGCACTTCTGTTAATGGCGACTGGATTAGAACTTTGGAGCCACGAGATCTAGTAACAAGGCTCACACCTTATTTAATAAAAGAAGGTGTACTTTCTGCGGAACCAGCCAGCGACCAGATGTCCGTTTTACTTCGAGCGATTCCATTAATCCAAGAACGTATGGAAACACTTCGCCAAGGTGTTGGCATGCTCGGCTTCCTGTTCGCTGACCAACCTGGCAGTCCAAGCTTTGAAGTTGATTCCGCCGAAGCTGAGAAAGTGTTGACGCCAGATGCGCAACCAGTTCTTGTGGCTGCTCGAGATGCACTAATTTCAATCAACGACTGGACAACTGAAAATATCGAAGAGTCACTGCGAGTTGCTTTGATTGATGGCATGGAACTAAAACCTAAGGTTGCATTTGGACCAGTTCGGGTCGCAGTTACTGGACGTCGCGTTTCGCCGCCACTTTTTGAATCCTTAGAAATTCTTGGACAGGAACGTTCGTTAGCTCGCATCACCTCGGCTATTAAATAAGCATTTCGCTCTCAAGCGCGCCCTGAGATAGAATTTTCTAGGCGTAATGCCTTTTGGGATATGGGGTAATTGGCAGCCCAACTGATTCTGGTTCAGTTAGTCTTGGTTCGAGTCCAGGTATCCCAGCCAAATCTGCCATAGTTAT